>JAJWOH010000044.1:0-25226 GCA_021635485.1 Segatella copri | reverse complement strand
TCCTATAACTCATTAAGCAAATCCTCCGCAGGAATAAAATCCATTTTTCCTTCGCGATGAAGCTTCAGTTCCGTAAAGGCCTGATTGATACTAGCAAGGGCTTCTTCCTTAGCCTTTGCATTTTCCACGTCTCTTTTAGCTTGCGCCATTTTTTTAAGATAACATGCAGCTTTTTCCAAATAGCTCCCGTCATTAGAAAGTACGCCCAAGCTATTATAAATATCAGTATTCAATTGCATTACATTCATTATCGAATCCTTTCTTTTAGCTAGTAATTATGCAAACGAGCAATATGAAGGTCTGCTTTAAAATTGCCGAATGCAGTCTATTTGGTGCAAAGATAAACAAAAAGCATGAAACCCGCAAGAGATTTCGTACTTTTTATATGTTTTTATTGATACATTGCGTAGAATTCCTGCACCTTGTTATGGAGCATAGAAGCATAGAGAAGACCATTCCTCCATTCTTCAGGAATCTGGCTTATTCCAAATTTAGCACCCAGGATTGCACCTGCTACTGCAGCATTCGTATCCGCATCACCTCCTGATAAAACAATCTTCAGGATACCCTCTTTATACGAGGTTGCATGCCAATAAGCCCATAGGGCAGCCCCTAAGGTTCTGAGCGTATATCCCATACTCTTTTCATCATCCAGGCACAAAGAATCCAGACCTTCATGATATGCCAAGTCTATAAATGGAACGATTCGTTCATCATATTGTTTGGCAATGCCAATCACATCTTCATAATCCAATATTCTGTCTTCAAAGACAAAAGCATGTATGATAGAAGAAACGATAACGCAAGAACCCACACAGCGAGGATCAAAATGAGTTAGCTTACAGATATTCTCAGCATTATTAGCCACATTTTCCTTCAGAAGCCCTACCACCGAAGTTCTCATGACGGCTCCATTAGCTGCAGCTTTTTTCTTTCCCATCTTCCAGATAATCTCCGCAGCCTTCTGTGGATTCGAAGTATAGTCGCCAAGAGCCATTACATTATAAGTATGCCGGCCAATTCCCATGCCCCCGTTCATCATCCATTCCTTAAACCTTCTAGCAATATCGAGAATATCTACCTTTTGACAAGCCACAAAGGAATCTAAGATGCATAGCATCATGTCGGTATCATCAGTCCAATCGCCTCTTTGCCAACGACGACGATGATCATCCTGCACGATTTGTGAATAGTTCTCTATCCCATTAGGATAAAAACGATCCACTTCTTGCTTAGACATAAACTCCGTGCTCAATCCCAAGGCATCTCCTACAGCTTGTCCAAAGATGGTACCGAGGAATCTTTCTTTTAAAGTTTCATTTTCCATATTTTTCTATTCATACAAACAACAAATCGTAAAGTCATCCATATCTGGCAATAGTGCTATACCGATTACACAGCTCTACTTGGTACCGACACAGTGCTATCATCATATAATTAAGTAAGACAATAAAACATTGTTAGTCAACATGATTAGATAAACAACAACAAACAATACTATATTCACCCAATGATATGAACAATTCCATTTTTTCGCTATTGCCTCCAAATCATTAACACACAAATTGAAAGCATACTCAAATGGTAAATGGTAATGTCGAATCATTTTAATGTATAAAAATACATTCAATACTGCATACAATATCAATATCAACAATACGTAAAAATACATGAAACCGTAAAAGCGACCTGACATAATCCAACAAACACTTGGGCATATTGCAGACAAAGCCAATACTCCTCCTTGCAGCCACAAATTAAACGCAACAGAAATTTGCTTGTAATTTAAGCCACAACACTTACCTAGCATCAAAAGGAAAGTGACACAAAGCCCAAAGATGCCCTTCACAATCATTCTTACGCCATTATATTTTTTCATTCTATCCAAAACTTTTATACATCATATTCCGACTTGCAACATTTAGTCCTTTCTACCAGGTATCGTTATCTGTGAAAAAATAGTATTCTCATTCCATTCTGGTATTTCTGTCACATTGATATCAGGCAACAAGAAATCCTCGATATCTGGATATTTTGCCAATATTGCTTCGTCACTAACAGTAAGTCTTGAACGAATCTTTTTGAAGAATTTTACTTCTGTGTATTCTATGCGATTATCAGCTTCAATAGCTTTGATGGCTAGTGATAGCAGTAGTAACTGCTCAGTTTCGCTCAATTCCACAGAATTAAGTTCTTTAAGATAAGATTGTAGGAACACTCCCCCCTGCTCATTGATTTCTGCGATCCATGAGTTGAGGTACTTCTCCGAATCAATACAGTTGAAGATGTTGTCTTTTGCACACAAATCTCTAACCAAATTTACTTCTTCTGTAGCAATATCTCCATCACAA
Source organism: Segatella copri (assembly GCA_021635485.1). Taxonomy (GTDB): domain Bacteria; phylum Bacteroidota; class Bacteroidia; order Bacteroidales; family Bacteroidaceae; genus Prevotella; species Prevotella copri_P. The sequence continues at coordinate 22,875 of JAJWOH010000044.1, read as the reverse complement.
GCTATGCAACAGAAAACAGTTTTCAAGTATAATTCTTCTTTTGTCATAATTGTAATCGTTTAAACGTTAAAACCAATATGAGGTCTATCATCTGATTTTTTTATCTTCTCACCATTCATCATAGCCCGAATACGCTCGTATTTGCGCAGTTCATTGTTGCTAAGTGAAGGATTCGTGTTTGAAATTGCTGCTTTCAATAACTCCATTGTTATTTTACTATGTTGCCGAAGAGCATTTCGTGAGGCATCATTAACTATCAGTTGTATGTCTGCCGAAACATAACCTTGGGTCATATCAGCTAATTGGGAATAGTCTAATCCAAAATCATAAGGACGTTTTTCAAGGTACAACTTGAATAACGCCATTCGAGCTTCGAAATCAGGCACACCAATATAATACTTTTTATCCAATCGCCCAGCACGCAAAATAGCTGGGTCTATCATATTTGGATAATTAGTTGCTCCAATAATAAAGACACCTTTTTCTCCCGTCCGATCCATCTGTGCCAACATCTCATTCACTGCACTTCTAGACATTTCATGCACATTCCCATCATCACGATTAGGAACAAGTTCATTCATCTCGTCTATGAAAATCACAGTTGGTGCATTCTCTTCAGCCTCTTTAAACATCTTGGCAATGTTCTCTTGTGTGGCATTGACATAACGACTCTTTAGTGTTGCTGGTGTAATGCACATAAAATTGAATCCAACCTCTTCAGCAAAATGTTTTGCAAAGAAAGTCTTTCCACAACCAGGAGGCCCATACAGTAACATCCCATTTGGAATAGTTACACCATAACGGTGGTATTCTTCAGGATCGTGAAGAGGTTCGATAACTTCTTCACGCATTTTTTGCTTCAACTCTTCCATTCCTGCAACAGCAGCAAATCCTTCACCGTTTTTCTTTATTTCTGTAGAACTAGATACATCATTTGAGTGCGGTTGCGAGAGAATTTTGCGCTTCGTTGATTGACGTTCAATTTTTACTTCACCATCAATAGCCTTTATAAACTCATCGGCACTTTGGAATCTGTCCTCAGTATCATAGCTTAAAGCTTTTGCTATCACATTTAGTAATTGATCGTCAAGTTCATACCTGTCTTCTTTTGTCAGTTCAAGTTCTTTGTCTCGTTCTGCCAAAATACGATCTATGATATCTTGTCCAGCCATTTTTGAAACATCAACAAACCAAGGCAATTCTCCATAAAGAAGATGATACATCATTACTCCAACAGAATAGAGGTCTGTCTGAATAGAGCATACTCCCGAAAATCGTTCTGGTGCAAGATAGAAAGGATTCAATTCATCCAAGTTAGGTTTGGCTGGCGGTTGGTTCAAGAATCTTGCATATCCAAAGTCTATGAGTTTCAAATCTTGCAAATCTCCGACGAGATTGAGGAAAACATTTTGTATCGTCACCTCGTTATGTATAACAGGAATTGGCAGCGAATGTAAAAATGATAATGCCGACAATACTGCCTTAGCTATTGTTTTTATCTCATAAACGCTGATTTCTTCATCACGGATAATTCTCTGCGACAAAGTTTCTCCGCTTACAAATTCGGTAACGAACCAAGCATATTGACTTCCGTTCATCATTATATTGCCAGAGTCTATAAACTGACAAAGGTTATGGTGATGCAGTAGTTTGGCTATCTCCACTTCTGTCACTCGTCCATTATCATCAATCTGATTACGATTGAGTTTTGAATAGTTGATGAGTTTCAAGAAACGGGTTTTGCCACTTGAGTCTTTCACACGATAGGTTTCCGCATAAGAACCATGCTTATGCGGAAACACTACAATGTATGAACCTATTTTTTCGTTCTTCTTGAAGTACATAATCCTACTACTTAAAGAAATATAAATATAATACAGCCAATAAGGAACAACGTTGTTACCATACAACCTGATTTTGAATCATTATTTCTCGCTGTTGAAAGTATTTCTTGCATTCGTCGATTACCATTAGCTATATTTCTATTTAACATTGCAAGTTCTTCAACTTTAGGTTTCAAAGCGACAAGTTGAATATGAATATTTTCCGGCAATTCGTAATGCAAGATATTCTCAAGACACAGTATAGCACATTGTGACTCTTTATCCTTAAAGTCCAAGATATCTTGCCTTTCTGTTATTCCATCGTCACTTTTACCTACTTGTTGTGTTAGTATTCCCTGTTGCGACAGAAGCATAAAAGTCAAGGCACAATTGATTTCTTTAGACAATTTATCTCCTTTTGAAATATCATGAAGAGACTTCATGTATTCTAATAGAGAACTAAATGATGTTATCTTATCCATTTTCTATCATTTTTAATACATTATCTAGTGTTGTTGACAAAATGATATTTTGACTACGAATTTTATGTTTATCAAAAATTACCATAATGTCAACATCTTTATCCAAAAATGGAACTAGGGCGGCTTGTGCATCCAAACTGCTTATGTACAATTTTTCAAACTGCCGTTTTAATGCAATATCAGTAGGAACTATTATTAAATCATCTATATTCGCTCCGTCCAATTGTTTGCCCAATAAATCTTTATGAGTATCAATTTTTTCTAAAGCTTCTTGTACTCCCATAATACAAACTATTTTAGTAATCCTCCTGCATTAGCCGCTTCCTCATTCGGCATAAGGTCAATAAGGGCACATACTATCGGGTGAAGTTTGTCAACCGATGGCTGATTATTTATTTCTTCCAAGCCTCTATTAACAAGTTGGCGAGCACGTGTCGAGTCTTTCCAACAAATCGTTCCAAAACGATTATGACAATCACGTATAAGCCCCATGCACTGATATACCAAAGTCAAGTGAACAAACAAGCTGCTAATTTGGTCTAGAATTTCTCGCCCAAGCTTTGCGTCTTTCACTCGGATGACGTTATCTACTTGCCCCCGAATTTGGTTCACTAGTAGAGCAGACTTGTCGTTACCTAATTCATTTTGCGCATTTTCCAATCTGTCAAATTCTTCTCGAAGTTCTCTTTCTACACGTTGCCACTCAGTACTATCATCAAGTTCCTCTATTTTACGTAGGAGTTCCTTTAAATTTGACATAGTGCGCATAGGATCGTTCCTACTTGAAGCCAATTCTTTTACGGCATCAAGTTCTTTGGTCAACTCCTCTACAGAGATACCAGAGGAGAGCAATGCCTCTATACTTCTTTGAGCAGAGCCCAACTCTTTGTTTACCCACATAATAGCATCCTCAGAAGATTCACGCTTACTTAAGTCAAGTTCTTTTTTTACAGTGAAGTCAACTGATGGGAAATACACTTCCATGGTCATCATCTCTGAGGAATCAACATGCAACGTAATTTCCACATTGGAATTTTCAGGGATGAGCTGTTCAACGTCATCACCAGTTACAACCACATTAGATATTTGCGTATTTAATGCAGCTGTTTTTCCTTCAGCTTCTAAACCTGACACTTGATAAACAGGAATAGACAACACGTCAGTAGAAACTCCAGGGCGCAATGCCTGTGTTGTTTTTCTATCAGGCACAACACCTACGGCTGGCAGAGGCTTGTTCTTTTCCAACCCTTTGGCTGGTAAGAACACACCACGCTTCTTGATGTCATTATAAACAGCTATACCTATATTGTATGGAAGAGGTGCGGCACCTACTTTGACACCTTGGATAATGGTAAACTCAGAAGGGAATACCTCAACAGCATTGCCTTGCTGATTATAAGTCTTAACCTTGAACGTATTTGGCTTGCCTTCAAGCAAGAATGCCTCAATGACATTGCCACTTGCATCAACCTGAGTTCGGTCACTTCTCCACGCACCATCTGCACGCTGTAATTCTATAGATAACTCATTAGGGCAATTGTTTCCTGTCTTTTCCTTATCGATGCTGATACTGACCCATTCAGATGACTCTACAGATGTAGATTCATAACCAACTTGCAGAAACACAATTTCTGACTTTGCTTCTTTTTTAATTTCGGCCTCATTGATATTAGCATCTATTGTAGAAGCATAAAGAGCAGCTCCACGCGCTACTGCAGTCATCGGATTGATACTCGTATCAACATTTGGTGTAATCTCTGCTTTCAACATATCACGAATGATTGGCGAATAGGTTGGACCACCGACAAGAATTAGAGAAGACAGGTCTTTTCCTGTAAGACCATTACGTTCCAACAGTTTCTTACAGATACCAACAGCTTTCTTATATTGCTCACCAACAGCGTCAATAAGTTGATCTTTGGTAATGGTTATTTCGAGATCAATCTCCTCCCCATTATCATCTTGACCCAAATTAAGATTGCGGTCATAAGTAGAATAGTCTGCACTATCTGCAAATGATAATGCTATTCTCATTTCCTCCGCTGGACCTTTAAGTGCATCTATTAAAGCTTTCTTTTTCCATTCTGTAGTTTCATATGAAGAAAGGGCATAGTCCTCTTTCAAACTTGGCATAAGAATTTTATTAACAACGGCTTCATCAAGGTTCTTGCCACCAAGATAGTTATCACCTTCTGTATCAAATACCGTCAATATTCCATCTTCGACCTTTACAAGAGCTGCGTCAAACGTACCTCCGCCAAAGTCAAAGACCAACCATTTGCCATCTTTCTTCTCACTCGACAATCCATACGCCATACAAGCGGCTATAGGCTCTTGTAACAATTCACACTGCTTGAAACCTGCAATATGTGCAGCCTTCATAGTAGCATCCTTTTGGATTGCAGTAAACATAGCAGGTACTGTAATAACAACAGATTTTACAGTTTCATCATTGATAAGACTCTTCAATTCTTTCAATACTTCAGCGGAAAGTTCCTCTGGAGAATAACTATCCTTTGGCATATTCTCATTGGAATATTTCTTATCTGAACCCATTTCACGCTTGAATTCCAAATAGCCACACTCCTTTGGAGGCTCATTCTTGCTCAAAGCTGTAATAGCATCAGAATACACAGAATCCTTAGCTTTCATGCCAATACGCAAGGCACGTTCCCCCTTTTTATTCTTTGAGAAATAAACACAAGAAGGCAATGTGTCCATAAGGTTTTTGGTCTGCTTAATAACAGACTCTCCGTTCTCCATTCTGGCAATAGCCGAGTTTGTCGTACCAAGGTCTATGCCATAGTCTATTTTGATTCTTGCCATAATTATAGTATTTTTAAATGTTTTGACTAACTACAATTTCAGCAGGTTGTATCATCTTACCATTATAATTAACCTGCATTTTTATCATTCCTGTGATTATACGCTTGCCTTCAGGTAAACTTTCATCTGGAACGAATCTTGTTTGGAATTGCATACCATCGTTATATTCCTGTCCTAGCAAACTTATAATTTCGTATCCATTAGCACGCACATTGTTTATCATACGATCCTTTGCTTGAACAAGTTGCTTGTAGCCCCTTACAGATTTATCCATCTTCGAAAGGTTCGTCTCGATTCTTGCGATTTCATCTGCAAGTTTAACAACAAGTGAATGGTCTGGTTCTCCAGTTGTCTTACTTGCAGATGATACAGATGCATCAAGTTGTTTTTGTACAATAGCAAGAAGTTGATTGTCTAACTTTACCGACTCTTCTTGCATTTTAGTTTGGGCTGCTTGCAATGCCTCTTGCGCTTTACGTACATCATCAATAGTTGATGTACCCGTTTTAATACGCTTAGTTAACCAACATGCCACACCTACTATAATAGCAAGGACAACTATCACGACTATTACTCCACACAAAGTACGAGATTGAAGCAGGTCTTGGTTGGTACGAACATTATTATCTGTAGCGTCAATCTTTCCATTTATATTTTTTCTGTCAGAAGATTGTACTTCCTCCAAAGACTTATACTTGTCTTGCATACTGTCAATAGCCAAACGCTGTATTTTATTTTCCTTTACAAGTGTTTGTATCTTGCGTTCTGTCTCTTTCTGTCTCTCTACAAGTTTTCGCAAATTATTATCTGCTTTAACTTGCTTGTTCTGTAAAATTGAACATTTTTCCTCCAAAGCCTTAACCTTGTCTGTATCTGTTGATGACTTAGCATTAGAAAACTGACAACAGATAACTGCCAGTAATAAAATTGTAAATATCTTCTTCATTTTAGCTACATGTTGAAATTAAAAATATGATAATACCAATTACTATGACTACAAAGCATCCCCAAGATGTATCATCATTAGAGTTTGACGAACTATAACTGCTTGTTGATGTTGTTTGTCTATTCGCAGATGCTCTATAAGAAGTTGATGAATAAGGACGTGTGGTAGAAGTTGGTCTTCTCTGAGTCGTTCCTGATGTCGATGATTTTGATGTGTACGCAGATGTAGACACTCCCAATTGGTCACATAGTCCTTTTAATATTGAACGATTTTCATTATATCTACCATTTTTATAATCAGCTTCCATATCAAAGCCATCCATTATTCGCATCGCTTTCCAAGCTTCTTCCAATACAGATTTTACATGGGAAATTCCAAGTATTGCCGCCAACGTTGCATTTGGGTCATCTTTATCCGCACTAAATATAGATTGCGCTTCGTTAACCTCTGCGATGATATTACTTAATGCATTACCTACTACTTGTGTTGAGATTTTAAGATAATAGGAATTAGACACGCCAAGTTTGCGCTTTATAGATTGAATATGCGGTTTCGTGTTATTCAGCAAAGTAACAGCATGGCAGATTTTGTCTGGTAACAAACAGTATTTACGCAATTCCTCACGAATAGCTCTATCTTCTGCAAACACCTCCGATGGTGGCAAGTTGTCAATAATCCTTTGAAGAATATCGACGTTCTCCTTACATCTATCTTTAGCCATTTGTCCTACAACAATGCTTTTTGCATATTTCTGCAAGTTCATGGCTTTGTGAGCAGCATCAGGTTCTTCGGAATCATTAAAATAGTCAATACCACATTGTAGTATTTCAAGACCTAACTTATCAGCAATCATTTGATACTGCAAATCAGTTAGAGAAAGTATTTTTTTAAGCTGCAAGAGAGCATTCCTCGTATTCTTTCTTAATTCTTCTCCAGCATTGAGCCTTGCATTTGGACCTTTACCTTTGGACTTTTTTGCTATTTCAACAGCTTCTTGTATGCTATCAACAAGAGGTTTCACAGCCTTTTCGCCAATATGACTTTTCCAAACATTTTTAGTTATGAAAGGAAGTAGCTTGTTTATCCCTACTTCCTCACACAGAACATCAAGAAAAGAAAAAACTAAGTTTGAAACTTCAATATTTCCTTCTGTTCCGATTATTGCAGATAAGAATTGGTTAATGTATTGTGTATTCTCATAAAGAACTTCAGCACACGTTATGGCACAGCCATAGTTTCTGCATATCAAAGCACACACGATACGATTCTGCAAAGATGATGCACAATCTCTCTTTTGCCAAATTTCCTCAGCCTTATCTATTTCACCTGCAAAAAGATGATTAAAAGCCACATCATCTAATGGAGTAGTTTTTAGAAACCAAAACTGAGCATACAATATTTGATCTTTAGGCAAAGTTAACTTAGCTTCAGCATCTGCTACCGAAGCCTCTGTACGATTAATTGGTGAAAGATAATTAGATAAATCTAATGGAAATGACACCGGCTTCCCCACTTTCAGAAAAGCTTTCATACGATTGTGATTAGCCAACCTTTCCTTTGTTGGAGAATTAGAATAAACTCCTAACAGACGATATGGATTGCTTTGTAGTATATTCATTTTAATTTCTTGAACAAATAAAATCAACAGACTCCCTTGTTGACGAAATCAACTCACTAATATATACAAAAAAACGTGGAGCCAGTCTGTTGCCCGTTCCACGCTATTAAGGCCTTCGCATTGCCCTGTCTGTCGAAACGAACAACGCTGGAAGCCCCACGCCGATGTAAGTATATAGTACCACCTATCAACTCATTGCTAAATGCTATGAGCCAATAAGGACTGTATATATGATACATCCCAAGGGGCGTCCCCGTTGCTTTGTTCTTGACAGACATTTGGAAGTTGCGAAGTTCTAATAGCGTCAAAACCAAAGCGTACAGTTACGCCTTTATGTATATATGTCCATCCCACCTTCGCCCAGTTGGAGCTTCCAGTAAGGATATGACACCGCAAAAGTAACAAATATTATCGAAACAACAAAACTTTTAGCGAAAAAGTTTCGAAAAAAGTTATGCGAGGGGGAACTATGGTGAAAAGGAGGGGAGCTGCGGAGCATGATTCTTCCAATAAAAGGGATGATATTTAGAAAGAAGAACGGCGGCGATAAAGAACCAATAAATACACGCACGTATAAATCTTTTTTCTCGAAAAAGTATCAAAGTCTCATTTTTAGGCATAAAATAAGAGTTATATCTTTAATACACAGAACTTTATCGCGAATGAGACTTCTCTAAAAATGAAGAGAAAAGTATCATCGAAGTATCATAAATTAGCGAGAAGTATCATGATTTCTTGCTTGCATCGAAAAAAAATGCTTTATGAAATGATAATAATAGCATTTATAAGGCAATAAACAGGATGTATTTGCGTTTAGTAAAACAGAATGTTTTATTCTTAATACTTAAGAAACATGGATGAAAAGGAATTACTGAAAAAGGCTTTTGAGTACGGAAACGTACCTAGCAACATCACCTACTGTTTCACCGAACCATGTCCGATGAAAAACAAATGTATCCACTATCTATCTGCACTCTACAAAAACGAGAAGACTGATAGAGGGGATGCCATCTTCCCAAATGCCCTGAAAAACGGAGAATGCAAGTACTTCGCACCGCTGCGTGTCGTGAAAATGGCATGGGGTTTCGACCATCTCTTTGCCGAAATGAAAGTGAAAGATGCACCTGCACTGCGCGCCGAAATGAGAGACTACCTCGGTAGCAAAGGACAATACTACCGTTACAAACTGGGACAACTGAAACTCCTCCCAGAACAGCAGGCATATATCAAACAGCTCTTCGCCAGATACGGATATAAAGATGTTGAATTCGACCATTTCTCTGAAGAAATTGATTTCACTAAAAGCTAATCTTTTTCTCTGCCCTCCAGATGTTCCAGCCATGCCATTTAAACGGTCCCACAGAGAACACGTAACGGGCTACCGGTGAACACGTGACGGGCTACTGGAGAACACGTGACGGGCTACTGGAGAACACGTGACGGGCAGTCATTGCCCGCATAAGGGGAAACGAGTGCCCAATTCATCAACCGAACTTTGGGCAACGCTAACAAGAGTTTATAGTTTATAGTTAACAGTTTATAGTTAATAGCCAATAGATTGACAATTAACCATCTTAATCATTATAACAATGAAGATAACTATTGTTCATACAAACAACAAGAAGCAGCTCCTCGTCAGCACCAAGACGATGGAGAAGTTGCTGCAACGTATCGCAAAAGATGACAGCAGACTTACTGTTACCCATTTCCGCGAATGCGTGCCTTATATGGAAAGCGGATACGAATATTACAAGGACATGCCAACATGGATGCACATCTACCCGGCTGCTGAATTCGCCAAAGACGAAAACAACAACCTGAAGATGAAGGCTTGCAACGGTATCCTGATGCTGAAATTCGGACGCATCACGGATGTGGACGGCGTGGAGGGTGTGAAGCGCTCGGTTGCCATGCTGCCTTCTACCTTTGCTGCGTTGGAAGGTGCTGACGGAAAGTCGGTTATCGTATTGGTGAAATTCAGCAATGAAGATGATTCGCTGCCTGCTGAGGAGGCGGAAGCCGAACGACTTTACCGCATCGCTTACCAGCAGATTCTGCCTGTATACCAGGCGATTGCGAAAGCTTCGATTCTTACGGACGGACCGAAACCTTCGATAGAAACGGGCTCCAACCTGTCTTTTGAGCCTTCGATGCACAACACTTTTATGATGACGCTCGATGCGAGACCTTATTTCAACAGTAAGGCGGTGGCGATAAAGATTGACAGCAACATGCGTCCGCAGAACCTGGCTTCCAATACGGAAGATAATCAGCTGTTGATGTCTGAACCGGATACTCCAGAAGAGGAAAAGAAAGGAGATAAGAACAGCGTTCGCGAGAATATCGCGAGCATGATGCAGCTGCTGAAAAGTAAATATAACTTCAGATACAATACGGTGATGAAATTCGTGGAATACATGCCGAAGGAAAAGGGATGGTATGGTTTTCAGCCTGTAGATCCGAGAGTGCAGAAGCGCATGACGCTGGAGGTGCAGCTCGCAGATATAAGGGTGAGCATCAAGGATGTAAGGAATTTTCTGGAGTCTGATTACATCAAAAACTATAATCCGATAGATGAATATCTCTTCCAATGCTACGACAAATGGGACGGGAAGGACCATATCCGTGCCTTGGCTCGTACGGTTCCTACCAGCAATCCTTACTGGGCAGACTGGTTCTACACCTGGTTTCTGGGCATGGTAGACCAGTGGCGCGGCTTTACCCATCGCCAGTATGGCAACTCGGTGGCTCCACTTCTCATTTCCAAACAGGGTTACAACAAGAGTACTTTCTGTCGCCGGCTGTTACCACCGGAGCTGCAATGGGGATATAGCGACAATCTGATTCTGTCAGAAAAACGTCAGGTTTATCAGGCGATGGCGCAGTTTATGGTCATCAATCTCGATGAGTTCAACCAGATTTCGCCACAGGTGCAGCAGGGATTTCTGAAGAATCTCATCCAGTTGCCTACGCTGAAATACAAGCCTCCGTATGGCAGTCATGTCATGGAATTTCCTCGTCTCGCCTCGTTCATCGCCACGAGCAACATGAAGGATATTCTCACCGATCCATCCGGCAACAGAAGGTTTATAGGCGTGGAACTGACGGGACCGATCGATGTGAGCGTGCGTCCGAACTATCAGCAACTTTTCGCCCAGGCGCTGACCGCCCTGCACAATGGCGAAAAGAGTTATTTTGATGCGGAACAGGTGAAGTTGATCATGAAGAACAACTGTCAGTTTGAGGTGGCTGAGCCGATAGACCAGTATTTCCAGCTCTATTTCGAATTGGTTGAGAGTGAGAAAGAGGGCGAATATCTGACTGCCGCCGAGATTTTCGACTATCTGAAAAAGCAGATTGGTTCATCGCTCAAAGTGAACAGTTTGATGGGATTCGGCAGAAAATTGGCGAATATGAGTGAGTTAAAACACAAGAGATTTGCAGACGGAATGAAGTATCTTGTAAAGAAAAAGTGAATTTATGATACTTCTATGAGACTTTTATGAGACTTCTCGGCATCAAAAACCGAGAAGTCTCATTCTTTTATCTTATTATCTATCAAGTTTTTAAGTCTATATTTTCAATAGAAAATGAGACTTTGAGACTTTTTTCTCAAAAAAACTTTTTCACGTAAAAGAAAGCTTTTGCCCTTTCAGGGCGACAGGCTTGCGTTTATAAATACCCAGGGTGTTGCCCTGGGCTAAGAGCTTCTGCCCTTTCAGGGCGTGTGGAGCCTACATCTGAAAACACTTATCCTTTAGATAGCATAAAGGAAGGTGCGGATGAACCAGTAGCAAACGATACCTGCGATGTAACCTACGAAAGCAATCCAGGAGATATGCTTCATATACCAGCCGAAGGTAATCTTCTCCAAGCCCATTACAACGACACCAGCGGCACTACCGATAATCAGCATTGAACCTCCGACACCGGCACAGTATGCCAGCAACTGCCAGAAGACGCCATCCACAGCCATATCGCCAGCAGCAGCCACAGGATACATTCCCATACATCCGGCTACCAGAGGCACATTATCAACAATACTTGAAAGTACACCGATGATACCAGTTACGAGGTAGTGGTTGCCATCAAATACGACGTTCAAGCCCTGACCCAAAGCAGTCAATACACCAATCTCAGCCAGGCAGGATACTGCCATCAGGATACCGAGGAAGAAGAGGATGGTACTCATATCAACACGAGAAAGCAACTTGGTTACTCGCTTCTGAGTGCCCTCGGCATCAGCTCCACGATGCAAACCGCGATAGAAAACTTCGGTAGCTGTCCAGAGAATGCCCAATACCAAAAGGATTCCTACGAATGGAGGCAAGTGGGTGATACTCTTGAAGATAGGTACGAAGATCAAACCGCCTACTCCCAGCCAGAACACAGCCTTGCGCTGACCTTCGGTGAAATCGCTGACCGATGCATTCTGCTGGGCAGAAACCTCAGGCATCACGAGTTCGCCCTTCAACATAGTCTGAAGGATGAGGGCTGGAATCACCATGGAAACTACAGACGGGATGAAGATTTCGGCGATAACGCCGGCTGCAGTAATCAATCCCTTGTTCCAGAGCATGATGGTGGTAACGTCACCGATTGGCGAGAAGGCACCACCCGAATTGGCTGCGATGATGACGAGGGATGCATAAACCATGCGGTCCTTGTGGTCGGTGACGAGCTTTCGGAGAATCATAATCATCACGATACTGGTGGTCAGATTGTCGAGGATAGCCGAGAGAACGAAGGTAAGGAAGGCGATACGCCAGAGGAGCGCACGCTTTGACTTGGTCTTCATCACCTTGCGAACCCAGTTGAATCCGCCGTTCTGGTCAACGATTTCCACGATGGTCATCGCTCCCATCAGGAAGAAGAGAGTTGTGGCGGTATCGCCCAGATGTTCCTGGATGATTCCGGTCACCTTCTCCACCATTCCTGCTGCACCGCCTGTATAATCAGGGTGCATCAACTGGAGATACTGCATTGGATCCATCATGTAGAGGGTCCAACAACCTACCAACATCAACAGGGCAATCGCAGCCTTGTTAACCTTTGTCAAGCTTTCGGTAGCTATGAGTGCATAGCCGAGCACGAAAACGACAATAATAGAAATTGTAAGTGTAGTCATTACTTTTTATTTATTATTAGATATTCTTGATTCCACTTCTTATGATTTGGCACGTATGTTAACCAAACGACTGCAAAGATACAAAAAGAAAAGCAATAAACCACCCTATTCCTTATTATAATTGTATGAAATCGTTTACTTAATTACGGATTTAATCTAAATAATAAGTGATTTCGACCTGTATGGTTGAGGCATTTCGTAATTATACACATGCTTGTTGAATTCGCGAGGCATTAGTGTAACTAGTAAAAAGTTAATTAGTAATAAAGTTCTAACTAAAAGCTTTCTTACTTTAAAGATTATTGCTATCTTTGCATTTCATAAAACATGTAACATAAAACATGTAATATATATAAAACGTTATGGAACAGCTGAATAACCCATTTGTTATCTACGGATATAAATCTACAAGTACAATGGCAGCTATATCATCTACGACCGCTTCTTCGGGATGTGGTTGAGGAAGAACTGCGCAGCCTCCCTGTAGAAGCAACTGCTCATATAAACACATTTTAAGTATATTTTTTTTAAAGCATCATCAATATGAAACATCATCATTATATGAAATATCTGTTCGTGCTTCTCCTCTTCCTTCCTACCAATCTCATGGCACAGAACAAGGAAGAGAAGATGCCTGGACATATTACCAAAATACAGAAACTGGAGGATGTGAACGTAACAGGGAATCGTCCTCACTTCATCAGACTTAAGGGATATTATCGCAGTTACCAGACCAACGACTCTGTAATGAAATACTTCAACGACGGCATCGTGGAGTATTACATCAACCTGAAGAATGGAAAGACGGATCTTAATGCCTATTCCAAAAGAAATCTTCACAACAGCCGACTCGTTTCCGAAGACAAAAAGCGAGCTTTCATGGTCAGCGATAAAGGAACCTTCCGACCTTGGCCGGAAGAGAAGACACTTATTGAGCAATATCGAAAGAAATATCAGCTGAAAGATTCACTGGGTACTCAACTCGTCCTGCTTAATCAGCAGAAGATAGGCAGTATTCAAACGGACAGCACCCGGAACATCTGTCAGATAGAAATCAACCAGCTTCCTACCTACAAGAATCTGACGCACCAGCTTTTCGGATATACCCAGACAGATATCTACGACCATGTGGTGGAAGCCTATCAGATAAGTCCAGAAGATTACTATTCCTTCAAGGACCTGCTCTTCCAGAAATCTGACAACAGCTATCTTTTCTCTCATAAGAAAGACAAGCAGCAGCAACTCATCCATGTGATTACCGAGCTATATATCACGGAAAAGGAGTATGTAGAAAAGAAGCAATCCATCAAACCGGATTCTTCTACTCCCAAAGAATCAGCTGCCGCCATTACCGATTTCTGCATCAGAAACAAGATACCTTCCTTGCCTGAAGCAACAGAGCAGGAGATGCAGCAGTTAACTCCCTATAACCCTGCAAACATGAAAGAGATAAAGGAGTAAGGGGGCTAAAAATATTGCCTGATGAAATCGTTTACTTAACAACGGTTTTCTTCCAAAACCCGTTCTATTTTGCGTATCAGGATCGGCAAAAAAACACGATGCACAACATTATCTTTCATGTCTTACCCTTTCCTTCTTTTCATTCATTTTCTTCACTTGGCTAGGCAACATTGGCAGTGGCGGCAAGAGTTTCTCTGCTTCCTCCAGGAATCCGATGCTCCTCAACAAAGAAAGAATAGTGCCAAAGCCTATGTTCTTAGCTTCGCCTTTTTCAAACTGGCTAATGGTGAAAATGCTCACACCAGCCTTTACAGCCACCTCTTTCTGAGTGAGATTGCTGAACAGACGATATTGCTTGAATCGTCCTCCCAATTCTGATATAATCTCAGAATTAGACTTTGCCTCTATACCATATTCCGTAATCATGCTGCAAATATAGTTATTTCTTTATTTATCTCCAAATATCGGGTTAAATATTTAAATATCTTTAGTTATTGCAGAAGAAAAATCGATATAAAAAAATCCGCACGACTCTAGGAGCCATGCGGATTCTGATATATAATGTAGCTAGCAATAATTGATGTTCACAAGTTATTTTGCCACCTTGAATACGGCGGCACTAATACCTGAAGCCTTGATGGCATCGGTCTTCTTGCCTGATTTATATACAACCTTTCCTGTAGAAAGAACGGAAACAGGCTTGCCGCCGACAGAACTGATGTTTAGAGATGCAGCCTTGGCACCAGGATTCACGACAACAACATACTTCTCATCACCCAAAGTGCGCTCATATACCATCGGATATTCCTGACCCTTCTGGTTCAGGAGCTTCCAATCTCCCTCATTGTCAAGAGCCTTGGCTGAATGACGCAAAGCGGTCAGCTTACGGGTATATGACAACAGAGAATTCTGATCTCCCTGCTGAGCCTCAACGGTCAACTTTCCGTTTTCCGTATCTACAGGGAAATAGAGCTTATCGGGTGCACTCGTAGAGAAGCCGGCATTCTTGCCCTTGGTCCACTGCATCGGAGTGCGGGTACCAGAGCGCTCATTGCTACCCTCCTTGTTAGGGAGATTCATCTGAAACTTCATACCAATCTCATCACCATAATAGATAAACGGAATACCAGGCATGGTGAGGAAGAAGGTCATCGCCACCTTCAGCTGGTCTGGCGTGTTGCGGGTACCGATGTTAGGACGCTGGTAATCGTGGTTGGCAGATGGAACAGCGATGTAGCCGAGATTCTTGGTGGCATTGAAAGCCTTGGTATAGTTCTCGCTAAATTCCTTAAGCGAACCCTTGCCCTGCTTGTCGAAATAGCAGTTCTTATAGCTCTGCTCCCATTTGCCCCATGGAGTCTTGCGGTCGAAGAACAGAGAGGCATAGCCCTTAAGACCGAAATGGATGTAGAAATCGATGTTGAAGCCGGCAGGAATGGCTTGCTGCGGATTAGCCCACTCTGAAATCAGGACGGTCTCAGGATAGTACTTGTCCTTCCATGCACGCATCTCATTCCAAAGTTTGGAAACCTCCTTCTTGTCGGGGTCGTTCTTGATGAGCGATGACGCCATATCAACACGGAATCCATCCACACCCTTATCAAACCAGAAAGCCATGATGTTACGTATTTCCCTGCGAACAGCCTGTGGTCCAGGTGCATCTACGCTCTGCTCCCAAGGATGATTTGGATCTGGATGAGCAAAGCCATAGTTCAAGACTGGCTGGCACTCGAAGAAATTCTTCTCATAATACTTGGCACGAGGAGCATTCGCCTCCACATATCTGCCTCGGGTACTAGACTCCGGACTTGCCTCCTGATGACGGGCTTCTATTTCTTTCTTCTCGCTCTCAGGAATATCGTTCATCCATATATAATAGTCTCTGTAACGCTGGTTAGGATCTTTCTCGGAAGACTCCTTAAACCAGGCACACTTGGTGCTGGAATGTCCTGCCACCAGGTCGAGACAAACCTTCATGCCACGCTTATGGGCCTCATTGACCAATGTAACCAAATCGGTATTGGTACCGAATCTAGGATCCACCTTGTAGAAGTCGATGACATCATAACCGCCATCAAACCACCCCGACTCAAAGATCGGATTGAGCCAGAGGGCATTTACACCCAGCGACTTGATGTAATCCAACTTGGAAGTGATACCCGGCAGATCACCAATACCATTGCCGTCAGTATCCATATAGGAAGATGGATAAATCTGATAGAAAAGTGCATCACTCAACCAAGCCGGTCCCTTCTTCTGTTCTGCCTGAGCAGAAAGTGTGGTTGCTGCCAAAGCAGCAACCAACAGCATTTTATTCATTCTTTTCATGAGCATCATTATTAATTCAAGAAAAACTCTATCATAATAACTCAAAACCCTGCATTTTATTGTGCAAGAATGCTAATTGCGAATCCACCACCTGCAACGGAATTCAACTTCAAGACAGACTTGCTGGTCACAGTCTTCTTGGTGATGACGTAAGCCTGAGGATTGGTCTTGTAGTCGGCATTCTTTGCATCCTGATAGATGGTAGCCACATACTTCTTACCCTTGTCGAGAAAATCGAGCTTTACGGTAGATTGATGAGCCTTCATACCCGTAACACCACCGACAAACCAGTTATCAGAGCCCTTTGCCTTACGGGCTGCGGTGATATACTCCATTGGTTCAGCCTCCAGATAGATAGACTTGTCCCAATCTACAGCCACATCCTTGATGAACTGGAAGGCATCCATGTGCTTCTCGTAATTCTCAGGGAAATCGGCAGCCATCTGCAACGGACTGTACATCGTTACATAGAGTGCCAACTGACCGCAGATGGTAGAGTTGCAATGAGAACCATTGGCGCAATCCATCTCAAAGATACCAGGGGTATAATCCATCGGACCACCCTGCAGACGGGTGAAAGGCAAGATGGCGGTATGTCCCGGTTTGGTACCTCCGAAAGCCTGATATTCTGTACCGCGAGCACTCTCGTTGCCAATCAGGTTAGGATAAGTGCGGCAGAGACCGGTAGGACGCACAGCCTCATGGGCATTTACCATGATATGATAATCGGCAGCACGGGTTACGGCATGCTGATAGTGATTGATTTCCAACTGACTGTAGTGATGCTCGCCACGAGGAATGATGTTGCCCACATAACCGCTCTTTACAGCATCGTAGCCATAATCCTTCATCAACTGGTAAGCTCTGTCCATATACTTCTCGTAGTTCATCACAGAAGAAGAGGTTTCATGATGCATGATGAGCTTCACTCCCTTGGAATGCGCATACTCATTGAGCGCCTTGATGTCGAAATCAGGATATGGAGTCAGGAAATCGAATACCTTTTCCTTCATATAGCCACTCCAGTCTTCCCAACCGATGTTCCATCCTTCTACAAGGACTGCATCGAAACCATGGGCTGCAGCAAAGTCGATGTAACGGCGTACATTGGCATTGTTGGCAGAATGCTTGCCCGATGGCTTGGCATGTACATAGTCGGTTCCATCCAACTTCACGGTAGGATAATCATGGGTATAAGCCCACTCTCCCTTACCTGAAATCATCTCCCACCAAACACCTACGTACTTCACAGGATGAATCCATGAGGTATCCTTGATTTTGCAAGGCTCGTTGAGATTGAGAATCAGATTGGAAGACAGCACCTTGCGGGCATCATTTGTGATGACCATAGTACGCCAAGGGCTCTTGAACGGAGTCTGCATGTATCCCTTCATTCCCTGGGCATCCGGGGTAAGCCAAGAGGTAAAAGTCATGGTCTTGTCATCCAGGTTCAGATGCATGGCTGGATAATCTACCAGGGCAGCCTCATGCAGGTTGATGTAGATACCATCATCAGTCTTCAACTGGAGTGAGGTCTGTACACCGGTATCTGAAAAGACAGTCTGTGAGAGATTGCTGCTGACAGCAGCATGCAGGGCTGGACGGATGCCCGACAGACGGGTCTTGGTGTATTCATACTCCTGGGTATCGTAATCACCCGGAATCCACCAGGCGGTATGATCACCGGTCATGGCAAACTCAGTACGCTCTTCCTTGATGGTAAAGTAGTTGAGACTGCCTTTCTGAGGGAACTCATAGCGCAATCCCACTCCATCGTCATAGACACGGAAGCGGACGTTCATATAACTGTCGGTGGAATTCTGCTTCAACTCTACCAGCATATCATTATAATGATTGCGGATTGACTTGTTCTCTCCCCAAACAGGCGTCCAAGTCTCGTCGAAAGTAGAAGTTTTCTCATCGATGACACTAAAATCGGAAAGCAGGTCCTTGCCATCCTTACCACCCTTGGCGAGCTGATAACCCAGACGGCTAGGCTTGATGATGGTCTTACCCTGATAGGTCACACTATAGGTAGGCACAGTGCCGTCCAAGGTGAAGTTCACCTTGATTTGTCCGTTAGGAGAAGTGATGTCTCCTGCATCTGCTGAGATGCCAAAAGCCATCAGAAGGCTTGCGAGCAAAAAGAGTTTTTTCATATTATTCTTCTTTTTAGTTTATGATTGACTACTTAGTATAACCAGGATTCTGGTCGAGTTTCTTGTTCAAGTTGAGCACGGCATAAGGAATTGGATAAACCATGGTATAGCCCTGCGTATCATCATTGTAATCACCGGCAGACGCATTGTGGGTCACACCCTTGAAGCGGTCAGCAGTAGGCTCTGTAAAGGTACAGAATCTGATCTGGTCTTGGCGGCGTACTCCCTCCCAAGCCAGTTCCAGCATACGTTCATCCAGAATGTCATTGAGCGTAAGTTCTGTACGAGGTGTAGCAGCAACACGGCCACGAACCTCATTGACAATCGTGAGTGCATCAGCCTTATTGCCCATACGGTATTCAGCCTCAGCCTTCATCAACAAGGCATCGGCATAACGCCAGATTACCAGGTCGTTGTTGAAGCTATACTGCTGGGTTGTAGACTTGTCAAACTCATACTTCTTCATTCGGGCACCGGAACACTTCATGGCATGAGGGTCGTCGGAAGCAGAGAAATCTACCTTTACAGCCATTGGCATATACTCCAGTGGCTTGTCTGTAGCACCATCCTCTACAGGTTTTCCTGTCTCTTCCATATAATCCTTATCGGTATAGAAGTTGAGTTTCAGACGAGGATCCGGATTTGCCGTTCCATAGCCATATACCAGCATCTGCTGCTTGGAAGAGCAGGCTCCATTCCAACCCTGGTAACCGATGGCACCACCATGGTTGTAATGCAGGGTACGCACGATGTTGTAATCCTCTATCTTATAGTTGACGCAGTCGTTCGGACGGGTCCAGATATTCTCCACAGAATTCTGGTTGGCTACGATGAAGTTGTCTGCATAGCTAGGCTGCAGGCGATAACCCAAGCTGGCAATCTGGTCAGCACAATAGGCTGCTGTTTCCCACGCATTGCGGGTCTTGCCATCCAAAGTGATGTTAATCTTTTTGCCCATTTCCGAAACCGTCTTTCCCTGCTCCTCGCTGGCAGTAGCCTTGCCGCTCTTATCTGTACCCACAAAGGCACTATAGCTGGTTGGAGTGGTATCATCGATGGTATAGACCGGTGCATTGATGGCACACTTCGCCATACACATATATGCTACAGCCTTGGTAATACGGCCATAATATTCACCCTCGTTCTGACTCTTACTGTCTGAAAGATGAGGAATGCACTCTGCTAACTCAGTAGTGACAAACTTGAAGACATCAGAGCGATTGGACTGATTCACCTCGTTGGCACTCACCTCTGAAGAAACTACCAATGGCACCTGTCCGAAGAGGTCCATTACATAATAATAATAGACTGCACGAAGAGCCCTCAGTTCATAAACATAGTCAGCATACTCAGGATGCTCACCCAGGTACTTGTTGAGTCGGTCGATAGAAGAATTGGCAAGACCGATGACACGATACAGGTTGTTCCATACATCGTTATACTTGCTTACAGACGACTCGAAGTTGTGGAGGAAAATGTTCTGCCATGCTCCACCATCCACCCAGTCACCCTGGCGACCAGGAATCATACTGGCATCAGAAGAAAACTCCTGGAAGGTATGCACAGAGCCACCATCACTTCCATACAATCCATTTCCGATGGAAGAATACACATTAGCCACTGTGTTTACATATACCAACTTAGAGGTACTGAAAGCCTCCTCCTCAGAAAACTTGCTTCGTGGATTCTCATCCAGTGAGCAACCAGCCAACAAGACAGAAGAAAGAAGCATAGAACCTATAATATATTGTTTCATAACTGTAATCCTTTATATATTAATAATGTAATTCTTAATCTGATAATATAATCATTATATCATCTAGAAATTCACTGAGAGCGACAGAGTATAAGTACGGCTCAGAGGATAGATATTCTTGTCGTCGATACCCAGATTGTCGCCACTGATGGTTGCTGAGTTGATCATTGGAGTCAAGCCCTTGTAACCAGTGAGGGTACAGATATTGTTGACCGACAATGACAGGTGAATGTTGTTGATAAACTTCCACTTGAGCATATCCTTGGTGAAAGTGTAGCCCAGAGAAGCGTATTCAAAGTTCATATAGTCACCCTTTTCCAACCAGTAGTCAGAAATCTGAACATCATGGATACCCTTGCCATTGTTGAGATGCTGTGCACCGCTCAGGATATTATAGGTTGGGAAATTACTCATATTGTTCAAGGTCATGGATGTGGCATTGTAAATCTTATGACCGAAAGCACCATTAAACTGCATCGTCAGATCCCAGTTCTTGTACTTGAAGTTCATATCCCAACCGAGGAAGTACTTAGGGATAGCCTGTCCGCAAACCTTGCGGTCGCCACTGTCACCTGTATCAATAGTACCATTATCATCAAGGTCTTCGATGATATACTGTCCTTTCTCATCGATACCTGTGCAGTGAGGCAGATAGAATACACCTACAGGCTGTCCCTCAATGAGATAGGTTACGCCATTGTTATGTACCAGACCAGCTGCACCTACGGTGGCAACAGAGATATGCTCGCTCGTTGTCATAGGCTGGCCCTTGTAGGTACCGCTCAACTTCTTCAGCTTATTCTTCTGATAAGAGAAATTCAGACCGGAATTGAAGGTAAAGTCCTTCGTCTTGATGATGTCACCACGAACAGCCAGCTCGAATCCCATATTAGTCATGGTACCCATATTTGCCAACAGACGGTCGTAAGTGAAAGGAGGTACTGGCACGGTATAGGTATAAAGCATATCTGATGTCTCAGAAGTATACCAGTCGAAGGTTACATTGAGGCGCTGCTTGAACATCGACAGGTCAAAACCGGCATCAAATGTCTTCTTTACCTCCCATTTCAGATCAGGGTTGCTGTTGGAGGTAACCGCAAAAGTAGTACTTGTTGCGCCGTTGACGGTAGTTACACCATTAGGCTCCATCAGGGCAAGAGAAGTATAAGGATCGATGGCATCCTGATTACCGGTTACGCCATATCCTGCACGAATCTTGAAATTGTCTATCTGCTTGATTTTCTTCATCCAAGGCTCGTTGCTGATTACCCATGCCAAGGAAGCAGAAGGGAACCAGCCCCACTTCTGACCTGCACCCAACTTAGAAGAACCATCGGTACGGACATTGACGGTAGCGATGTATTTGTCTGCCAGCATATAGTTGACACGAGCCATATAAGAGCTCAGGGTATATTCGGTGTAGTTAGACTGCAGATTACCCCAGCTCACATTGGCAGCAGCCTTCATATTATTAAACTTGAAGTAGTTGGTATCAAATCCATGTGCCTCCTGTGAGTTCCAGTCGTAGGTGTACTTCTGTCCCTCCATCAGAGCCAAGGCATCAATGTGATGCTTGCCGAAATCCTTGGAGAAATTCACCATGATGTTGCCCATATAGTCCTTGCGGTTGGTATTGGCGATATAAGCCCATCCGTTACCGTTCAGCTTACCCATCTGGATATTGTTAGGAATATAGAACTTATTGTCACGGTTCCAATAATTGTATGAACCAAAGGCACTTACAGAGAGTCCGTCGATGATATTGACCGTTGCCTTGCCATGAACATTGACAGAGGCATCCTTGTAGAAGTCATCAATATCGAGCAATCCCAGTGGATTCCAGATTTCACTGGCAAGCAGATCCTCATCCCATTCACCCTTGTCGTTTCTTACATGAGGATAGGTAGGGTTATAAGCGGTAGCAGAATAGAACATCCTGTGCATATCATACTGGATATTGCTATTGCGCTGAGAGCCGAAGATGCCCAGTTCCAGCTTCAGATGTTTGTCGAAGAGATACTGTGTACCATCCAACTTTGCTGTAAAATTCTTCATATCAGAATTCTTCAAGGCACCCTGACGGAGAACGAAGCCCAGAGAAGCACGAAGACTGGAAGTGTCTGTACCCGAAGAGAAAGAGATGTTATGATTCTGGGTGAGACCCACTTTGCGCTCAATCTCCTCGAGGAAATTGGTATCACCACCCATATCGGTATAAGTCAATCCCAAAGACTTGGCTGTCTCGCGATATTCAGAAGCCGACATCAAGTCCAGGTTCTTATAGACTGTATTGAATCGAGTAGGAGGAAAACGAAGTAGTTTTTCTCCTACTTTCGTTTTCCGACCTC
>JAJWOH010000197.1:0-4203 GCA_021635485.1 Segatella copri | reverse complement strand
TACGTTTGTTGTTTGGGTTTTCACGCACTTTCACGTAGTTGAAAGTGTATGGGCAGCTCTCATCAAGCGCAGCCTTTGCTGGTTTCAAAACTCTTTCCTCAAAATGATCTATTCTGTCTTTTCCGTTCTTGTCCTTGTATTTGTCCGCAGGTATGCCAAGACGGTCTTTCAAGTTTTCAAGGGATATATCCAAAGGGTACACCTGCCCACTCATTAACATGTAAAACCTAAGGGAATACCCAGTAGGTAGCGCAAGAGCCTTGTTTAACTCAAATTCTCTGTACCCCTTGGCGAACTTGGTAAACACATCCCAAAGGTCGTTAGACACACGAAAGGTTATAATGCCAGTGCGTTTTTTATATTTTGGGTTAGATATAAATCCGCACTTCCACCATTCCTCGTCATCTTCGTAAGTAAAAAAACGTCCTGCCAAAGAATCGAGTGCGGCTATGATTTCATTGTAATCACGTCCGGAAAAAATAACGTCAGATACATGCATTTGTGCATCAACATCCCAAAGTCCATGCTCAAACTTGCGTTTCGTGCCTGCATAATCTTTCAGTTTTACTCCCTTTAGTTCAGCTTGGCACGCTTCCAGTATGCGAAGAACTATTCTTTGTTCGTGTATGGACATGTCTTGCTGTTTTGACCATGTATATACCCATGAAACAACAACATCTTTATTCTTGGTAATAGGTAGTTTCTTTTTCATAAACGATTGATTTGCTGCAAATATACACAATCCCCACATTAAAACAAAAAAAGAGGGGTAAAACTCCCAAAGTGTGGGGACTAATTTACTTTTAAACTCCCAAAGTGTGGGGACTAAACTCCCAAAGTGTGGGGAAACACATGTTCTAATCCCTTTATTTATGGGCGTTTGCGAAGAAGTGATAGAGCATATTACAGACGATGCTTATAACAGACAAGGGGAATTTATAGAGCTAAGTGGTTGATTTACTGTCGGAAAAAGAAAAACGATAGGGAAAAAGAGCAAAGCAAAACCAACCAACGGGCGGTAGGATTGGAAACGGGTTTTTATGGCGTGTACACGTTTGTGTACAAAATGTTTGTATTTTATTGAAATATAGCTATCTTTGTGCTGAATTTAAAAGCAAACAGATATGGAAGCATTATCAGTAAGAGAATACCGTAACAACCTCGCAGCGTCTTTCACCAAAGCTGACAATGGCGAGCAGGTACTAATTCGCAGGAAAAACGAGATTTACGCTTTGGTAAAAGTTGGTCGTGAAGATTTGATGATAACCCCGGAGCTGCAAGCAAGGATTGACAAGGCAAGGGAAGAAATCAAATCCGGAAAGTGTGTTACCCTCAAAAGCAGTGAGGATATTGACGCTTATTTCGATAGTCTATGATGTACACAATTAGGGTTTCCGACGGGGTGGATAAGGTGATTGCCAAATGGAAGAAATCAAACCCCAATTTGTTCAAGAAGTATAAGAAAATCTACAAAGAATTGTTAGAGCACCCTAAGACTGGGCTTGGGCATCCCGAAGCGTTAAGGGGCGGTGGGGATATTACATGGTCTCGACACATTACCGCCCATGACCGGATAATCTATGACATTTACGAGGAAGTGGTAGAGGTCTACATCTTGGAGGTAGAGGGGCATTACAACGATAAATGATAAAACTGTTATGGTCGAATATTGTGTTTACTGGTTAGAGAACGGCGAGCCTATGCACGAGGTGTTCTCTTCTCTTGCCGCCGCCGAGATGTACTCATGTGCGATAAGAGGGAAAGAAAACATTGAATGGGTGGAGGTGTCCGAAGAAGAAACCATTGATTTGGACGAACTGGAAGACATGTTCCCGGATGACTTCTGCGGCGTGTAATCCCCTTGGGTAGAAATGGGGTAGAATTTGTTAGGCTGTGGGGGATTTTCTAACACGCCGGGGCTTTTTGCTGGGCGGTTGGCGTGGATGTATTCCCATGCGGCATGTGTATATATAGCAAGAAGTGTCCTTGTCGGACAATTCTTGCTTTTCTCGCTTTGCTCAAAAAGATTTTAAGATTACCTTTGTGGCATGGAACTAAGACGGAACGAAAAGATTACATTCCGGTGTACCGAACTTGAAAAGGACGCACTTGCGGAGCAGGCAGCCCGGTGCAGTCTAAGCGTATCGGAATACTGCCGGAGTTTGTCCCTTGGGGGGCGCCCAAGGGAGAGGTACACCGAGGAGGAACGGCAGCTTCTCCGGGACATAGCCCAGTTGAAAGGAACGCTCCAACGGCTGAACAACTACTTCGGTGGTCGCCAGTACCGGGAAGTGTTCGAGGAGAACCGGGCACTAATTACAGAGCTCAAAAAAATACTCTCACGATGATAGGGAAAGGGAAAAGCATATCACATGGTGTGGCGGCATTGGAGTACGACCTCGCCAAAGAGATAAACGGGCAGGCAGTAGCCACCGAGATAGCCCGGCATGAACTTTATGGGTGTACTGGTGCGGAAATGGTGCAGGAAATGAAACCGTATCACATTGATTTTCCGAACGTAAAAAACAACTGCCTACGTTTCGAGGTCAGCCCCTCGATAGAGGAAAGCGCCACCTTTACGGATGCGGACTGGGCGGAACTTGGTAACGACTTCATGCAGCGCATGGGGTTGGCGAACCACCAGTACATCATCATCCGGCACAGCGGTACGGAGAGCAAGAAAGAGCAAGCCCACCTGCACATACTGGCAAACCGGGTTTCCCTTTCCGGGGAACTGTACCGGGACAACTGGATAGGGAAAAAGGCAACGGAAGCCGCCAATGCCATAGCCAAGGAACGGAACTTTGTACAGTCGCAGGACATTGGCAAAGTCAACAAAGCGGAAATCAAGGAAGCCATGGACGGCGTATTGAAGAAGATGCAGGGCTTTGACTTTACCAAATTCAAGGAAGAACTTGGTAAGAGAGGTTTTAAAGTCCGGGAAGCCAGGGCAAGCACCGGGAAACTTAACGGCTACTATGTCACAGCCCGAAGCGGTACGGAGTATAAGGCAAGCGAGATAGGGAAAGGCTACACTCTCGCCCATATCGAGCGGACACAAAGCAAACTGAAGTGCAACTCAATGAACATATCTCATGGAAACAAACTCACACCCGGAAGCGGCAGCTTCCAACGTTAAGCAGGGACAGTACAGCCCCCGGAAAAGAAAAGATACAACGCCAAGGGTAAACCCGCAGCTTGCGGTAGAACTGGTGTATCAAGAACTAAAGCGTGTTGAAGTCTATACGAAGCGCATAGAGGACGCAACAGCCCGAAAGGTACAAATAGACGGGAAAAGCCTTGAAAGTGCCGAAAATCGCCTAAAAAACGTGTTGGCGGACTTTGAACGGCAGGGGTACAGAATGAAAAACGGCGGTTATGTGGACAAACGAATTTCGTTCTACTCAATCCTTTGTGCTGTTATCTCCCTATTGTTCGCTTGTTTCATGTGCTATCTTTGGACGGATGCAGCCAAAGACCGGGACAACTACAAGCAGTATTATGAATACTACCAAGAGCAGGCAAGGGAACAAAAGGGGAATAAATAAACATCTAACTTTACGAATTATGGGAACAACGGAACACGAAGAACCCCGGTTCTTCTTCATACTGAACAAGGGTGCGAAGTCCGGCGGCGAAATCACCCATGCCGTCCTAAACGGTAGTATCGTTTCGAAGCCGGCAGGCTGGGACGCCTTTCATGGGCTTGCACTGGCGAGAGAGAAACTAAGCAGCGAGGAAATACAACAGCAGATGAAAGAACTTGGTGTAGAAATGGAAATCGTTCCTCTGATTTGACAAGATTACCCGGAGTGTTTCAGCCGGGTAATCTTGTTACTTATCCTTGATTTTCCCTTTAAGGGCGTTTATAATCCACCCTTTCGGATTGTTCTTTTCTCGTGATTTTCCGTTTAGGAGAGCCAGTTCTCCGATAAGGTCGGTTATCTTTTCTTGTGCCGTTATGAATGTCTCTTTGTTCCGGTTTATCTCTTCCGATGTGAAGCCGCAGGAATAACGGAGGTACTCGTACACATGGCTGTCTATCTGATATCGTGCTGTAACCTTTGCTTGCAATTCTTTCCCTTCCAGTTCTTCATCTCTGAACTGTGGTTGATAGACCGGGTAGAACCTAAACCCGGTCACCTTGCTACGTTTGTTGTTTGGGTTTTCACGCACTTTCACGTAGTTGAAAGTGTATGGGCA
>JAJWOH010000043.1:22709-25309 GCA_021635485.1 Segatella copri | reverse complement strand
TAATGTAAAGCAGGTTGCGCAACTCGGCGTTGATATGATGGGATTTATCTTTTATCCTAAGTCTCCACGGTATGCCAGTCATGTGCTGGCTCGCTCTGATGCTGACCGCAATGTGTGCCGAGTGGGAGTCTTCGTGAATGATTCCATTTCCAATATGTTGGATAAGATTCATTCATTCTCTCTGAATGCGGTGCAGATGCATGGAAGCGAGAGCAGGGAACTGTGTGAGCAGCTGCGTGCAGCAAAGGGGAATATGAAGATAATCAAAGCCATTAGTGTTTCTAATGCCGGGGACATTCAGAAATATAAGGAATATGTAGGCGCTGTTGACTACTTCCTTTTCGACACCAAATGTAAGACGGTGGGCGGAAGTGGTCAGCAGTTTGACTGGCAGGTACTGGATGAATATGATGGCGATGTTCCATTCCTGTTGAGTGGCGGCATCGGTCCGGAAGATGCTTCCCGCATCCTGTCTTTCCATCATCCCCGATGCGTAGGAATCGACCTCAACTCCAGGTTTGAGATAGAACCGGGACTGAAGGATGTAGAGAAACTCAAGGAATTCCTTTTAAAGGTAAAAAAGTAAAAAGGTAAAAAAATGAATAAGATAAATGCATTATTTGCAAACAATAAAGACCGCAAGCTTTTGAGCTTGTATTTCTGCGCCGGATGTCCAACTTTGGAAGGTACCGGTGATGTAATTAAGGCGATGGAGCGCAAGGGGATAGATATGATTGAGGTAGGAATCCCTTTCAGTGATCCGTTAGCTGATGGTCCTGTTATCCAGAGTGCCGGAACCGTGGCTCTGAAGAACGGAATGACGGTGAAGAAACTCTTCGCCCAGTTGAAGGAAATCAAGGATGAAGTGAAGCTTCCACTCGTGCTGATGGGTTATCTGAACCCAATCATGCACTACGGCATTGAGGCTTTCTTCAAGAGCTGCGTAGAGAGCGGAGTGAGCGGTACCATCATCCCAGACCTTCCTTTTGATGATTATCTGAAGGTGGTGAAACCCATTGCCGACAAGTATGACATCCGTGTCATCATGATGATTACGCCAGAAACCAGCGAGGAGCGCATCCGTTTCATCGATGAGCATACCGATGGATTCATCTACATGGTCAGTTCGGCAAGTATCACGGGCGCCCAGAGCAGTTTCGGCGATGCCAAGTTGGCTTATTTCAACCACATCAACGGCATGAATCTGCGCAACCCACGCATGATAGGTTTCGGCATCAGCAACAAGCAGACCCTTACCAGTGCGCAGGATAATGCGGCGGGAGCCATCATCGGCAGCAAGTTTGTAACCCTGCTCAATGAAATCGGTGATCCGGATAAGGCACTGGATGGGCTTTTCGAGGCACTCAAACATTAACATTGAACTTTATGATTACCAAGACAGCATATCATAAAGTTCAAAGTTTAAAGTTCAAAATTCAAAGTATTATGTATCAAGTTGACGAAAAAGGATTTTTTGGAAAATTCGGAGGAGCGTATGTTCCTGAGATATTATATAAATGTGTAACCGAGTTGCAGCAGGCTTACAAGCCAATCATTGAGAGCGAGGAGTTCAAGAAGGAATACCGTGCGCTGCTGAAAGATTATGTGGGCCGTCCTTCACCTCTTTATTATGCCAAGCGCATGAGCGAGAAGTACGGATGCCAGCTCTATCTGAAGCGCGAGGACCTGAACCATACCGGTGCACACAAAATTAACAACACCATCGGTCAGATTCTCATGGCCAAGAAGATGGGCAAGACCCGCATCATTGCCGAAACCGGAGCCGGACAGCACGGTGTGGCTACAGCTACGGTATGCGCCCTGATGAACATGAAGTGTGAGATCTTCATGGGTGCCACCGATGTGGAACGCCAGCATACCAACGTAGAGCGTATGAAGATGCTGGGAGCCAAGGTGAACCCTGTGCGCACAGGCAATATGACGCTGAGCGATGCCTGCTCTGAGGCCATACGCGACTGGTGCTGCCACCCACAGGATACCTTCTACATTGTAGGTTCTACCATGGGTCCGCACCCTTATCCAGACATTGTTGCCAAGATGCAGAGCGTAATCTCTGAAGAACTGAAATGGCAGTTGGAGGAGAAGATAGGCCGCGACTATCCTGATTACCTCATCGCCTGTGTGGGTGGCGGAAGCAATGCTGCCGGAACCATCTACCACTACATTGATGATGACCGCGTGAAGATTTACCTGGCTGAGGCTGCCGGTCACGGAATAGATACCGATTATACCGCTGCCACCATGCACTGCGGAACAGAAGGCATTATCCACGGAGCCCGCACCCTCGTGATGCAGACCGAGGACGGACAGATAGAGGAAGCCTTTACCATCAGTGCCGGTCTCGACTATCCGGGCATTGGCCCTATGCACGCCGACCTTGCCACATCGGGCAGGAGTCATGTGCTCGCCATCAAGGATGATGAGGCCATCTACGCCGGTTACGAGCTCACCCGCATGGAGGGCATCATTCCGGCTATTGAGAGTGCGCACGCCGTGGCAGCCCTGAAGAAGATGAAGTTCAAGAAGGATGATGTGGTGGTGCTCACCGTATCAGGCCGTGGCGACAAGGATGTAGAAAC
>JAJWOH010000043.1:21245-22609 GCA_021635485.1 Segatella copri | reverse complement strand
GGAGTCTACATGCGACTGAGAGATATTTATCCGCAGTCGGCTCTGATGGAGAGTTCCGACTATCATGGCTCCGAGAATTCGCGCTCCTTCATCGGTGTGCATCCGCTGGCAAGCATCGCCGTGAGTCATGGTGAGGTCATCAAGACCTATCCCGACGGAAGAGTAGAGAAAGAGCAGCTTCCTGCCTTCGGTGCCGGTCAGGGCGAGGAGTGCAAACTCGCCATCTCAAAGAGTATCAACGACTTCATCTCTTCCTTCCATGTAGAGGGCGAGAGCAAGGAGTTCTGCGGACTCTATGGATTCACCACCTTCAATGCGGTGAGATATTTTGAGAATATCCCGGTCAAGGATACCACCATGGAGAAGAATGATGCGCCCGACATCTATTACATCATGTATAAGGACATCATCGTCTTCGACCATTTCAACAACACCATGGAGCTCATTGCACTCCAGGAAAGTGAAGATCCTCACTCTTCACTTCCTGAGCTCGACGAACTGCTCAAGGCGGTGAACAAGGCAAATGTGAAACCTTATGATTTCCACCCGGTGGGCGAAACCACCTCTACGCTCACCGATGAGGAGCACAAGGCAAACATACGCCGATGCATACAGCACTGCCTGCGCGGAGATGTATTCCAGATTGTGGTGAGTCGCCGCTTCGTACAGAAATATGAGGGCGATGATTTCAAACTCTACCGTGCGCTGCGCAGCATCAACCCTTCGCCTTACCTCTTCTATTTCGACTTCGGCGGTTTCCGCATCTTCGGTTCTTCGCCTGAAACCCATAACCGCATCGTGGGCAACAAGGCGTTCATTGACCCGATTGCCGGAACCACCCGACGCACAGGAGATATGGAGCAGGACCGCAAGGCTGCCGAATTCCTGCGCAACGACCCGAAGGAGAATGCCGAGCACGTGATGCTAGTAGACCTGGCGCGCAATGATCTGAGCCGCAACTGTCATGGGGTGAAAGTAGATTTCTACAAGGACATGCAGTTCTACAGTCATGTTATCCATCTCGTGAGCCGTGTGAGCGGAGAGTTGGATGAGCATGCCGACCACATCAAGGAGTTTATTGATACCTTCCCTGCCGGCACGCTGAGCGGTGCGCCTAAGGTGAGAGCGATGCAGATTATCTCAGAGCTGGAGCCTCACAACCGCGGTGCCTACGGAGGCTGTATCGGCTTCATCGGTCTGAACGGCGACCTGAATCAGGCCATCGTGATACGTACCTTCATTAGCCGAAACGGCGAACTCTGGTTCCAGGCGGGTAGTGGAGTAGTGGCAAAGAGCAATGATGAGTATGAGCTAGAAGAGTGTAACAACAAGCTCGGTGCGCTGACCAAGGCGATTCACATTGC
>JAJWOH010000043.1:1776-21145 GCA_021635485.1 Segatella copri | reverse complement strand
GATAATTACGATTCCTTTACCTATAATCTGGCCCATCTGGTAAAGGAGTTGGGAGCTGGCGTTACGGTGTTCCGCAACGACCAGTTTCAGTTGCCGGAGCTGGAACGCTTCGACAAGATCATTCTGAGTCCGGGGCCGGGCATTCCGTCGGAGGCGGGACTGCTGATGGATGTTATCAGCAAGTATGCAGGCCGCAAGCCGATGCTGGGCGTATGCCTGGGTCATCAGGCTATAGGTGAGGCGTTTGGAGCCAAGCTTACCAATCTTTCTGAGGTGTATCATGGAGTGGCAACCCCTTGCACCCAGTTTGGCAACGATGTTATTTTCGACGGGTTGGACAAGCGCATAGAGATTGGCAGATACCACTCTTGGGTAGTAGACCGCTCGGGATTCCCCGACTGCCTGGACGTTACGGCAGTGAGCGATGATGGTTGCATCATGGGTCTGAAGCATAAGAACTATGATATTCATGGTATCCAGTTTCATCCGGAAAGCGTGCTGACGCCAGACGGCAAGAAGATGGTGAGAAACTGGTTGGAAAAAGCTTAATGACCTTAATGGCCAATGACCTTAATGACCACCATGACCGCATGGTGGTTGTTGAGGTTTTTGTTTATGATAAGAAAAAGCAAAGCCTGACGCTCTCTCGAGTGCCAGGCTTTTCCTAACAATCTTAACCCTCGCTACAATCCTCTCACGAGTTTCGCGAAGCATATTACCTAAACTGATTTTTCCAAAAATGGAAAATTAAATCTTTTTATTTTTACAATCAATCCTTTTACATATCCCAAGCCACAGCACTCGCACCGAGTACGGCAGCAGAACTGCCATCAAGGGTAGAAACAAGGAATTTAGCCTTACCCTTGAAGGTGCGGAGCACGTGCTCATCATAAGCCTTCTGGATAGGTTTCATGATGAGGTCGCCAGCCTTGGTCAGCCCACCGAAGAAGACGAAAGCCTCTGGTGAAGAGAAGGCTGCGAAATCAGCACAAGCCTCACCGAGCATCTTGCCGGTAAACTCGTATACACGCAGTGCCAGCTTGTCGCCCTTGCCTGCAGCAACGCTCACATCATAAGATGT
This sequence comes from Segatella copri, assembly GCA_021635485.1. Lineage (GTDB taxonomy): Bacteria > Bacteroidota > Bacteroidia > Bacteroidales > Bacteroidaceae > Prevotella > Prevotella copri_P. The sequence continues at coordinate 20,064 of JAJWOH010000043.1, read as the reverse complement.
AATATCCTCAGGGTTCATCTCGCGGAGCAATGAAGGCTCATCGCTCTTCTCGAGGAACTCGCGTGCTGTGCGAGCCACACCAGTGGCAGAGCAGTAAGCTTCGAGACATCCTGTACGGCCGCATCCGCAGGTACGGCCCTCTTTGCCACGTACCATGGTAACGTGACCCAATTCGCCTGCGAATCCGTCGCAGCCGTAAACCATCTGTCCGTTGATAACAATACCAGAACCTACGCCTGTACCGAGTGTAACGTCGATGAAGTTTTTCATGCCTCTTGCTACACCATATGTCATCTCGCCGAGCGCAGCAGCGTTGGCATCATTGGTCATACCTACAGGCAAGCCGCCGAGGGCTTTGCTGAACAAGTCGGCCAATGGTACCACTCCGTCGTGTGCCCAAGGAAGATTTGGAGCGAATTCAATGGTTCCATTATAATAGTTTGCGTTTGGCGCACCGATACCCATTGCCTTAATCTTGTCAATGCCGCCTACCGTATCAATGATAGGCTGGAGAGCTTCTACGGCTGCCTTCACATAGTCTTCAACTTTTTCGTAACCGCCTGTCTTGATGGCAGTTGTAGCTTTGATCTCTCCGCGAGCATCTACGATGCCGAAAACTGAATTTGTACCGCCGAGGTCAAGGCCTATTACGTACGGTTTAAGTGTATTATCTGTCATGTTAATTATTTAAAATTAGTTAGAATTATTTTATTTCTCGGCAAAGATACTGAAAACTTTTGAATCTCGTTTATTTTTAAATATAAAAAATTTTAATTTCCTTTTTTTTTTCTGCCAGACGATTTGTTGTCCGAAGTTTCTCTGTTGCCCTAAATCCTGTTTATATTCATGCAGAACATCCGCATAATCCGTGTAATCCGTGCCCGAAAATATAAAAAACGGATATAAAATGAACTTTTAGGCGAAAAAATTGTGCTTTGTGCCCGAAATTTTGTAACTTTGCCGACTGTTAGAAATTGTAACGATACTAAGATGAATTTAGCATTTCCAATTGAGATAAACATCCTTGACTTCATATTCAAAGGAATTGTCATCGGTGTTCTTGCCTCAGCCCCTATGGGTCCGGTAGGCATCCTTTGCATCCAGCGTACACTCAACAAGGGTCGCTGGTATGGGTTTGTAACAGGTGTGGGTGCCGCATGCAGCGACATTGTATATGCTCTGTTTACAGGCTTGGGCATGAGTTTTGTGATGGATTTTGTGAGCAACTCCGAGAACAAGTTCTATCTTCAGATTTTCGGCAGTCTGATGCTCCTCGTGTTCGGAATCTACTGCTTCAAAAGCGACCCGATGAAGAACATGCACAAGTCGAGCAACAAGCAGGGTACCCTGATGCACAACGGCATCACGGCGTTCCTCGTAACACTCTCCAATCCGCTCATCGTGTTCCTCTTCATGGCCACCTTCGCGCAGTTTGCTTTCGTCGTACCGGATATGCCGGTAGAAATGGGAGTAGGGTATCTCAGCATCGTCTTCGGAGCCCTGCTGTGGTGGTTCGGACTCACCTGGCTCGTCGACAAGATTAGGAACAAGTTTGATACCAACGGCATCGTCATTATCAATAAGGTAATAGGCAGCGTGGTCATCATCTTCTCCATGATCGCTCTCTTCGGCACGATTTTCAATCTGTATCATCTGCCGGAATTTTAAAAGTCCTTAAACAGGTCTTTAAACACCCCTTCAATCAGAAGAAGGCAAAGCATAAAGTTCAAAAGTTAACAGTTCAAAGTTTATGTTTGTAGCACAAGAATTAAGAAAGAAAAGTATCGCAGAATACTTATTATATATGTGGCAGATTGAGGACATCATCCGAGCTTACGGATGCTCGCTGCCTGTCATCAAGAAAAATTATGTAGACCGGTTCGACTTTACACCTGAGCAGCGCGAGGAAGAACTCGACTGGTTTGGCAACCTGATTCGTATGATGAACGAGGAGGGAAAGCGCGAGGGAGGACACCTTAATATTAATAAGGTGATACTCAAGGACGTCATTGACCTGCACGGAATGCTGCTGCAGAGCACCAAGTTTCCTATCTACAATGCCGAATATTACAAGGTGCTGCCTTTCATCGTAGAGCTGCGCCAGCGGGGCGACAAGGATCTCAACGAGATTGAAACCTGCCTCGATGCCCTCTATGGTGTGATGATGCTGCGCCTGCAGAAGAAGGAAATTACGCCCGAAACCGAAAGGGCCATCAAGGAGATTACCGTCTTCATAGGTCTGCTCAGCGATTATTACATCAAAGACCGAACCGAGGGACTCAAGTTTGATGATGACGACATGTAGGGATTAGTTATTAGTGATTACTTTTTAAGAATATACATTATTATATATTTACAACAGGATGAACGAAATAGAAAGAAGAAGAACATTTGCCATTATCTCTCACCCGGATGCTGGTAAGACAACATTGACCGAGAAGTTTCTGCTTTTCGGTGGACAGATTCAGGTGGCAGGTGCCGTAAAAAATAACAAGATTCGCAAAACTGCGACTTCTGACTGGATGGATATTGAGAAACAGCGTGGTATCTCGGTATCTACATCTGTAATGGAATTTGATTATCTCCCTGCCGGACAGGAGGGAGAACCTTATAAGGTGAATATCCTGGATACTCCAGGTCACCAGGACTTCTGCGAGGATACCTACCGCACACTTACAGCCGTAGATTCAGCCATCATCGTGGTTGACTCTGCCAAGGGTGTGGAGGCACAGACCCGCAAACTCATGGAGGTGTGCCGCATGAGAAATACCCCAGTAATCATCTTCATCAACAAGATGGACCGTGAGGGACGCGACCCGTTTGATGTGCTCGACGAGTTGGAAGCAGAGCTCAAAATCAAGGTTCGCCCGCTGAGCTGGCCTATCGGTCAGGGCGCCCGTTTCAAGGGCGTTTACAACATTTACGAGCATCAGCTGAACCTCTTTACCCCTAACAAACAGCGAGTTACCGAGAAGGTAGAGGTAGACATCCAAAGTTCAGAACTCGACGAGCGGGTTGGTGAACGTGAGGCTGCACAACTGCGTGAGGAACTGGAACTGGTAGATGGTGTTTACCCTGAGTTTGAGGAAGAAACCTACCGTTCGGCCGAGGTAGCACCTGTGTTCTTCGGTTCGGCACTGAACAATTTTGGTGTTCAGGAACTCCTCGACTGTTTTGTTCATATTGCTCCATCTCCTAGACCCACCCAGGCAGAGGAGCGACTGGTGAAGCCTGAAGAACCTAAGTTCAGTGGTTTCATCTTCAAGATTACAGCCAATATTGATCCAAACCACCGCTCCTGCATCGCTTTCTGTAAGATATGCTCGGGCAAGTTTGTGAGAAATCAGCCATATTACCACGTGCGCTTGGATAAGAACGTACGTTTCTCTTCGCCTACCCAGTTCATGGCACAGCGCAAGAGTACCATTGACGAGGCTTATCCGGGTGACATTGTAGGTTTGCCAGACAACGGTATTTTCAAGATAGGAGATACGTTGACGGAGGGAGAGAAGATGCATTTTCGCGGTTTGCCAAGCTTCTCTCCACTCCTTTTCAAGTACATCGAGAATGATGACCCGATGAAGAGCAAGCAGTTCCAAAAGGGATTGGAGCAGCTCATGAACGAGGGTGTGGCGCAGCTCTTCGTCAACCAGTTCAACGGCCGCCGCATCGTGGGCACCGTGGGTCAGCTGCAGTTCGAGGTTATCCAGTACCGCCTGGAGAACGAGTACAACGCCAAGTGCCGCTGGGAGCCCGTGCATCTTCACAAGGCTTGCTGGATAGAGGCAGATGACGAGAAGGAACTCGAGAACTTCAAGAAGCGCAAGTACCAGTACATGGCCAAGGATATTGAGGGGCGTGATGTCTTTCTTGCCGATTCGGGCTACGTGTTGAGCATGGCGCAGCAGGATTTTGAACATATCAAGTTCCATTTCACATCGGAATTCTAAATCAATGTAAAAAAGATGGATGAAGAAATTCTAGATTACAACGAGCAGAAAGAGGGATGGGTCAGTAAGATGGTGGATTGGCAGAAAAAACATATTTCTGACCGCCAGATGACCCTTATCCTGGCTTTTATCATCGGCCTTCTGGCGTCGGTGGCAGGATATTTCCTGCACGGCATTGTGCACGAAATACAGTTGCTGCTCACTTCGGGATTTAACAAGGGCACCTATAACCTGCTCTTCCTGCTCTTCCCGATTGTGGGCATTTACCTCACTATGCTCTTTATTAAATATGTGGTCAGAGATAATATTTCCCATGGTATCACCCGTGTGCTTTACGCCATCTCTACCAAAAATTCTAAGCTCAAGGCCCACAACTGCTGGTCATCGGTGGTGGCATCAGGTATCACCATCGGTTTCGGTGGTTCCGTGGGAGCCGAGGCACCTATTGTGCTCACGGGTTCGGCCATCGGCTCAAACCTGGGACAAATCTTCCGCATGGACAAGAAAACCATGATTCTGCTGGTGGGCTGTGGCGCCTCTGCAGCCATTGCTGGAATCTTTAAGGCGCCTATTGCTGGACTCGTGTTTACGCTTGAGGTGCTGATGGTAGACTTGAGCATGGCTTCCTTGCTGCCTATCCTTATCAGTTGTGTAACAGCTACTTGCTTTACCTACATCCTGATGGGCTCCAAGAGCCTTTTCGATTTTACGCTTACCAGTCCGTGGGCGCTCGACCGCGTGCCTGCCTGCTTGTTATTGGGCATCTTTTGCGGTTTGGTGAGCCTTTATTTCATGCGCACCATGTCGGTATGCGAGGGCTTCTTTGCCAAGCTTTCGCCTTATCCATACGTAAAGCTGCTGTTTGGTGGACTGATTCTGAGTTCGCTCATCTTCCTCTTCCCTTCGCTCTACGGCGAGGGCTATTCGGCAGTCAACGTGCTGCTGAAGGGACAGAATGTGGAAGACTGGGGGCAGGTGATGAGCCGTTCGCTCTTCTACGGGCACAACCAGCTGCTCATCCTCTACATCGCCTTGGTAACCTTTACCAAGGTTTTTGCCACCTCGGCCACCAATGGTAGTGGCGGATGCGGTGGTACCTTTGCTCCTTCGCTCATTATCGGAGGTTTTGCCGGTTTCCTCTTTGCGCGCCTTTGGAATGTGAATCAGGTAGGTGTCTATGTTCCTGAGCAGAACTTTACACTGATGGGTATGGCGGGCCTCATTACGGGCGTGATGCATGCACCGCTTACGGGCATCTTCCTCATCGCCGAACTCACGGGCGGCTACCAGCTCTTCATGCCGCTGATGATAGTGTGCATCTCTTCGCTGCTCACCATCAGCATCTTCGAGAGTCACAGCATCTACGCCCTGCGTCTGGCTAGAGAGGGCAAGCTGCTCACCCACCATATTGACAAGGCTGCGCTCACCCTGCTGGGCATGCAGGATGTCATTGAGAAAGATTATCATCCGGTAGGTCCGGATCTGCCGATGAGCAAGCTGGTGAGTGAGATAAGTCGCAGCAACAACAACTTTCTGCCTGTTTTGGATCAGGCGGGTGTGCTGTTGGGAGTAATAGATATTACGAAGATTCGCCACATCATCTTCCGCACCGAATTGTATCAGCATTTCACCGTGCGTCAGCTGATGATGCAGCCTTCTGCAGTTCTTACCGAACATGACAGTATGGACGAGGTGATGCAGAAATTTGATAAAACCGATACCGCCCAACTGCCTGTGGTTGATGTGGCAGGCGTACTGAAGGGTTACATCAGCCGTACTAGAATCTATTCCATGTACAGGCAGATTGTAGCGGATATGTCGGCAGAGTAGGAGTTTTAAGTGAAGAGTGAAGAACGAAGAGTGAAGAATTCAACGGCTTTGCTGGTTTTATTTTAAAATATTAGTGTTTTATGGAGAAGAAGGATTTGAGAATTGTTTTCATGGGAACACCGGAGTTTGCGGTGGAATCCCTCAAGCGCCTGGTAGAGGGCGGTTACAACGTGGTGGCTGTGGTTACGCAGCCTGATAAACCGGTGGGTAGACATCAGGATACGCTGCAACCTTCGCAGGTTAAGCAGTATGCCGTAGAGCATGGTTTACCGGTGCTGCAGCCTGTAAAGATGAAGGACCCTGAGTTTGTGGAGCAGTTGCGTTCTTATCAGGCTGACTTGCAGGTGGTAGTTGCTTTCCGCATGCTGCCAGAGGTGGTTTGGGCGATGCCGAAATATGGTACTTTTAATGTACATGCAGCCCTCCTTCCGCAGTATCGCGGTGCGGCGCCTATCAACTGGGCAGTGATTAATGGCGAGAAGGAGACGGGTGTTACCACCTTCTTCCTCGACCACGATATTGATACCGGTCGCATCATCCTGCAGAAACGTTTTCCTATTCCGGAGACGGCAAATGTGGAGTATGTTTACGATGGGTTGATGCATCTTGGTGCTGAATTGGCGCTGGAAACCATTGATGCGCTCATCGCTGCCGATGGTAATATCGGTTCCATTCCTCAGAGCGAAATGATAGGACAGGGTGCCGAACTCAAGCCGGCTCCGAAAATCTTCAAGGATACCTGCCGCATCGACTTCCACAAGCCTGCCAAACAGGTGTATGATTTCATCCGCGGTCTTTCTCCATACCCTGGTGCATGGACTGAAATTAAGAAGAAGGAGACTGTAGTATTCTTTGACGATCCTAAGGGAGATGATGGGTTCACTGAGCCTACTGCTCATCCATCCCATAAGCAGAGTACACAGAAAATTCAGGTACTTAAGATATTTTCTACCCGTCTTTCATGTATGAAGCGTGGTGATGCGCCTGTGGGATCGCTCCGCGTTGAGGGGAAGTCGTTACAAGTAGCCTGCCTTGACGAATGGCTCATTATTCAGGAGTTGCAGCTCAGTGGCAAGAAACGCATGGATGCTTCTGCTTTTCTCAATGGTATGAAGGACATAGCTTATTATGAGTGTTTGAAGAAAGATGTTAGTGACGATTTTTAAGATTCAAAAGATTTTTGATTTTTAGTTTTATAGTATTATGACTGTAGAAGAAGACATCAAGCGTGCTATAGAGTGCATGCGAAAGGGTGGAGTGATACTCTATCCTACAGATACCGTATGGGGCATAGGATGCGACGCCACCAACCCTGAAGCGGTAAAGAAAGTTTATGAAATAAAGAAACGTGACGATTCTAAGGCGCTTATCTGCCTGATAGATTCTGCTGACCGCATGGCGCGTTATTTCCGCAATGTGCCACAGGTAGCATGGGATTTCATCGATGCTGCCATGCCTGTAAAGCCTACTACGGTTATTCTTGATGATGCGAGTGGAGTGGCTAATAATCTGGTAGCAGAGGATGGAAGTCTGGCGATGCGTATAACCTATGAGCCTTTCTCCAAACAACTCTGTTATCGTTTTCAGAAGCCTATTGTAAGTACAAGTGCTAATGTGAGTGGTGAGCCTGCTGCACAGAATTATCGCGACATCTCCGAGGAAATCCTCAATGCTGTAGATTATGTTTGCTGGAGCCGCCGTCAGGAGCATAAACCTCATCAGCCTTCCAGCATCGTTAAGATTGCTAAGGATGGTGAAGTGAAAGTAATCAGATAAGTTTTCAATTCATCCTTATAAGAATGCCTGCTAGAGGGATATTTTCTTCCCTTAGCAGGCTTTTTTGTATGTTTTCAGTCTATAATATACTTAAAGAAATACTATTGCAATTCGTTTATATGACAAAAAAGAATTTCCGCTCAATACGGATATATAACAAGAAACCCTGCAAGAAATGAATCTTGCAGGGTTTATCTTGGGTGGAAGGTGGGACTCGAACCCACGACATTCAGAACCACAATCTGACGCTCTAACCAACTGAACTACGTCCACCATATTGGTTATGTTTTGCTTTTTCAAAAATAGTTGGGTGGAAGGTGGGACTCGAACCCACGACATTCAGAACCACAATCTGACGCTCTAACCAACTGAACTACGTCCACCATATTCTTGTTAAGCGGGTGCAAAGGTACGAAAAAAAAATGGTTCTACCAAATTTTTTCGTACCTTTTTTCTTATTTTTTATTTTGCAGGGCTTGTTGGAACAACTGGAGCTGCCTTCTGGGCATCTGCACCAGCTGCAGGAACAGCCTTCTGAGCACCTGCTGCTGCATCCTTGCTAGCACCTGGCATAGCAGGAAGAGCGGTCTGCTCCTGAGTGGCTCCCTCCAAAACACTGCTTTCGCCAGCTGCCTGAGGGGCTACATAAGCACATGCCACGCTGATGACAACCAAGGCTACAGCGAGGCCCCATGTTAATTTCTCAACAATGTCAGTGGTCTTGCGAACACCCATGATTGAGTTGGTTGAAGAGAAGTTACTTGCAAGTCCACCTCCCTTTGATTCCTGGATGAGCACGATGAAAATCATCAGGATAGCTACCAGGACGATTAATACTACTAATAATGTGTAAGCCATTTTTTAAAACTAGTTTTATTTATTTATTATTCTTCTTTATTTTTTCTTACTGTTCAGCATCAGTTTCTCAAGGAATCTGAGCTGGTCAACATAATATCCGTTCTTGTCAGGATGCTGCTGATGCAGGCGGCTGATGATTTCGTAAGCCCTCTGATACTTGCCCTGCTTGATGTAGATGCGGGCGAGGGTTTCGGTGAATACACCGCTGTTTTCCTCTTCGCCATCCTTGCCGGAATCGGTCTGAAGTTCGGGAGTAAATTCTGGTTTGTAATCTTCGTCCTGCTGGATTTTAGGCAGTTTGAAACCGCCATCCTCCATAAAGTCGTCGATGAGACTCATGGTGCGCGAAGTATCTTCTGGCTCCTGCTGGTCTTCGGTCTCCATGAGATACGCCACATAGTCTACCGCCGCATCGGCTGGTGTAGGCTTGCGCTTCTCCTTCTTCTTCTCTTCCTCTTCGGCATCCATCGGTATGGAACCCAGGAAGTGGTCGATGAGGTCGCTTGTACGGTCGCTGCACTTTTCTTCTCCCGTTCTCACTTTTTCTGTACCTTGCTGCTGGTTGGTTTCAGCCTCAGCAGGGTCGGGTTTTATCTGATAGTGGGCTGCCTCTACCATCTCGAAGATGATTTTGCGGTCGGTGATGTAGATGGCTGCCCGGCGCAGTTCTTCGTCAAAACTTGGGTCGTGGAGCAGGTACAGATTCTTCAGCATCAGCAGGCGCGCCGTCTGATAATACGGATATAGAGCCAAGAGGGCGCGCAAGTCGTAGAGCGTCTCTCGGTTCATCTCCTCCGGGTGTTGTATCAATCTGCTTAATTCCACGATTTTTTCTATTAACTTTTAACTATTAACTTTTAACTTTTCTACCAGTTAGCCACCGTAGCGTTGAATATTTGGTCTACCAGGTCTTTGATAATCTGGGTTACCAGTTCTTCCTGCACCGAGGCAAGGCTCTGGGTGGTGTCGTAGGTCTTGGCAGATGTAAACTGCTTTTCGAAGTCCTCGGCATGGTTCTTGGTGTTGGTGAAACGTACGTTTACGGTGATACTGAGCTCAGTCTGTGCTGAGTATCCCTCAGAACTAACCGACTTGTTGCGCTGAGAATATTGGGTGATTTCGCCCTCTATCTTCAGGTCTCCGTTGCGTGACACCTGTATGAGCTGGGTGTTGCTGGCAAACTTATCCTTGAGTTCGTTGTTGAACATCGGACCCATCGGACCCCACACATACGAACTTCTGATAGGGAAGTCGGCTATCTGTATGGTCTTTGTTTTGGTGTAGTCGATGCTGGCACCGTTGAACTTGTAGCTCACGGAGCATGCTGCCATGACCGCCACCATCAGTGTGACTCCTATTATATATAGGTACGCGCGTATATGCTTCATAACTTATATTTGTTAATCTTTCTGTACAGAGTTCTGTCGGAGATTCCCAGTTCTTCTGCCGCTTTCTTGCGGTTTCCGTTGTTTCTCTCCAGTGCCTTTTCTATCATCTGCTTGCTAAGGTCGCTGAGGTTCAGATTCTCGTTTTCTTCCTTGATCTCCTCAATCTCAGCATCCTCGGCTTCGGGTTTGTAAGTGTCCCTCATGCCTCCTGTAGCTATTTCCTGACGGATGTGTTGTAGCTCGTCGAGATCGGTAATCGGAGGTACGGACGATACCGGAGAAACCGATGGAACGGATGATAAGGACGGAACCGGAGAAACCGATGAAACCGGAGATACAGATGATACTGGAGCTACCTGGGTATTCGGCTGAACCGGAGAAACATATCCGCCTGTACCGCCCAACTGGCGTGCCTCATCGAGTTGCTTGCGCAGGCTGTTCATCTCACGTCTCAGGTCGCTCACGTTGCCCCTCAGTTCGTAGAGAATCTTGTATAGCAGTTCGCGCTCGCTGGCGTAGCTATGGTCGTCCTTGCCATCCTTCTGTATGGTGGCGAGCTGTGTAGACTCCTCATCTCTCGGAATAAACTGGGTGAGGGTCTGTGCATCGATTTCTCTTTCTCGGCTCAGCACTGACATCTGTTCGGTAATGTTCTTGAGCTGTCTCACATTTCCCGGCCACTTGTATTTCAGCATGATCTGCTTGGCCTCATCTGAGAGTGAAATCTTAGGCAGACGGTATTTTTCGGCCATCTGCATGGCGAAGAGACGGAAGAGCAGGAGGATGTCGTCGCCACGCTCTCTCAATGCAGGCATCTGTATCGGGATGGTGTTGAGGCGGTAGTAGAGGTCCTCGCGAAAGCGGCCTTCACTCACAGCCTTGCGCATGTTTACGTTGGTGGCTGCCACGATGCGAACATCCGTTTTCCTTATCTCAGTTCCACCCACGCGGATGTATTCTCCCGTTTCGAGCACGCGCAGCAGTCTTGCCTGCGTCTGTATCGGGAGTTCGCCCACTTCGTCGAGGAAGATGGTACCCTTGTTGGCAATGCCGAAGTAACCCTCGCTTTCACCTATGGCTCCGGTGAAGGATCCCTTCTCGTGTCCAAAGAGTTCGCTGTCGATGGTTCCCTCCGGAATGCTTCCACAGTTGATGGCGAAATATTTCTCTCTGCGGCGTGGCGAATTGTCGTGAATCACCCTTGGAATGATTTCCTTACCCACACCGCTCTCGCCGATGATAAGCACGGAGAGATCGGTCGGCGATACCTGTAGGGCTACGTCGAGCGCATGGTTCAATCCGTCGCTGTTACCGACGATATTGTAGCGTTGTTTTATCTTTTGTAGTTCGGAAGTATCCATTTAGCTGCCAAAATTACTCATTTTTTCTGAATTATCTGCATTTTTTTTTAATTTTAACGTTCGGGAGGTCTGATTACAGGGCAGATTTGCCTTTTTTGCGTCATCTGCCCTCCCGAATCTTTCTTTATTCCGCTTTTTCTCGGGAATAGGGAATCTTTCTCTTATCCCTTTTTCTTAGGGATGGAGAATCTTACCTTCTCGCTCTCGTCACGCTTCTCGTGGTAGAGTTTAGGCAGTGGATTCTCGTAGGCCTCATCATAGTCTTCGCGGTTGCAGAAGGCATCCAGCGCCAAGTAGATGGCGTGGCGGAAGGAGATTGCATCGGCTTCGTTGCAGCCCGTGATGCTGTAGCTAGGAGTGGTGTTGGCGGCGGTGTGCACGAGTGGCAGACCGGCAGTAAAGAGTACGCCATCCTCGGTGTAGAGAGAATGGAACGGGGTAGTAGCCTGATCATGATACATGGCCATGATGCCGTCGAACTCTACGAAATGGCCGTTGCCGAAGAACTCGTCAGCAGGGTAAGGACCAAAAGCTTGTATTTTCTGCTCGGCAAGCTGGTCAATGGCTGGGATGATGATGCTGGCTTCCTCTGGTCCGCAGCTCTCCTCACCGTTGTTGCTAGGATTCAGGGCGAGCACGGCGATGCGCGGGTTGGTAATCATGAAGTCTCGCTTCAGTGATGTGTGCATCTGCTTCACCTTCTCGATGATGAGCTCCTGGGTGATAGCTGCCGGCACGTCCTTGAGCGGAGTCTTTCCGGTTACGGATGCGATGCGAAGGTCGCCGCCGCAGAGGATGGAAAGGCCCTTGGCACCTTCGCCCAGGCAAGTTTCAATGTATTCCTTGTGGCCCTTGAACTGGAAGCCCTCAAATTGTGCGTTCTGGTTGTTTACCGGTGCGGTAACGAGCACGTCGAAGAGCTCGTCGCGGTAGTCGGTCATGGCTCGGTCAAGTGCCTTGATGGCTGCCGTACCCGATTCCTGAGTAGGCATGCCCATGTCAACCTTTACCTCCTCGTCTACGGCTGGCAGGAGGTTGATTCTTCCGTCTTCAGCATCTTCTGCTTTCTGGATGATGGAGAACTGGGCAGGCAGATTCATCGCCTTGCGGTAATAAGCTGCCACTTTAGGCGAACCGTAGATGATAGGGGTACAATACTCCAACATCTCTGGCTCACTGAATGCCTTAAAAATGAGTTCGTATCCGATACCGTTGGTATCTCCGTGAGTGATGGCCACTCTAATCTTTTTGCTGTCCATTTATCGTTTTATTTTATAGTAGAAATCGCAGCTTCTAGCTGCTTGATTAATATTTTCTTTTTCATTTCGGGCGCATAGACGAAGCCGATGATGATGATTTCATCCCCCGTTTTTCTCAGGCGGATGCGCCTCATCACGTAGGGGCCTCCCATGGCGTCGCCCTTCATCTCCCAGAGTCCTTTTTCAGAAAGGACCGGGATTATCATGTACATGCTGTCGGTTTCGCCGGGCATGTTTGTGCGGAGCATGCTGTCAATCTGCTGCTTCTCTTGAGCAGGAAAAGCATCAGAATTGGCTTTCCCTCTTCGTTCTTCCCTCTTCACTTTCATGAGGATGAGGTTCTTCATGCCCGAACTGGCGTTGTTTGAAATCCAGATGAAGTTCTTCGCCTTCTTGCTGGCCTGCATTTCGGCAGGGATGTTCATGCTGATGCCGAAGTTCTTCTTTACCAGCTGCTGCATCTCGCGGTTCTGCTTGCTCGGGTTGGTGGAGATGATGGAGGCGAGGTGCTCCAGTTCAGTCTCATCTACGAGCTGGCGCAGTTTCTCGGGGTTGAGTTTCTCTCTGAGTTGCTGCAGCGAGCGGGCAGAGATGCGGATGACGGTCTGCGGTGAAGCATTCTCGTTGCGGCTCAGCCTGACTGAGAATTCCGCTGCCGGGATGTTCACTACGATGCGAGTTCTTACGAGCAGGTAGCTGCCGTGGATCTTGCCCTTCTTAACCTGGATGAGCCGGCAGAGCGGTTCGGGTTGGGGCAGGGTAGGCACCTCTTCCGTCAGTATCTTCGTAACGATGCTATCGGTATCTCCCTCGAGCACCACCTCGTAAGGCTGTCCTGTGCTCTTGGGCAGTTTTCTGTTTCTTCCTCCTCCCGGGCTGCAACTTGCCAGAAAAAGGAACAAAAGACAGCCGGCAAGTAGGATCTTTAAAGATTCTCTAACCATTTTTCCCCCACCTTTCCTTACTTATTCATCTTCTCTTCATCCTCGTGCTCACGGATTTCTCCGATTTTCTTCGAGGTGCTGAGCAGACCGCAGGCGGCGTAGATGTCCTGGCCGCGGCTGGCACGGATGGTGGTGAAGACACCATGCTGGGTGAGGTAATCACGGAACTGCTCCATCTTCTCATCATCCACACCTTGCAGAGGAATGTCTGGAATTTGGTGGAAACGGATCAGGTTGAAGCGGCAGTCAAGTCCCTTCACCAGCTTGATGATGGCCTTGGCATGCTGCATACTGTCGTTTACGCCCTTAAAGACGATGTATTCGAAACTCAGGCGGCGTTGATGAGAGAAATCATAGTTCCTCAGCAGTTCTACTACCTGCTCAATGCCCATGCCCCTTTCGGCAGGCATCAGTTCTGCGCGCTCAGAAGGGATAGGGTCGTGCATGCTGATGGCCACATGGCAGTCGCTCTCTTCCAGGAACCGCTTCAGCTTGTTCTTCACGCCCACCGAACTTACCGTGATGCGCTTCGGGCTCCATGCCCAGCCGTAGTCGGCGGTGAGAATCTCTGTGGCGCGCAGCACATTGTCGAGATTATCCATCGGCTCGCCCTGACCCATGAACACGATGTTGGTAAGCTTGTCCACCTCCGGCAGCGAGTAAACCTGGTTCAGAATGTCGCCTGCAGGCAAGCTGCCCTCAAATCCCTGCTTGCCGGTCTGGCAGAACAGGCAGTTCATCTTGCATCCCACCTGCGAAGAAACGCACAGCGTGGCGCGGTCTTTGTCTGGGATGTAAACCGTCTCGACAAATTTGCCGCTTCGGGTAGGGAAGAGGTACTTGATGGTACCATCCACCGAATGTTGCGCATCGGAATATCCGAAGCATCCTATTTCGTATTCGGCAGCGAGTTTGGCACGGTTCGCCTTCGAGATGTTGGTCATCTCATCAATGCTCTTCACATGCTGCTCATAGAGCCACTTCGCCATCTGCCCACCAGTGAAGGCGGGCATGCCTAAGTCCTTTGCCACCTGCTTCAATTCGGCAAGTGTAAGGCCCAAAAGATATTTTTTTTCATTATTCATACTGCAAAGATAGTGTTTTTTGCCGAAAAATTAGTATCTTTGCCACATATTTTAATATAATAAGATAAAATAAAGATAAAAAACACAGATTTAGCCCCCCGAAAAGGGCTGAAGTGAACAAAAATAACGTAAGAAAATGAGAGAAAAAATAGACCTTTTCTTGCCTTGCGAATACATCGACGATGCGCAGAATGCCTTGTCGGTGCTTCATGAGTACAAGACTGTACAGCATATCCACTTCCTGGTGAGTGCTGATTTTGCCGCTCATCATCAGGTGCCCGAAGGATGTACGTTTGTCATCACCGACCGCCTGGAAAGCAGTAACACCATTGTCAGCATCGCTGAAAATACAGATGCCGACTACGTGATGATCTGTACCCGCCACACCACCATAGGATGGGGAAACAACACGCTGGAGCGATTCCTCAGAGTGGCAGATGATACGGATGCCGTCATGGTTTACGCCGACCACTACAAGATGGTGGAAGGCAAAATGGAGAAACATCCGGTAATTGACTACCAGTCAGGTTCTTTGCGAGATGACTTCGACTTTGGAAGCCTCTGGTGCATCAAGGCACAGGCGCTGGCCGACTACATCGCCCAATCCGACCGCGAAGAGTATCAGTTTGCCGCCCTCTACGACCTCCGTCTCTATCTGAGCCGCGTGGGTGAAATCTTTCATCTCAACGAATTCCTCTATTCAGAAGCCGAACTCGACACCCGTAAGAGCGGCGAGAAGCAGTTTGACTATGTAAACCCGCGCAACCGCGAGGTGCAGATTGAGATGGAAAAGGCATGCACCCAGCATCTGGGCAAGGTGGGCGCCCTGATAGACACCACCTTCTACCGCCAGCCCGACTTCGGTGAACAGGATTTTGAATACGAGGCATCTGTCATCATCCCCGTCTTCAACCGCGAAAAGACGGTGGCTGATGCCGTGAAGAGTGCGCTGGGACAGAAGGCCAACTTCAAGTTTAACGTCATCGTGGTGAACAACCATTCTACCGACCGCACCGGCGAAATACTGGATGGACTTAAAGCCGACAACATGATACAGATTGTGCCGGAGAGAACCGACCTGGGAATAGGCGGATGCTGGAACGAAGCCATCAACAGCAGTTTCTGCGGAAAGTTTGCCGTACAGCTTGACAGCGATGACCTCTATTCTTCACCAAAGACACTCCAGAAGATAGTAGATGCCTTCTACAAGCAGAAGGCTGCCATGATTATAGGCTCGTACCGCATGTGCGACTTCGACCTCAATACCCTGCCACCGGGACTGATAGACCACAAGGAGTGGACCGATGAAAACGGATGCAATAATGCGCTGCGTATCAACGGATTGGGTGCTCCGCGCGCCTTCTTCACTCCGCTGGTCAGACAGATCCAGTTTCCTAATACCTCGTATGGTGAGGATTATGCGCTCGGCTTGGCATTTTCGCGCCGTTACCGCATCGGCAGAATCTACGACGAACTCTACCTCTGCCGCCGCTGGGGAGGTAACAGCGATGCAGCCCTCAGCGTAGAGAAGGTGAACGCCAACAACCTGTATAAGGACCGCCTGCGCACCATGGAACTGAAGGCACGCCAGCACATGCTGCAGGGCAAGGCCGACATTATGGAAGACAGCAGCATCTCGCGTTTCTTCAACCGTCAGCTGGAGGTTTGGACCGATGCGCGCCACCGCTTCCGCGACCTCAAGCATGTAGAAACCCGTCAGTTCTCCGACCAGCTGAAACTGCAGTGGAACCCAGCCCGCATCGTAAGTACGGGCGCCAAGATAGATAAGAAAACCCTGGGCGAGCGCCCTTGTTTCCTTTGCGACAAGAACCGTCCTAAGGAACAGATGTCGAAGCAGATAGACGAGAAATTCCATCTTCTGGTGAATCCGTTCCCGATTCTGCCAGTCCACTTCACCATTCCGGCACGCAAGCATCAGCCTCAGCTCATCTACAAGAACTACGGCGAGATGCACCGCTTCATCAGTCTGCACAGCGACCTGATGGTGTTCTACAACGGTCCGAAGTGTGGTGCATCGGCTCCAGACCATCTTCATTTCCAGGCAGGAACCAACGGCATCCTTCCTCTTCAGACCAACTGGCAGCGTCTCTCCCGCAACCTGACCGACATCATCTCTCTCAATGATGAGGAGAAAATCTCTGTGGTTCGCGACTTCATCGTTCCCGCCTTCGTCATCATCTCGAAGAGTGCTGAGAGCGATGAGGACCTCTTCCGCCGTCTCTACAAGGCAATGCCTCAGCGTGGCGACGAAACCGAACCGATGATGAACATCATCTCCTGGCGCAAGGGCGAGGAATTCATCAGCGTGGTCATTCCGAGAGAAAAGCACCGTCCGGAAGCCTATTTTGCCGAAGGCGACGCCCAGTTTGTTGTTTCTCCGGGAGCCCTGGACATGAGCGGACTCATTATTACTCCTCGTGAGGAAGATTTCCGCAAGCTGACCGAGGAGAAGGCACTCTCGCTGTTGCAGGAATGTGGCGTTTCGGAAGAAAAGATGAACGCCATCATTGCCAAACTGAAGGCATCTAAGGATGCCGAGGATGCAGCCGAGGCCTCTTCCACCTTATATAATAAAGGTAAGCAGCCCGACGTAACGGTGGGCATCGTGAGTGCGCAGAAGATTCATTTCTCGCTCAACAAACCTTATCTTGCCAAAGGCGAAAAGGTGCTGGGCGAGCAGGTGGTAGAATTCTCAGAGGGCGGTGTGCTCTGGAACGGCAACCAGTACAGCCAGCTCACCTTCCATCCGCAGAGTGCCGACGCCTCGTTCTCGCTGAGCGACGTAACCATCGGTGTCAACTTCCATTGGGAGCGCAAGGAAACCCAAACCTTCCTGGGCACGCTCCGCTTTGTGGTAGAATCGGATAAGATTGTAGCAATCAATGAGTTGCCTGTAGAGAAATATCTTGAGAGCGTCATCAGCAGTGAGATGAGTGCCACTTCGAGTCTAGAACTCCTGAAGGCGCACGCCGTCATCTCCCGTTCATGGCTCCTGGCACAGATGCAGAAGCGCAGAGAGGTGGCTGAGAGCGGCAACAACTTCTTCTCTTTCACCAAGAAAGAAGATACGCTCATTCGCTGGTACGACCGCGAAGACCACACCCTCTTTGATGTCTGTGCCGACGACCACTGCCAGCGCTACCAGGGCATCACCAAGGAAACTTCGCCTCATGTAGCCGAAGCCATCCGCCAGACCAAGGGACAGATTCTGATGGACGGCGAAGAAATCTGCGACGCAAGATTCTCGAAATGCTGCGGCGGAATCACCGAGGAATTCCAGTATTGCTGGGAGGACACACCGAAGACTTATCTCACGGCGGTTCGCGACATCGCCCTGGGCGTGGAACATACATTGCCAAATCTGACCAATGAGGATGAGGCAGAGAAATGGATCCGCTTTAATCCGCCAGCTTTCTGCAACACGCAGGATAAGAAAATCCTCTCCGAGGTGCTCAACGACTATGATCAGGAAACCGTCAACTTCTACCGCTGGAAGGAAACGCTCAGCCAGGAGAAGTTGCAGCAGCTCATCGCCGACAAACTGAAGATGGACCTGGGTGCCATCCTCGACATGAAGGCTGTGGAGCGCGGAAAGAGTGGAAGAATCAGCAAGCTCCAGATTATCGGAACCGAGAAGACCTTCACCATCGGTAAGGAACTCGAAATCCGCCGTACGCTGAGCGACAGTCATCTGCTGAGTTCAGCCTTCGTGGTGGATAAGTATGATAAGGATGAACAGGGAGTGCCTCAGCGTTTCGAACTCATCGGAGCCGGTTGGGGGCATGGAGTAGGCCTCTGCCAGATTGGTGCTGCCGT
>JAJWOH010000043.1:0-1676 GCA_021635485.1 Segatella copri | reverse complement strand
TCATCGGAGCCGGTTGGGGGCATGGAGTAGGCCTCTGCCAGATTGGTGCTGCCGTAATGGGCGAGCAGGGTTATCATTATGATGCCATCCTGCTGCACTACTACCAGGGAGCTGAAATCAAGAAACTCTATAAGTAATCATGTTGAATGTTAAGTGTTAAATGTTAAATTGCCTGGTTGAAGGCTTCTTAACTTAACACTTAACATTTAGCACTTAACATTTAAAATAGCTAATGGTAACAAAGAAAAACAGTCGGAGTCCATGGGCATGGATTCCGACCCTCTATTTTGCCGAAGGACTCCCCAACGTCATCGTAACCGCCCTCTCTGTGGTGATGTACATGCAGTTGGGGCTGACCGATGCTGAGGTGGGTCTCTATACCGGATGGCTCGCCCTTCCCTGGATCATCAAGCCCTTGTGGAGTCCGTTCATAGATTTGCTGAAGACCAAGCGCTGGTGGGTGCTCACCATGCAGGCTCTCATCGGAGCTGCCCTTGCCGGCATCGCCTTCTCGCTGCCTACAGCCTTCTGGTTCCAGGCAACGATGTGCTTCTTCTTCCTCATCGCCTTCTGTAGTGCCACTCACGACATTTCGGCAGATGGTTTCTACATGATTGAGCTGGATGAACATACGCAGACTAAGTTTGTAGGCTTGCGAAATACCTTCTACCGCCTCGCCATCATCTTTGTGAATGGTTTTCTGGTGATGCTGGCAGGTGTACTTCAGGTTCTCTTCCGCAACCAGATTCGCTTCTCATGGGCGCTTATCTTTTACGGACTGGCAGGTATCTTCATCGGTTTGTGGCTCTACCACAGCCGCTTCATGCCGCGCCCGAAGGATGATGTGCAGACCGACAGAACGGTGGGTGAAGTGGCTCATGAACTGAAGAACATGTTCCGCACCTTCTTCGTGAAATTCGGATTGGGAGAAACCATCTGTGTGATGCTCTTCCTCCTTTTCTACCGGTTCCCAGAGGCGCTTCTCAACACCATGACCAAGACCTTCATCCTCCGTCCTAATTCGCAGGGCGGACTGGGGTTGTCGCCGCAGGAATATGGTTTTGCTAACGGTACTGTGGGATTGATAGGTTTGCTGCTGGGTGGAATTCTTGGTGGTATTCTGGTGAGCAGGGATGGAATGAAGAAATGGCTCTGGCCTCTGGTTTGCGCCATCACCTTGCCTGATGTGGTTTACATCTATCTGAGTTACTCGCTCAACAGCAACCTCATCGTGGTTTCCAGCTGTCTTTTTGTCGAGCAGTTGGGTTATGGTCTGGGCTTCACGGTTCTTACCCTCTACATGCTGTTCTACAGTCAGGGAAAGTTCAAGACCTCCCATTATTCCATCTGTACGGGCATCTCCTATCTCGGATTGATGCTGCCGGGCATGGTTTCTGGATATCTGAAGGATATGGTAGGTTACCGCATGTTCTTCATCATCGTGATGGCATGTTGCGCCATCACCTTCCTGGTTACTGCTTTCCTGAAGATTGATCCTAATTTCGGAAAGAAAGAGGAGAAGGAAGAGGATGAAGCGGAATTGGACGCGATAGAATAAATGATGATGTTAACGTAAAAACGAGGATGTGCGAACATCCTCGTTTTTATCTTTATTCCCCGATAATCGTTGCGATGAGGTGTCGGCTTCCGCCTCCCTCTCTGAATTCACAGAGGTA
>JAJWOH010000042.1:0-25805 GCA_021635485.1 Segatella copri | reverse complement strand
TGTTTTAACTCATCTGTTGATAAGCGTTTGAAATCAAAAGAACTGATAGCGTAGATGAGAGTCTTACGAAGATTCTCTTCTTTAACATCTGATATTTCCTTTTCTGTAGGAACAGATATTCTTCTAACATTCCATCTATCACTACCGCATTGCCAGCCAGAATCTCTTTTAAATCTAGCGTTATTTACAATAATTTGAGTCTTTGTCACTTTATCAACCTTGGCGATATGTCTATGAGACATACCTGTAACTAGTACTTCATCGCCCTCAACTAAATCTTTAAGCTCTTTCATTACTCACCTCCTTTGACAATTAAATCAAGTAGTTCTTCCACAAATACCCAATCAGTAAAAGTATATGCTCTAACTCTAATTTCCCACATTTCTTGATATGTGTCGCAAGCAGTTTCATTTAACATAGCGTTCATATCGTAGAGCTTTATATTACTATTCACTTTTGAGAATGCGAGAATCTTTCCGTTATCATTTCTAGGAACTTCGCTAGCAGGATGAAGCAATTTATTCAAATCGTTCAAAAACTCATTGATAGCCCACTTAGCACCAAGCCCGATAGCTTCCTTAATGTCCCCTTCATAGAACATCTCTTCCTTTTCGTCTTCATTGAAGACTACCTCTTCGCCATTTAACAGAAATCTATCTTCATAGATTTCTTCCTTTGCAGATTCTGTTTTCTTATCGTCTATCATATTTATGTCTCCTATTTCTGATTATCAGTAATCAACTTGCGTTGTTTAGATATAACCTCACCTGCGTTCTTATCATGCACTCCTTCGTAAAGTCCAAGGTTCATCATAATGATGTTAAGTGCAGGGTCATTAATCTCAATAGCCCTTTCTGCAAGTATTCCAAGCACACTTGCCAAAATCGTAAAAGTTACAGGATAAGGAGTGCTTTTCGAACACTCTGCTATCTCTTTCAATAGCCTTGGCATATCAACCTTCCACACCATATCGTTCATAACATAGTTACGAACTGTCTTACTTTTAATTTTCTTCATATCTAACCCTCCACGTTATTAGTTGTACCTAACAATGATTCATTGCCTTCGTAAGGGATACAGAACTCCCATCTACCATTAACACATACATAGTCAAGATATTCATCTGTCTTATCTGTATGGCTAAATATATTTGCACGCCATTCCTCAGTTTTTTGATGTCTAACCAACACCTTATCGAATGGCTTCAGCTCGACTTTTTGCTTCAAGTCAATAATCATTTTCTTGCCAGCATCCCATTGTTTGCTTTCCTTAGCTAATGCTTCAAAGAGTTGCTGCTTCTCTGAGTCCGTAGCAAGGCGAAGTTCAATATCTCCAACATCTTCTCTGAATGGTTCTTCTAGAAGAAGCTCATCATTCTGGCAAAGAACTGCATGGAATCCTATATATGCTCCTTGTCTCGATTGGAATATAGCAATATGTGTACATTTTCGTACCACAAGGGCTACTATATCTCCATCCTTGAACTTTGGCTGAGTTTTCTCAACCTCCAAGCTCTCACGATTGAGTTTACCACCCAAACGTTCCTCGATGGTGTTGATGTAGGTTTGAGCAGCATCTTTACCTGCTTTTTGGAAATCAGAAGTTAGCAATCGTTCTTTTTCATAGAACTGTTCTGTATCATTATTCTCTTTCCAAAGATAATATTTCCCTAAGAAAGAGCAATATGTATCATCGACAAATCTTTCAAATATAATATATACATCCCCATCTTTATTAACCAAGACATCGCCCTTTTTCCAATCGAATTTGCGCCAATCACGCATTTCCTTTGATGGAAAAACGACACATTCTCCATCATCATACAATTTGCCGTTTTTATCAAGATGCCCTTCTCCACCATTCATAAAACCAAATTTTGAATTATAGAAGGATATTTTGAAACTTTTATCATCCACTTCTTCTAACTTGCATTTACCACAAGCGGAAGAATATAACTTCGTTCCTTGCGGCTTATCCTTTAGAATTTCCACAATATTAATCTCAGTTTCCATAACTAAACCAATTTTTGCGTTAAACAATACTGGTAGTAACTCATACTACCAACGTTTTTTGATATTTTGGGCAGCTCACCATCATAAGGAGTGACTTTCAAGCCATCAATGAAATCTGCATTCTCGGTATATACCTCAGTATTATGCTCATTCATAAATACTTTCTGCGCTGATGTAGAACGACTTTCAGCTCTCAGCTTACCTAGAGAACGCCAAACCTGCTTGCGATGGATAAACAATCCATGCAAAGGAATTGTCTTTACTTCTACTTTTGCTTCCATAACCTTAACCATTTAAAGATGATAATAACTATTTGATACCCTTGCGCCCAAATCGAAGCAGCCCACGGCATCCGGCTTTAAGAAGCGTTTCTCTAACTTCTCCAAAGCCTCTTTATACTTCTGCTCCATGTGCTTGCAATGAAGTCTCTGAGCTAATTTAAGTTGCTCGACAACACCCTTGCGAGCAACTCTATATTGTTTATCGGACATCATAGCCTTATTCGTTCACATAGTTGATTACTTGCTCTTGACCTTGCTCATGCAAGTTATCGAAAGCGTCTTCTATAACTTTAGCTACTTGGTCGCCATTAAGGTTATCCAGTATTTCTCCAGCTACTTCAACCATCTTGTTTATAGGTAAGGAACTGAACTTTTCTACTAAAAAGTTCTTCTGCTCGTTGATGGTCATATCATCGAACAAGTCCGACAAATCTACTTCAACTTTATATTCTGCCATAATTTGAAATTTTAAAAGTAATTAGTTGTACCACACATCATTTGGTATAAGAGCCAATTTCCATCCATACTCTAGTTCATACCTTAATATTTCAAGGTCGTGACTCATTACAGATGAAAGACCTACAAACTTATTTTCGTACTCCATATCCAAACCATTTAGTTACCATACTTGTAATGCAAATAATTATCCTCTGAGCCGAAATAAAGCTCGGTATCGCTCATATTTGCCTCCATCAAGTCATTCTCTACATCTTTATAAGAAGGCACGCAATCCTTAACTCTTTGGCAGAACAAAGGATATTTTGAAGACACGTCTTCTCCGTCTTCATTATAGATATTAATCTTATCTACATTGTAATATGGATAAGAAGAAATATTTCCATATGAATGGATAACCTTTCTACTCTTAACGGACACCACGATTTCAGCAGGTTTGTTAATAGCATCAAACTCGCAAGTAAAATCATCAAGCTGCGCCTCAAAAGCCGCATCATTAAACTTTTCAGATAAGTTTTCAAAAAACTTTTTCATTTTCTTATTACAGTTTTTGTGGTGTGTCTCACCATTTTTAATTAGTAACCTTTATTTCTTAATTACGATGCAAAGATACAAAGAATATTCGAAATATGCAAATTATTTAATGTATTTCCTATAGCTTTTAACACTCTATAATAATATAAACAAATAATTTGCTGACGTTAACAAAGAAATCCCCACCACTACATTATTATATATAGTGATGGGGTAAACACCAAATGGTATTTTGCCTTTGGGCTATTTTTCTTCCTTATCTACGATTTCAACGAAATCTCCAATTCCTAAACGAGCCTTATTGATACATGATGCTATCCAACCTATCAGATAGGCAGATGGTTCTCCACCATGTTTCATTTCAATATTACCCTCGATAGCATCACAAGCGTGACTAGCCTCATGACAAATTACATTCATACGCATAGCCTTACTGCTACTGAATAAAACAAGAACGCACTTTCTTCTTGTTTCTCTTATGTGAAGTCCGTAATAAGTAAATCCATCACCATTTAAAAAATCGTACTTTTCAATATCCGTACCATCATTATTCAAGAATGCTTTCTTTGCATCCTCAAACTGCAACCCAACCCCAACACACAATAAGTGTGGGTAAATGGGCTGGTCGTATTCGTAATATCCTTTCTTCTTCATACCTCATCGTTTTTATGTTTCTCCCACCCTGCTTTTGAAAAGGCATACCAAGTATCACAAATGTCAAGAGCGAGCATGTTGCCTTGGTTAATACAAAAATCGCTATCAAAGCCTTCGATATGAACATACATCAGTGCTATAGTATCATAAGGAACGCTACGACCTTCAAGACAAGGGTTTTTAAAATTCTTAGTCTTGTATAAACTTGTAACAATTGGCACTTGAAGAACGTCTGAAATATTCTTAGTGCTAATCTCTATCGACTTCTTAAACTTCTTCATATTCTCAACTATTTAAATTTCTCAAAGTAGAACACAATTTGTCTATCAAAGTGCTCTTCGATTAAACCATAAGCAAGCGACATCTTTACTTGGAAAGAAGCCTTACCATTAAGCAATCCTTTAGCCTGTCTAGTAATCTCTGAGCGAAATTGTTCCAAACTCATATCACGCTTACGAAGATTACAAGACCTGCAAGATGGCATATAGTTCTCCATGGAATCATCGCCATGGAATACGACAAATTTTCCCTCCTTGTCGCTCCACCGAGAGTAACAACCTCGATTTTTCGGAACAAGATGGTCAACCTGCATATCCTTATACTCTATACTCTTGCCGCAATAAGCACAATGCCCATCGTATTTGCGATATATTTTAAGTCTATCTTCTTTTTTCATAATCGTTAATTATGTAACCTACCAATATGCCACTTTGAGCAAACCTTGCATAAGTAAGGATGCCAGCCGGAAGCCTTCAACTTCGAATTCTGATTTAGAAACTCCCAAGCATCATCCTCGCTTTCATAAGCTACCTTCGCCTTCCAAGATTGACCCTTTCTAACCCAATGCTCAGGATCTGGATGCAAATGACGAGGAATACATTTATTTCTTTTCTTCATAACTTCTTCAGAAATTTAAGTTGAAACCCTTCTGCCTTTTTTATTCCTGGGTATAGCTTCGTTAGAACCTCCCATGCTCTTGTCTTGTGCCGATGCCACATCGTAACCGGATGCACACGCTCACCACTTGGTAACACATAGAAATCTGCCTTAATGGTATCAATATGCTCATAGTTTGCTGCTTTATATATAGTTCCCTTGTTACCTATGGACGTATCGGCATAAGATATAAGGTACTTGATTTCCTTATGTGTTGCCCTAATATACTTATGCAAGAGAGATAGGCAAATCGTCTCGCTAAACTTTGGCATATCATCAGACAACCACATTCTGTCAAATTCCCTCACTTGATGGTAATCCAACACTTCGCCCTTTTCAGTCTTGATGTGCGGTCGGATTCCATACCCTATTTGCATTGCGCCCCTTATCTTATCCTTATACAATACCAAAAGATTCAAGCAACTATTCTTCGTTACCTTGTGTGAAAAGTGATGAGGAACTATGATTGCATCTGCTTGCGCCTTATCGCACTCCATCAGCTTTATTCCCTTTTCCTTGCATTCGTAACCGATAACAAATCCGCAGAGACCTAGCACTGGGGATTTGTTCAACTTTCTTCTTCTCATATCAATAATACCTCCAAAAATAACGTTTGAAATTATCAAGCAAATGCTCTATACAAGCTTTGATTTCGCCTTCTCTCAAGAATCGGTTGCAAAAATCTAACAATTCATCACGTTTCAACCCACGTTTCGAGGCTTCATCCTTAATGGCTTTTATCAGAGCATCCGTTATCTCTTTATTCCCATTTCTTACAACAGGGTCGCATTGAAATACCATACACATAACTAAATTTTAAAACAGACTTAATTGCCTACTCATGTTCTTTAACTCGTTATTGGCAAAATCTACTTGCCGTTGGTCTATTTCAAAGCCGACATACTTTCTTTCAAGATTAACACAAGCCCTTGCCGTTGTGCCGCTCCCCATAAATGGGTCTAGAACGACATCACCAACATTTGTTGAGTTTCTAATTAGTATCTCCATCAACTTCACTGGTTTTTCTGTTTGATTAATCAACCCATCCTTATCCTTGCGTTTGTTGGTAGGAATAGGAACACTCAGAATATCAGATGTACCACATTCATTTATCGGTCTATCGCCACCTTTACGTAGCATTATAATATACTCTTTCTGTGCCATATAATAGCGACCACATATTTTTGCGCACTTATCCCATATTAAGCATTTGGTAAAATGGAACTCACTTTTTCCGACCACATCAAGAAAGTGCATTAAATTATAATCATTACACATCAGATAGCAATGCGACCTGTCCTTTAATATCCGGTACAAATCATTAATATACTCGGAAATATCAATATCGTTGCTTTTGAATATCTTACCCTTTCTCGTCTGAGAGTCAGTCCAATATCCTCCCATATTCCCTGAGCCGCCTCTAGACTGAACCGGATAAGCCACATCGGAACATACGAGGTCTATGCTATCATTGTCTATCAGCTTCAAAAGTTTTCGACAATCGCCTTGGTAAATTTTATTAATCTCCAGCATACCCAAACATATCTTTTTGATTAAACATTTCTTCCTTAATTCTTCTTTGCGCCACCTTGAAATAATCAACATCCAATTCAAAACCGATGAACTTCCTGTTCGTTCTCAAACACGCCAAAGCTGTACTTGCTGAACCAATAAAACCATCAAACACCAAGTCGCCTTCGTCCGATGATTTCAAAATGCATTGCATAAGCAAGGGGATTGGCTTCTCGTTCTGATGTACCAATTTATCTGATGGAACTCTATCAAAGTCCCATACGTCCTCCAAACGCTTGCCATTTATGGTTCGTCTGCCTTTATTCAAATACAAGATTGGCTCGTAACATTGACCATATTGCGCCTCTAAATCTCCAGCCGTATGGTTGTTCTTTCGCCAAATGAGCACATTCTTAATGGTAAACCCTGCGTGCCTCGCTTGTTGCATAAAAAAGTCCAAGGTCTTGGCACTACAGAAGATATAAGCAGCACTATCATCCTTCAAAATTCGGTAGCATTCGCTCATATAATCAATAATCAATTGCTCATTATCGTCATTGAGTATTTCCTTAGAGAAACGATGGTCGTCTGCTCTCCATCCGGTCTTATAGGAGATACAATATGGTGGGTCAGTAACAATTAAATCTACTTTCCCGCTCTCTATTTGTTTCATTCCTTCTATGCAGTCGGAATTGTATATTCTATCAAATTCAAGCATATCAAATCTCTTTTATAGCGTTAACATAAGCTTCATGAGCCTCTTCTTGCGTATCAAAGCAACCTATATATATTTTCTTTTTACCTATCTGATACTGCGCTTGCCATTTTCTTACACTCTTATTCCAAGTCACACCCAAGTATTCGGAAGAGGTTTTCTTTGCTATAGCAGAATAAATCACATTGTATCTTGCGGTGCAATACTCCAAGTTGTCTACATCGTTATTCGTCTTATCGAAATCCTTATGATTCACCATTGGAAACGCTTCTGGATTTTCCAAGAAAGCCTGAGCTACCAAACGATGTATATAAAACATCTTGCGCTTTCCGTTCTTGTAAAGCCATACCTTCAGATAACCTTTTGGTGTCTTGCAAGGTGCGATTTCCTTTAATTGAGACGTTCTCCCAATAGTAAAAACATGTCCCAGCTTGCTAACATAATACCTTTCGTAATTCTTTATAGGCTTTATATCACCAAGAAACCTTGTTATACTTTTATCTTTCATTGTTACCTCCTTTTTCAAAGAAACTTGAATATATGGCTTGCGCCTCCTTTGTATCTAGCAAATCAATATCATTGTAAAACCTTCTGTACACAACGCACAGCCTTTCGTCATTTCCGGTGTCTCTTGCTTTAGCTATTTGCTGACAAGATTCCATGAGAAATGCACTTATCTTCTCGTAACTTCGCTTCTGTGTCTTCTTTAGCATATCCATGCTTACAAAGGTTTTGTAGTGGATGATATGCTTTTCTTGCTCGTATTCTGTGAGTATAAGCCCTTCCGGAATAGCAAATACCACTCTTCTTGTCTTGTCATCACTATAGAGCTGAACTGCACCTGTAAACGATGTATATATCTTTTGCAATATCTTGGCAATCGGTAAGTCTTTTTTCAAAAACCTTTCTGCAAATCTCTTCAGAAAATGAACGCTCATAGCAAAACAATCTTCGCTATACCCCTCGTTTCTACTCATAGGAATATACTCGTTGGTTTCCTTCAGATAAATGAACAAACCGGAAGCAAATACATCGCCATGTTTTACACCTACAACGATGAGATAATCGGCATTCGGTGTAGCAAGCTCAAAGGTCTTTGTTATTTGTCGTACGTTCTGCTTTCTCATTTCACGTTTAAGCTCATTAGCTTTTCGCATCTGAAACTCATAGATTCTTGTTTCATCTAAGTTTCGTACTCTACGCATCTCACCCGAAGTCATACTTGCTGTTATCATGCGCATTCCTCCTTTTTAATCTTTGACAACCAACAATCCCAGATTCTTGTAGCTACATTAGCCATCATAACAGGAGGAACACACATTCCGCAAGCAAACCAAGGTTTCATGCCATTAAAGTCATAATCCATCGGAAATGTTGATGCTAAAATCGTATCATGTGCTGAAAGATAACTTGGATTATCATAATACACAAGTCTATCCTCCATTGCTGATATGGTATTGCATACCTTATTCTTTTTAAGAAACATATTATTGAACATAGAAAGACGATTATCCATCCGCTTGACAATATCACCGATAGAATTATCTTTCTCATTTCTATGCTCCCAATACTTCATCATTCCTTTAGGAATTTGCCTTCCACAATAGTCAGAGAACTCATCCAAGACAATTTCTTTCTCGTTGAAGTCCATATCTATCTTAGGCACTCGCTCGAACAAATCCTTTTGAACCATAAACGGCTCGCAAAGGTCTTTACGTAACCCAATAAAGAATACCCTAGGTCTGTTTTGAGGAACACCCATGTTACGTGCATTGAGAAGCCAATGCTGCAAGATATATCCGGCATCATTCATCTGTCTATAAATCTCCTTTACGTACTCGATGGCTTCACCTTGTAATAAACCTTGAACATTCTCAAAAACTACTACCTTTGGCTTTAGTTCTTTAGCGAGGTCGATTGAGTAGAAAGCCAAATCGTCAAGCCTTTGCGCCTTCTGACCTTCTCGGAATACTTTTTCCTTTCCCCAAGCCTTTTGGCGGTCACCTGCAATACTGAATACCGAACAAGGGAAACTAGCATCCAATATATCCAAATTATGAAGCTCTTCTTTCATAATATGCCCCCCCATATTGATATTGGTAATCAACTCACGAATATCACAATTGAAAGCGTACTTGACATCGTGATTTTTCAAGTACATCTTCATAACCTTTGGGTCTATCTCATTACAGGCTACAACATCGTAGCCAGCTAGTTTGTAGCCAAAGGAACTTCCACCTCCACAACAAAAGCAAGACATCACCTTACCTTTGTCTTTTGTGAAATTAGCATCTTTTTTAGTCCATCTATAAGGGAACTTGTGCTCGTTTTTATACATTTATCTACCATAAAAAACAATCGTTAATAAAAACCGATGTATAAAAATAACCACAAGTAATATGGTTGTAAAAAAGGGACTCTAACCCTTGAATTTAGATTCTATTTTCTTCGGCAATGCGTCTTAAATAATCATCCGCTGCGTTATCGTCTATTTTCGACTTAAGAGACATTCCTGTGTTATATCCTATCATTAAGGACACATTCTTGCTCTTTTTCTTGTTCTTTCCATATCGCCAGCCAAAGACCTTTCCTAGCCAAGCTATACCAACAATACCATCTGATACTACTATTGTCGGAAACAAAACAAATACTTTATATATCATCGCAATCTAATTGAGAGTTAAAAATATATCTATTCTGATTCAACCAAAGCTCCACGTAGTCAGCCTTGATTTTCAGAAATTCTTCGTATGTGTAGCATTTCTGCTGCTTACCACCTTTGTTCCAATAATAGGCAACTCCTCCCAAAGAAAAGAAGTCTATCAAGTCCATTTCCTTTCGCTCCGGTTCTTCACGCTTTTTCTTTTGCCTATATCTACTTACAGCAAGCAATATGAGACAAACGCAAAGCAACATGGAAACCAGTATCTCGAATATCAACCTTACATCTTGCATCTTATTTTAAACAAAAAACACGAAACTACCGATTGCAAAGTCAAAGGAATAGTGACTCGGACTGCCTTTCGGTATAGTCCATCGGGTTTCGTGTCTCTAATATCTTATCAATTTCTTAAATCGCCATTTTATCCTTTTTTGTTCTGCGCTTGCAAAGATAAATATTATTTCGCTAACTTGCAAGCGTTTTAGTGCTTTTAATACTTTATTTGCATTATTTTAAACTTATCCTTTTTTGAAGTTCATTCCAAACTCTTCTTCCGTTACCTCATACATTACATCACCACATGCTACTCTTTGCTTGTCTTTTGCCATCAGCAATAAGTTTCTATAAGGTATCTCTTTCACGACTTCTTGGTAAGATAAATGCAGACTATCCATAAAAGATGCAATCTGTCCTAAGAGTGTATCGTTACCTATGGTCGTGGTTTTGCTATCATCCTTGCCGCACTCTTCGCCAAAATTGATAGCGTCTGAAAATCCTTTATAGAGATTAAGGAATAAGCCGTTTGTAAGCCATTGACAACCTCTTCAAGCGTTCCTTTAGATAATTCATCACTAATGGATTCATCGCCTTGTATGAATACGGACAACGCCTTGCAAGCATCATCCAAATTCTTAAGCATGCATAAGACTTCCGCTAAGGTCTTGCCCTCTTCGAAACTATCAAGGTATTTAGCCGCCTTGACCAATTTTATAATTGTAGGTGGTGAAACGTAATAAGCCCTTCCATTCACGATTATCGTTACGGTGTCCTCTCCAAGAATTGCATCCGTAATTAATTTACTTGCCTTACTCATGGTTCTGAATATTAAAAAAGGGGAACGGCATTAACACCATCCCCCTCTATCATTTGTTGCCTATGTCTTATTCTTGTTCTACAACCGCAGAGCCTTCCCATTGGTACTCGCCAGCCACACCATCGATCTCGCTTTCCATAGCAACGGCAGAAATACCCAAAGTGATATTCTTATCCTGCTGGTCACCCTTGGCAACGATAGCCGCATTTGAGAAAACGATGTAGTTCCCTGTCTTGGTCTGAGCAACGATACACTTGTTGATATTAGCCAAATCTTGGCTAGAAGACCAACCTACTGCATCTGCCTCCGTTGTAGTCTCTTCTCCAGTTGCCTTGTACATCTTACCACCCTGCAAGTCTACCTTATTCTTCCATGAAAAGACACCAATAGAGAATGTAATTGTCTTAGCACCCTCATCGGTCTTGTCACGATAGTAAACCTGTCCGTTCAGCTCGTTCTTGTACTCGGTAACACTAGGGTCATCCTGAGAATATCCCCATGTTCCCTCATGGCTGTTCTTAACCTCTGTAGCGGTTTTCAACCATGTAGCCAACTTAGCAGGTGTATTTGCCTCGGTAAGAGGAGCACCATACCAAATTCTCTTGATTCCAATAAATGGTTTCATCTTATCTTACGTTTAATGTTTCAAAATCAATAGTAATGTTTGCGTAATGGCAACTCAACCTACTCTCTTGCTCTATGCCGTGGGAGCGGATAGAATAGCGATACCATACATCCTCAGCTTTTCCGACCTCACTGTCGGACAGGGTTTGAATAGCCTTCTTTAAAAGCTCGTTCAATTGAGGATTAGTCTCGCCCTCTATATCTTTGAGCAATATGTTTACCTCTATAGTACAATCGTTGAAATATGTCTTGTCTGCACTCATACGCTTAGGGATGATAACTATCATGCCATCATCGGGAATCTTCTCACCGACCATAGGTTCTTCCCCATCAAGTCCACCCTTTTTCAGATGTCCTTTCAGTCTTCGTTCCATTCCCATAAGCTCCAAGTCATCATAGATTACATGACCTGCATCTATTTCTGTTATCATCGCATATCCTCGATTTCTTTCTTGATATACTGAATACCCGAATCTATAACATCATATCCCCTAGAGGAAACATCTGACGCATATTCCGCTTTGTTGCCAAGGGTCAAGGTGTGGTCATGTACTTTACTATAGTTAGACCTTCTGAGATTACCTGTGCGGTTTCGGTAGTTTCCGTTAGTCTTATCAAGCTCAACGGATGTTTTACATAACCTGTCAAGAAACTCATCAACTTCCCTTTCTCCCTGCGCAAAGAAAGCGTCTAGCTTATCCTTTATAACATCAGACATAGATACTCATATAACCAAGATAATTGCACTTAGGGGCATTATAGACCTTTCCACCTCCTCGGTAACTTCCATCATCGGAATATACTTTGACTTCATCACCTTCGGAAATCTGGCACTTGTCACAAACAATATGATATTTCGGTGTATATATGCTACCATTATCGGTAGTGAAATGCTCGGTAGAGTTGTCATCGCACCGACAACGCCCCATTTCTTTCCATTCCTCAGAAGAGCTAATGACCTCGTTGTACTTGTTGACAACCTTATTCACGAACTTCTTCTTTAATATATGAGGGGAATATAACATAACCTAGACATTTACCAAATATCAGACTTATCCGTGATAGTGGAAAGCCCTAAAGCTGCCACCACTTCATTATCCGGAGCAACACCATATTTTCGGCAAAGCCACATATAGTATTGTCCTATCCTAGAGTAGTCCCAAGAGACAGAGAATCCATTTTCATTCACATTGCTCATATATGGGGCAAGCATAAGTTCCTCGATTACGGAAATCATCGCCTTGCCTACAACCTGGGAATTATCAGACGTATATTCTTCGTCAAGGTCTATACCTGACGATATATCTTCCAATTGGGCATCGGTAATGTTCCAAGCACGCAACTTCTGTGAAATGTATTCTCTTATCTTCATGTGACATCCTTATTTCTGAGCCTGACTCATAGCCTCAGCGATTTTCTTTGCAGCCTCCTGCTCGCTCTTAGTCTTTTCGTCAAGTTCTTCTTCTACATTCTCCTTTTGGGAATTCTCTTCGGTTGACTCGGCAGCATCCTTTTTTGAGGTTTTCTCCTTTTTAGGCTTGCTCTCCTTTTTCTCCTTCAAGACTTCCTTCTTAGGTGTCTCTTCTGACTTCTTTTCTTCTTCCTTTATAGGATTTTCTTTTCCATCATTCAAGACTTCCTTTTTAGGAGTATCTTTAATTTCCTTATCGTCTTTTAGATGTGCAGAATGGTTATCATTCTGCACCTCCAACATCTTGCAAAGCTTACGTTCGATAAGGGAGTTCATGCGTTCTTCGTCAAAGTCCAAGATTGCACCAACTTCATAGATGGTGTTAAAATGGAACTTATCACGGAACGGACTAATTACCTCACCTCTCATAAGCCTAACCTACCGCTTGTGTTGAGTCCAAAGAGTAGATGGCATCAACGTTATTCAAGATAGGAACAACCATTGCTTGTGAGCTAGTGAACTCACGGAGTGGGTCGTTAGTAGAATAACGGCTAGCCAAGATATACTCATCGGCTGACTGATAAGTAACACCTGCAACTGGTCTTGTAGCTTCGGCTACGTTAGTCCAGAACAAATCACCAAGGTTATCATAGCATGTAAAGGTCATGTGACCCTTAGCCCAAGGGTTGTGTGTTCCCTTCTTGCCGTTAATCTCGGTCTTGATTGTACGGGCTACACGTACCAAGTTGGTCTGCCACTTATTTCTAAAGATAGACGCAATCTGCTCAAAGCTCAAAATAGGAATGTTGCTGTTATCCCCACTAAGTGCAATGCCTTGATTGAAGGCAAACTGAGCACGAACCTGCTTGTTCTTGCCAAGCAACTTAATTGTGTAATCATCAAGATAACAAGTAGTGATGGTATTTTGGTCTTCCATCGCCTTGTCGTAAACCAATTGGATGTCATCAAGAGGAGTTGCATCCTCTGCGTCCCAAGCCTTAGCACCGTGACCAAACTTATTCTTCTCGGCAAAACCTACATCAACTCGGACACCAGTACCACCGGAACGAGTTGCCAAAGCTACACCTGTTGACAGCTCACTGAGGAACATATCTTCAATACGCTCGTAAACCGCCTGAATACAACGAGGAAGGTCTGCAAACAAGTTACGCAAAATCTGTGGCTGAGGCAAACGTTGCGCAATCATGTTATCCAAATCCTTAAGCTGCTTCTCTGACATGTAAAGCTTCATACCAACCTTTGGGATTTGACCCTCAGCGGTTGAAACCTTGTCACGGCTCTTCAATGGAAGTTCCGCATCCATTGATACAACATCAGCAGCAACTCGTGTGTATTCCGCAGTAATTGATGCCCAGCGTCCGTCCTGACTATATGTGTTAGTCAAGTGGTCTCGGTACATATAGGTCAATGCAGTCTGATTCTTGCCGTTCAACTTCTCTACTACACTTGCAACAAGTTGTGGGAAGTATTTATTGACCAACTGAAAATAAAGTGATTTATCCATCTGTTATCCTCCTTCTTTTAGTCTTTGTCCATGGTTGCATCAGACTCATCGAACTTGTTTGCATCCTCATCGCTAACCAAAGCAATCTTTGGCATAGCTGTAAGGAACGCATCCGGATAGTCTGCACCATTTGCAGCCTTAGCTGCTACCTTGTTAACTTGTCCAGCAGTCATAATTGCCGCTGGCTCACCGTTCAGAATGGAACGATAGAGAACACCCGCATACTTGTAATGCTCCAATGGGTCACTGGCAGTACCCAAAGCCTTATAGCTGCCTGTTTCAATAGGCAATGGCTTGTAAGTTCCCTTACCATCTGTCACGATAACACGACCTGCGTAAAGAACTTCATCTTTTACGCCTGTCCAATCCAAAGCACGACCGCCCTTGATGTCGCCTTCCCATTTCTGGATAATGACGGAATCCTCACCAAAGACAATTTGCTTTTTTGTAGTCTTCAATTCCTGATTCATGTTTTTCAATTTTTAAAGTGACTGAACTAATGATGCGGCTACATTGTCAACGTCCTCCTTTGTTGGCTCGCCCTCGCTAGCACGATAGCTGCCCCCGAATTGTGGTTGTTGCAACGCCTTGTAGTTGTTCGCTACCTTGGAGAGGTATGTTTCGATAGCATCATCTGTAGCATCTTCGCTCAAGGTGAAACCCTCGTTGATACGACTTTCGGGAATGCCCAACTCCTTAGCCTTTGATAAAATCTTCGCATCGTGGTCTGCCTTTGCCTTTGCCTTCGCAGCAGCCTCTTCCTTAGCCTTAGCCTCCTCAGCTTGCTTTTGGATAGTTTCTTGCAATTCCTTAATGGTCTTGCTTTGCGCCTCCATCTGTTCGTTGTAAGTCTTGGCTTGGTCTGTGTTCTTCTGAGTCAAGGTCTCAACGAGTTTCTTGAACTCTTCACGTTCCTTGGTTCTTGCTTCATCTGAAGCTTTCTTCTCTGCTGCTTGCTCTTCAAAGTATTTTTTGAGATAATCCGGCATTTCGTTTTTCTTTGCCAATTCCTCCAAGCGTTTCTTTTCGGCTTCTTCAGCGGCTTTCTTGGCTTCTTCGTCAGCTTTCTTCTTGGCTTCTTCTTCAGCAGCCTTGCGTTCAGCATCTTCTTTAGCCTTCTGTGCCTCCTCGAACTTTTTCTTGGCATCGGTAACTCTGCGGTCATTGTCCTTTTGCAAGGACTCCAAAAAACTCTTTTGACTAGCAACCACTGTCTCGATGTTGTCATCAGTAACAAGCCCCATCTTATCAAGCATTTCGGCATGTGCCTGAAGAACTTCATCACCTAACCCAAGAGACTTATACTCTTGTTTTAGTAACTGGAAAATTTTATCTTTCATTCTTTCGATATATTTGTTAAAACTAGTGCAAAGATAATACGAAAAGAATAATAAATGCACTAAACCATTTGCAAGTATCTCACTTTTAAGCAAAAGTGAGTAATAACGGTATTTCTAAGCGATTTAAGGCTATTTCATCACATAAACGAATAATTAATAGCTACGCAAAATAGAACTCCTTATATAACAAAAAAAACGCCAAATATCCTCACGGACATCTGACGCTTGTCGAATAAAAAGAACCTAAACATTAATCTTCTAAAAGTTTATTACATTTCTCATATAACCCAAATGATTCAAATTAGAATAGAACCGTCCATCACGCTCTATGAATTTACCGGACTTCACAATCTCACCATTATGCAACATTGCAAACTTAGAACCATGAGCTGTCCATTTGTTCATTTCTTTCATATGTTCATCAGAACCCCAACCATATTTCTTGATAGTAGGATAAATGAAACGTTCAAAGCAAATTTGACTATCTGTTTTATCATGCTCGGAGCAAATCGGGAGCACTCCATTATGTGCGAACCAATAACCTGCCTTGTAGAATGGATGGCAATTCTTGACACAGACAGAACCATGTGTAGCAAATCTGAAATGTATGATTACATTCTCATTTATATCTCGCTTCATCAATCTACGGATAAATGTAGAAAAATGCAAACTCTTGTAATGGTCAGACTCGCTCACAAAACCGCAACCATCTGGATTTCTCATATACGCAGCCTTTAGCTCATCTACGGATGGCAAAGCAACACCTTTCGGACATACAATAATAACACACATATCTTTACCCTTTCTTTTTCTTAATAATACTTTGATTTCTTTGTGTCCTAGGGCTTTTACCCTAGGACTACATTAATTAATCGTTATTGGTTGCAAATGCATCCTTACGACTCTGGAAGAAAGCCTTCTCTTCTTTATTCAAGAAAGGTATATCTTCGATATTCATAACCTCACTAGCAAAGACATTATTGCGAGACCAACCGACAAGTTTTGCGCAGAACTTAACCCACATTTCAATCTTTTTGTAATTGGTTGAACCTTGATGCTGACGAAATTCGATAGTCTTGTGACGTGCAAAACTCTCTGCATTGACCTTGTAATATCTGTCTCCATGAAATACAGTACGTCTAATATCGTAATTGCCACGGCAATTAGAGAAATCTTTGTCAAGCAAGCTGGCTGCCCAACGGCAATTACCTCTTCGTGAAGGAGCCATAAAACTATCAATCAATCTTTCAAGTTTCTGATAATTCTTGAAGACGTTAACATACTGCTCACCTGTCAACTTTGCTGCACCAATATGAACGTGAAGACCACAAGTAGAATTTACTCTTGCACCTACGGCATCCAAAGACTTGATAGCCTTCTTTAAGGTTGCCATACCATTTGTATTGCCATTCAATACCGGACTTACAACCTCGTTAGGGTCTATATCACCACCAACTGAAGAATCACTAACAATCTTGAAATAACTCTTGTTGTCGGTGTGGTTATAGCCCTCAGAATGAATATCAACACCATTCTGACGACCTGCCTCTATCAAGGCATTGCGCTCGGCATGAACACATTCTATCTCAACACCGAATGTATAAACGAATCTCGTTGAAGTTGAACCGCTTGGCACACAAACCTTCAACATATCGGAGATTTCTTTCTCACGAAGACCGCAAGCCTTCAATGCAACAATCTTTTCGTTGCGAGGCATCTTTGACTTCTTGATTTCGTCAATAGTCTCGATTAATGACTTCTTTGAACTTGCGAATGAAAAACCAGTCTGCTTAGACATAATCAATTGTGCTAGTTGTTTCGGGTCTTACCCCTTGGTGTCGCTCTCACCTTATTGAGTGAAACTTGTCACTCGGCAAATCAACCAACTTATCTTGATTGACGATGCAAAGATACGAATAAGTTTTGAAACATGCATGTTTTTTAATGTTTTTCTTTCGTATTTTAACCTTTCGTAACTGCTATGTGAGTCTTGTTAACATTTCAGCTTTTATTTTACCTTATTATATATGTAAAAGGCTTCGATGTTCACACACCAAAGCCTAAAAAACTTTACTAACTAATTACCAATTTTTATCGACTATCTTTTTAAATCATCACCAATATCTTCTTCTACTCCCAAATCCGGTAGTCTGTCATACGCTTTTTGGTCATCACCTCCTTCAGACTTAACACCTAGTAGGTAACCATTCCGAAAAGCATAATATACCAGCTTTTCCATATCTTTAGCCGTTGCGTTATCTGTCAAATGCAGCGTGGCGTACAATCCCATCAAGAACTTCCGTACATCTTTTGGATATACCTTGTTGTTCTTTTCTAAAGCGACTGCCATTCTTAACGGACTTTTCATATTCTTCAATTTTTCGTTAAACCATCAAATGAAGCACAATAGAGAGCCATTCCGCTTGTTCCCCTAGTTCATAGACTTATTCACAACTTTATTCGTCTCATCTGCATCCTACGTTTGCCCATTGACAGATGTCCGAGATTCCAACAAAACAAACATCACGGCTCTCTTCTTGTGTATCATTGTGCCAACGGAAGGATTCGAACCTTCGACCCTAGGATTAAAAATCCTATGCTCTGCCACTGAGCTACGAAAGCGTAAAGGAATGATTGGATTCGCACCAACGCCCCCTTAGTTACCAAGCCAAGTGCTCTACTACTGAGCTACATTCCTCGTATTATGACAAAAGTTCTCGTGGTGCAAGGGAGATTCGAACTCACCGAACCCACAATGGGAATAGATTTACAGTCTATCTTCTTTAACCGCTTGAATATCGCACCTTTTGTGGAACATATACCAATTCCACCTTGTTGCCCCAAGCGGATTCGAACCACTAATGACAGAACCAAAACCTGTAGTGTTGCCATTACACCATAGGGCAATTTTGTATGTACTGCATAAAGGATTCGAACCTTTGAATACCAGCGTGAAAAGCTGGCGACTTAACCACTTGTCTAATGCAGCAACTAGGGTCTCTCACCCTAATAAGAGTTGCTTGTTATAGTCTAGCTGGGCTGGGTAATGTGTAAACCATGCCGTAAACTCCTAAGTCTTGACTTATGGTAGAAGCGACCTCTCAGAAGGCCATCTGTTTCAAACACGATGCAAAGATAAGCATTTTTTCTTATACTTGCAAGTGTTTTAGTGTTTATTTATATTCTTTTGATGAATTTTACATCACTTACCCTTGTGGAGAATGCTACAAAGGGTTTCTACAAGTTTCTTTGCGTCATCACCTTTGATTTCGATAACATTTGAAATTCCATCAGGAGCATCATCGCCTTTCTGTTCCTTATCCAAACGCTTACGGAGAGCCAAATCTGGATTCTCAACCAAGATAGAGTCTAAAGCATAATTGCAAATGCGGCTTGCAAGTTCCTCGTTACCATTCGCATCACGCACAAACTCATTCTTGCCTTCAAGAATATCCATAATCTCGTTGTACTCTTCAGCATTCTCACAATTACGTGAAAGCATACCAATTACCTTGTAGCGGTCAATCTCAAAGCTGACCTTTAATTTGTCTTTATTCATTCTTTCTATCTTTTAAATAATTAAACATTATACCAAAAACCCCTTTCATAATAAAGTCCTCCCTTTACCTCATACCGGATAGCATCTGACTCTTTGCAAAGCTGACGGATTCGTATATACAAACGTTTGTCCAACTCTTCCTCAAACAAAAGAGACAATTCCTTCCAATTGTCAACAACAGGAGCAAACCAAGGATATTGCTTCTTTACAACTTGTAGCTCATCCAAGGTTACGTGTCCGTATTCTACCATATCATAGCATCTACGGAAGTCACGATTGTCTTTAGGAATATCCAAATCTTTCTTTCGTTTTACCCCCATCAATGCACTCCACATAGTCATTGAAGAGACACCTGTATCACAAGTGGCTATCCACTCTATCATTCTTTGCTTGTTCATCTTCTTTTATATTAATCACGCAAAGTCGCTTTATTAACTCTTCACATGCTTCTTTAGTTAAGATACATTTCTTGGAATCTTTAATGTCAGTAACCTCTTCACGAATAGCAGCATTCCTGTCGTACACTTCTTGTAGTTTTTTCTGAAACTCAATTACGTCTTCGTTGGTAAGTTTACCTTTCTTCTCAACAATCTTGTTTGTTATATTCTTATAAACACATTCGAGTTCAGTACATAAACGAGCTTCTAACTTCATCATTATTGCGTGTACAAAAGTATCATAAATTCTTTCCATCTTGTATTTCCTCCAAAAGTCTTTTGATTACCTCGTTATCTTTATTCTCAATGCGAGCCTTTAAGATACTCTTGAAAGCGGCATCCATTGCCTTGTATCTACTGGAATATTCCTTACCATCCGTATGACACAAGCCTTCCTCTACACACCATGATGTAGTTTGCCAACAGAACTTACCTTTCGAAATGTTTGCAACACAAATGCAGTAACCGAAATGCTCTAAAAGCCAATCTAACACCATATCATAGCTTGGAGCGGATATTGCCGGATGCTTACTATTCAACTTTAAGGCAGCAGAAAACTCAATATTGGATTTCTCCCACTCGGAATTTGAATAAGCGATATAACTGCCGTAATGCTCATTATATTTTCCACCCTTACGAATACCACCCTTTGCTGTCCAAGGACTAGCATAAGCCCAAAATTCGGCTATCTTCTCATCGTAGCCAACCTCCTTCAGAAGCTTGGCTATCTCAAAAGGAACTACCTTTGGTTTTATCGTCTGCTTATTTGCCATTTTCCACCCTCTTTAAACTGAACCCGAATCAGACTTATCTAATTCATCAATTGCCTGTCTAAGCAAAGGAAGAACCTTATTCAAGTCTTCGAAATCCGGTACGACTTCATTCACTCGCAAGATTGCTAGACCTAGCAAACTCTTAATCTTTCTTCTGTCCATTGATCTCGGCTTGTTTCTCTAAGTCTTTTAAATCTACCTTCTCAAATCGAGGAACTAGCTTACCATCTACCTCAACATTACCAAAGAACATTTCCTTTGGTCGCACCCAAACTTCATGCTGTCCGCACACTGCTTGATACGCAACCTTTACCTCAGAAGTCTCGCTATCAGTAACCTCTCCAAGATACTCATAGAAATTACCCTTGTTGTGGCGGTAAATCGGCTTACAGAATCCACCATGCAGCCAATCGGCTTTGTCCTTGATTTCCACGTACTCCCTTACCGCATCACACTTGCTAGACTTACTCAATTTTTCTACCCAATCAAAGAAAGCTTGCTTGTCCTTGACCTCTTCACTTGATACCATAAAGAGATAAGTGCAAAGAAGCATCTTACCAGCATCGGTATCATATTTCTTATTCACCTCTTCAGCTAATTGCATCATAGGTGTATCTAAACGATAATTCCAACTCATAATCTATCCTTTCTTACTTTTAAGATTTGCCAAATCCTCTTTCAAACGTAGATGGAAATTATCTTCTCCATCATCACCGGAAAGAAGCCAGTCTATTCTTTGGGCATAAACCTGAGCCTTCTTCAGAAGCTCAATACCCTTCTTGAATTCCTTGATAGTCTCTTTAGATAAGCCATATCTGTTAGGCATCGTATGATGATGCTTTCTAACATACTTGTCTTCTTCCTCCTCTAGACATCGGTCTTCGAGAAAGCATCTTTCATCTTCCTCATCCAATGGATGACCATCAACATAATCTTCTATCTTTGTGTATATGTCAGCAATCCTATACTGAGCATAATCAAAACGTCCACCACTCATAGTCTTTCAACTTCAAAAATTTGAACTTACTTCAACGCACTCAACCTTGCTTCTAGCTGTTGAATGATATTGTCTATTGTCTTTCCCCTATAGTCAATAGCAATGTCCTCCAAGACTTCAATCTGAGCTGCAATTTTAATTCTATCTCTTACTACTGTCATAATCAATCTTGTTTATCATGATGCGGTGCTTGCAAAGTTGTAATGAACAACATAAACATAACCGCCATACATTTTTCCAATAGTTACTTCAACGTAATCAAAGATGATGTCGCCATCCATCTTGTAAGAAACCAAAGGCTCAGTAGGGAATGCATGATGCTCTGTATTGAAACGATACACTTCTTGTGATAGTAACTGCTTGAATACATCAACCTCACCATCCTTTGAAAAAACACCTTTAAACTCATCTTCATTGTCAATTGCAACAACTACTCCAAGTTCTCTTCTTACACATACACCTTCATTTCTACCACTTTGTTCATTATACAAGACGGGTAATGTGTAAACACCTCTTGATTCTTCCATATGCTTATTCTTATTTTTGTATTTTGTTTTTATCCTTCAAGTTGCTTACATTGAGCTAAGTCTATTGCATACGCCCAACGCTTAGGAACAAAAGACATCGTAGGTACGAACCTATCCGCACGCTCAACACATACATCTTGCGTCCGGTAAATCAATCCGTCTGAGCCTTTTACTTGCAACTCTACTAGAATTGTATGGTCTAGCATCGGGAACTTATCAATATCATGCCAGACTTCACCGCCTTCAAGGAAGGTAGGCTTTATATGGTTCATCTTTGCCATAAAGTACTTCATGTAAAATGTTTGACTTATATTCGTTAGTTATGGCCTCGCAACTACCAAAGCACCACAAATCCTTGGATTGCTCCTTGTGTAACCTTGATGACTTTATATAATAGCCATTGTTGACATCGTAATGCTTACGTACCATGATATTGTCGTTTACCACTCCGACCTCATCATCCGTAATTACATAGAACATTCGACCATCACTAAATGCATTTAAGCCTTTGTACACTCCATTAGAGACAACCATCTTTTCATAGCCATTCGTCTCCCAGTTGGCATAATCCCAGATGGTTTCCAAATCATCATTATTCAGAAGATTATTATCAATAATAACCTTGCCGATAACCTTGAATTTGCCATCTTGCATCATAGCCTCAACGACAAATTCATCGGCAGCGTTGAAATCGCTAATCTCTATGGTTCTCATAATACTTATGCTTTATGTTCTCGTAAATCACCCTC
Source organism: Segatella copri (assembly GCA_021635485.1). GTDB lineage: Bacteria > Bacteroidota > Bacteroidia > Bacteroidales > Bacteroidaceae > Prevotella > Prevotella copri_P. The sequence goes on along the minus strand of JAJWOH010000042.1, from coordinate 3,008 downwards.
TTTGCAGCCTTTGCTCTTCTGTTATTATCAGAAAAGACATCATCATACAAAGACATATCTTCACTCTCAAAAGCCACATGCTCACCTTTGTAGCAAGCATCAAAGCGGCATCCTTTTTCGGACTTAGCCGCAGTAAACTTTATCTTACCAAACTTAATCTGCATAAGCCCTATCCTAGAAAAAATATTAATGATACTATTTCAAGAGCAAACAAAAATGCTAATGCATTCTCAATTGTAAATACCTTTTTCATTGTTTCAATACAGTTTTACGTGTGTCTCACGCTCTAAATTTATATTGTAAGGGGATTTATATCCCCTTTATTGTTCTTACTTTAAAACTCGATAAGTTTCGTAGAAATCGTGAAAACTCTTCAAGTAGCCTTTCTCTGTCAAAGAGTTTAAGATTTCTTTCAACTCATCCTTGGTATTATCCAAATCGAAATCATACAACTCAGCAAATGTAAAGTACTTGTTACCCCCAATTACATCAGCCATCACTTCGATATTGCCATAAACCATTGTTTCTTTCTTACTCAATCTAGTATTCATAACGAATCACAGTTTTTAAGGTGTGTCTCACCTTTTTAAAATTAGTAACCTTGTTTCTTAATTACAATGCAAAGATACAAAGAATATTTGAAATGTGCAAATTATTTAATGTATTTCATTTATCTTTTAACGCTTATTATATGTAGACACATGAAATTAACTTTCTGTAGCAGAAAAAGCCAAAGAATCCACCATTTCATTATACATATTACCCCTATGAGCCTTTACCCAATGGTATCTTATCGCCTTGCCTTTCGCTACCTTATTATATATAGGCTGCAAATCTCCCAACCTGCAAGCCTGTATACTTTCAATAGCTACTTGGCAATCAACATATACATCAACAGAACACGAAGGAGGGCAATCACCCAATGCTTGAATGACCGCCCTTATTTCAGCTCTCACCGAATCGTTCACTTTAGCTGTGATAAAAGTATATTTCCCACTTTTGATAATAACTTCCTTATGAAGAACAAGCCAGCCACAACCACACTTTTCTTTCTTACTAGAACCATCGGCATACACCTCGTAGCGCACACCTTTTTCCTCATCAGCAATCATCTGAGCAACAACCTCCAAAGAGTCATTGCTCATCACCTTGGCTATTTGCTTGGCTTTCTTCTTCATAAACGATTAAATCAAACCTCGTTCCTTGAACTCATTCATCAATGGTGTTGCTAATACCTCAATATCTGGATGAGGTTTTCCGGTAGTTCCCTTTGAACGCAAATCGAAGAAATGAAGCCAATCACTCACGAATGCGGTATGAATCAGCTCCGTATTGGTATCAAGAGGAAGAATAGTTCTCGCATCTTGTGGCTTCAAACCATCATCCTTAACCAAAGACAAATACATCATTTCACATACTCTATTGGCAAACCACCATTTTTCTACCGGACTCCAATGCTCATAACTACCGATGTTCTTTGCTAGGTCAACAAATGTTCCACCATCATAAGACGACGGATTAGCTGAACTATCATCACTAACCCACTTTGGCTTGTTGATAGCAATCTCACCTCCGAACTTATCTTTACTATAGTTGCAATATCGGGTGCTTTGTTCCGCTACGGAATCAACACGATGCCTGTTAGCCTCTCTACTTACCGCAATCTGAGTAGTAAAGCGGACGGTTATTCGTTTCTCATGCCATTCCGTAGGCTCGCAGATATAGTCCAAGTCGTCAAACCATTCATTCTCAACTATCACTCTGTAGTTGGTCGTAATATAGTAATCGTTACCTATCTGCATCACCTTGGAATACTTGTTCTCACGATAGTGCTTGACCAACAAAGATTCAGGTACAAAGAAGTCATTATCGTAAGCAACATGGAGATAGATTGTTCCATGCTCACACATGGCAAGATGGTTGCTGCTTACCATACGCTCAACGAAAGGCTTTGCGCTGTCTTTGTCTATCTTCATACTTGACGCATAACATGTGCGACCGCACAACTCTATCTGTTTATAAACTCCATCCATACCCTCGCCTTGGGATAGGATTTCATATTTCGGTTCTAATATCTTCATATCCTTATAAGTTTGAAATTCGACCACAAAGATAACTATTATATTCCACTCTACCAAAAATTAGCACTCAGTTTAACAACACTTATCTATATTGTGAAAAACAAAAACTTTCTCCAATCGAGTAGGAGGGAAACGAAGCAGTTTTCTTCCTACTTTCGTTTTCCGACCTCTCACACCACCGTACGTGCGGTTCCGCATACGGCGGTTCCTATTTTGGATACCATTCGAGATACGCATCCATTAAAGTAGCATACCCTGCCCTACATAGATGCTCATTTGTTATAGCTTTATGCAGTATGTAGCTGTCTGCTATACGCCAATAGCCCTTGCGAGTATTACCCCATTCGTATGCTTGGTATTTATTGATACCACATTTAATGAGGTTTGCCACTTTTGTCTTGGGTTTCTTCCAAGCTTTCCATATACACATGCGGATTCTACGCCTTAGCCATTCGTCTGTTTCAAGTAAAAGATGCTTCATATTGGCAAGATGATAATAACCGACCCATCCTCTTATGTATTCTTTCAGTTTTTGCTTTCTCTTGGCATATCCCCAACCGTTGCTGCGACTTGTCAGTTCTTTCAATCTTGACTTCATCTTGGCTTTGGATTTTGGATGCACCGTGAGTTGGCATTTGCCTTTCATCACATAAAAGGAGTAGCCGAGGTATTTCACTCCGCGCACATACGACACTACGGTCTTTTCCTTGTTGACTTTGAGATATAGAGCATTTTCTATAAATCGGGTTATGCTCTCCTTTACTCGCATTGCAGCCCTCTTGGACTTGCAGAATATCATCGAGTCATCGGCGTAGCGCACAAAGGGTAGTCCTCTACGTTCGAGTTCTTTATCCAATTCGTTGAGCATTATATTACTCAACAACGGACTTAGCGGTCCTCCTTGGGGAGTTCCTTCCTCGCTCGCTT
>JAJWOH010000041.1:0-25813 GCA_021635485.1 Segatella copri | reverse complement strand
TTGTCGCTTTGCAAGCAAAATCCCACTAAACCCTATAGGTTGCGGATTTGAGGTAAAGAAGGTTACACAAAAGAACAAATAGCGAAACTTATGTTTATAAATGGTCGTCATCGTAAGACTTCTGACTATTCTCTATATTGGCGAGCCGGAAACTCCATTGTCGTGCAGGTCTTGTCCGCAGTCTTTACTGCAATAATCAAGCAGTATCCAGATTCATTCGGAGAATTTGCCTGTATGTCTCTTAAAGAGTGAAAAACTGCCACGAAAAAAGAGTATCAACGTCGATATTATGCCAGTCATAAGGAAGAACTACAACGCAAGAGCCGTGAGTACCACAGACAGCTAAGAGTGAATAAAAATAAGTGATTGTGGAAAATATTTGCAAAGTTTTCTACATAAAAAAAGTTAATTAAATCGGCGGGGTGTTACACATATCGCTGATTTTTTGTATTTTTGCACCATTAAAGAAAGAAAACGATATGGCAGAAATAGCAAACCGTATATACGAGACAAGTGAAGGGCAGATTCTCTTCATCTCAGACTTCTCTGACATCAATGATAATGAGAAGGTGGTAAGTCGTGCACTTTCTGTAGAAGAAAAAAAGGGAAATATAGTTCGATTAGCTAATGGGGTTTATCTTCGCCCTAAGAATACCCGATTTGGGATAGTCTATCCATCAATAGATGAAATGGTGATGGCTATAGCCCAGCGAGATAAGGTACAAATACAACCTTCAGGAGTTACAGCGCTCAACAAACTTGGACTCTCAACACAGGTGCCTACAAAATATACTTATCTGACATCGGGAAGTGGAAGAGTCTTGACTCTTGGAAATCGGACTATAGAGTTGAAGAGAAGTGTTCCTAAGAACTTTGCTTTTCAGACAGTGTTGGCAGCGCTTCTTGTACAAGCTCTTAGAACATTAGGACAAAAGAATGTAGGTAATCAAGAACTCTCTACCATAAGAAAATTGGTCAATGAAGAGGAACATAAAGACTTGTTTGTACAAGACCTTACTCTCATGCCAGTATGGATGAGAAAGCTGATAACTGATATAATAGATAAAAACGAGCATTATGACACTTTGGTTAAATCACACAATAGATGAACGAATAGCAATGTTGCAACGTGCGGAAGAGAAGTTTCGTATTAATCAGGTTGCAATTGAAAAGGACTGGTGGGTAACTGTGGTGCTCAACGCTCTTTTCAAATGTTCATGTGCAGATCAACTCATCTTTAAGGGAGGTACAAGTCTCAGTAAAGGATGGAATTTGATAGAAAGATTCAGTGAGGATATAGACTTATCTGTAAGCCATGAATTCTTCGGTATAGAGAAGACGACAAAGAATCAGCGTGAAAAACTTCGCAAGAAGGCACGTAGGTATTTTCTTGATACAGTTTCAGCAGAGTTGGATGAAAATCTAAAGAAACTTGGTGTGGAAGGATACCATATAGAAAATGTAGTAGAGGAAATTGATGAGGATGGTAAGGCAAGTCCCGTTGCAAGTGATAAGGATCCGTCTGTCATTCTCGTTCATTATGAGTCTATGCTTGGTCATACGATAGAGTATATTCCGCCAAGAGTTAAGATAGAGATTAGTTGCTTGTCTATGAATGAACCTACGGAAGACCGTTTGATTTCATCATATATTGAGCAGACTTTCCCTGGAGAAGATGCGGCGGCTACAGCTACGGTCAGAACAGTTGTGCCTACTCGAACATTCCTAGAGAAGGCATTCCTGCTATGCGAGGAGTTTCAGAAACAGACTCCTCGTCATGTCCGAATGTCTAGACATCTTTATGATCTCGAACGCTTGATGGATACAGGATTTGGCAAACAAGCCCTGCAGGATATTGATTTGTATGAGCGTATAGTTAAGCATCGTTCCATATACTATGCTGTTGGGTATGTAGATTATTCTAAGTTGATGCCTAGTGAGATTGATTTCGTTCCTAGGCAAGAGTTGATGAAGGATTGGGAGGGTGATTATGCAGAGATGTGTAACCACTTTATCTATGGTCAGACTTTATCTTTCGAAAAACTTTTAGAGCGAATCAAGGAGTTGCAAGATAGGTTTAGAAAAGCCTTTTAACGATTTTTACTCCTTAATAAAATGTTCAATATAAAAGTTGGAAGACTATAAGTGCTTGGTATTCAGCCCTAATATTCCTCTGGAATGATGATGAGTATTAAGTGATGATAGGGCTGCTCTCTTATAAGAGGGTAGCCTTTTTCATCTTTTGTTTCTTGCTTATATATAATAATGTGTAAGAAATTCCGTTATCTTATTGTGTTGAAAAGATTTATACTTATATGGATTCTGCTAGTGGGGGTGCTCGAAACGAGGGCACAGTATGATCCTTCCTATAGTCATTACTTTGATATGGAACCATCATTCAATCCTGCTGCTGTGGGTAAGCAGTCGAAACTTAATGTTACGGCGGCCTACGCACTTGATATGGCTGGATTCGAACATAACCCCCGTACCTTTCAGGTGGCGGCTGACATGCCTTTCTTCCTGTTCAATCACCGGCATGGAGTAGGCTTGTCGCTACAGAATGACCAGATTGGTCTTTTTACTCATCAGCGGCTGGCTTTGCAATATGCTTTGCAGAATAAACTCCTAGGTGGAACGCTGAGCGTGGGTGTGCAAGGAGGTATGCTGAGTGAGAAGTTTGATGGTAGCAAGGTGGATTTGGGAGAAAGCGGTGACCCAGCCTTTTCTACTTCAGACGTAAATGGAAGCGGAATGGATTTGAGTCTGGGTCTGTATTATCAGCATAAGGCTTGGTATGTAGGACTTTCTGCCCAGCATCTTACAACGCCTACGATTAATCTAGGTGAGACCAACGAATTGAAAATAGATGCCACATATTATTTGACAGGTGGATACAATATTCGACTGAGAAATCCGTTCTTAACAATAAAGCCGTCTGTTCTTGTAACAACAGATGGTACCACATGGCGAGGCGACCTGACAGGAAGGTTAGTTTACCAATATGAGAAACGGATGTTGTATGGTGGAGTAACCTACAGTCCGGACAGATCTGTGACCGTGCTGGTAGGCGGTAGCTTTCATGGGGTAGTGCTTGGTTACAGTTACGAGGCATACACCTCCAAACTCAGTGCCGGAAATGGCAGTCATGAACTCTTTGTGGGGTATCAGACCGATATCAACCTGACCAAGAAAGGCAGAAACCGCCATCAGAGCGTCAGAATATTATAATGTAAATAGAAATAAGAACATAGTAGAATCATAAAACAATGAAGAAAAGTATATTGCTCCTTAGTGCATTCGCTATATTGCTCACCTTGAGCGGCTGCTTCGGTGCCAAGCAAGCTTCTGTTGCAGGCAGAGGTGGCGAGGTGGTTGGTGTGAGCGGTAGAAGCTTTGTAGAGCCAGCCCCTTATGGTATGGTAAAGATAAACCGTGGCTTCCTGAAAATGGGAATGGAGACCCAAGACTCACTCTGGGGAATGAAAACACCACGCAAGGATGTGTCGGTGGATGGATTTTGGATGGATGATACTGAAATCACCAATTCAGAATATAAGCAGTTTGTGGCTTATGTGCGTGATTCTATCCTTCGTACACGTCTGGCTGATCCTGCTTATGGAGGCGACGAGACTTACATGATTACTGAAGATAAGAATGGCGATCCGGTTACGCCTCATGTAAACTGGAAGAAAGCGCTTCCTAAGAAACCTAATGAGGATGAGCAGAGAGCTTTTGAAAGTTTGTATGAAACCAATCCGGTTACAGGAGAAAAACTCATCGACTGGCGCCAGCTCAACTATAAATACGAAATCTATGATTATACAGCTGCGGCTCAGCGTAAGTTCCGCCTGAATCCACAGGAACGTACCCTTAACACCGATGTGAAGATAAATCCGGACGAGGTGGTGATGATTTCGAAAGATACCGCTTATTACGATGATGAGGGTAGAGTGGTGCGTGAGACTATCAACCGTCCGCTTTCAGGTCCTTGGGATTTCCTGAATACCTATATCGTAAATGTTTATCCTGACACTACCTGTTGGGTAAACGACTTCAAGAATGCAGAGAATGAAACCTATCTGAGAAGTTATTTCAGCAATCCTGCGTATAATGACTATCCGGTAGTCGGTGTTACCTGGGAACAGGCAAATGCCTTCTGCGCCTGGAGAACAGACTATCTGTTGAAGGGCTTAGGTCCTGAAGCAAGATTTGTGCAGCGTTACCGTCTGCCAACCGAGGCAGAATGGGAATATGCTGCAAGAGGCAAGAACCAGAATGAATTTCCTTGGGACAATGCAGATGTGAAGAACGGGGATGGTTGTTTTTATGCTAATTTCAAACCGGACAGGGGCAACTATACTAAAGACGGCAACCTGATAACCAGCAAGGTGGCTATCTATTCGCCAAATTCCAATGGACTTTACGATATGGCAGGTAATGTGGCAGAGTGGACAAGTACCGTTTATACAGAGGCGGGTGTTGACGCAATGAGCGATTTTAACCCAACTTTACAGTATAATGCTGCCATAGAAGACCCTTACCGTTTGAAGAAGAAGAGTGTAAGAGGTGGTTCCTGGAAAGACCCAGAGTCGTTTATCCGTTCGGCATGGCGCACTTTCGAGTACCAGAATCAGCCTCGCTCATACATCGGATTCCGTTGCGTGAGAAGTCTTGCTACTACGGCAAGCGGAAAACAGAAACCATTGAAGAATAAGAATAGGAGATAAATAATATGAGCTATTATAGCAAATTCAATATCGTATACCGCTTGCAGAAGTGGATGGATAGTGTGCCGGGTCAGACATTCCTTAACTATGCTTACAGTTGGGGTGCCTCTATCGTAATCGCTGGTACCCTCTTTAAGTTGACCCATCTTCCTGGTGCCAATCTCATGCTTTTCTTAGGTATGGGAACCGAGATTTTCGTGTTCTTCCTTTCTGCTTTCGACCGTCCTTTCGACAAGACTGCCGAAGGTAGAGACTTGCCTACCCATGCTACAGAGGAGTATCTGGAAGGAAAGGTGTCGGCTGAAGAAATGATGACTGCCAAGAATCGTTCTGAAACCATTCAACCTCAGGTTGCTTCTCCTGTCTCTCCTGTAATGACTGCTGCGCCAGAACTGACTCCACTTAATCCTGAGGTGGTGGAAGTTCAGAACAGCTACGTAGAACAGTTGAAGAGCCTGGTAGAAACCTTGAGTAAGGTAAACGAACAGAGTAGCCGACTGACTCGTGACAGCGAGGAGATGGAGAATCTGAACCGTACCTTGACAGGTATCAGCAGGGTATACGAGATGCAGCTGAAAAGTGCCAGCCAGCAGATTGGTACCATTGACCAGATCAATGAGCAGACCAAGATGATGGCAAAGCAGATAGAACAGTTGAACAAGATTTATACCCGTATGATTGATGCCATGACCATCAATATGCGTGTGGCGGCTCCTCATGTAACAAGTGAAGAGTAAAGACGAAGAAAATAAATAGAATCAAGCAAATTTATATCCATGGCAATCAAGAAAAGACCGGTTTCGCCTCGCCAGAAGATGATTAACCTGATGTATGTCATCCTGATGGCTATGTTGGCGCTGAATACTCCTACAGATGAGGAATTCGGTGTCAAAGGCAAGTCTATTGTCGAGAAAATCAAGAAAAGTCTTGCCGATGATGGGAAGAAATCGGATGAGGAGAAGAAAAATATAGATCTGGTAGAACTGAATGTGAATGAACTCGATGCATTCGTTATTCCAGAGAAAACAACCCTCTATGCCGGTGAACGTTTCAATTCGCATGTGGTGATGGCTGCAATAGACAGTACACAGCGCCCGGAAATCTATGTGAATGGTAGTAGGCTGAATGGCGAGAATGGCAGATACAGTTTTGTGGCAGGTGGCGTAGGTGAGCATCAGTTTGGCGGTTACATTCTGATGAGAGGCAAGAATGGCGAGATGATGCGACGCAATTTCGTTCAGAAATACACCGTATTGCCTGTTCCTAATACAGCTACCGTTGCTGCCGACCTGATGAATGTGCTCTATGCAGGCTATGCCAATCCTATCAGCATCAGCGTTCCTGGTGTTCCGGCAAATGCTATCTCTGCTTCCATGACAGGCGGTTCTTTCGTAGCTAAGGGCAATGGTCATTTCGTGGCTACACCTTCAGCGGTGGGTAAGGATGTTACCATCCATGTGACAGCCCGCGATAAGGGACAGGTGAGAAGTCTGCCTCCATTCGTATTCCATGTAAGAAAACTTCCTGACCCAACAGCTTATATTGCGATGGGTACAGATAGATTTAGAGGTGGTGCTCTATCGAAAGGTGCTCTGATGGGTGCTCCAGGCATTCATGCAGCCATAGACGACGGACTCCTTGATATTCCGTTCAAGGTGCTGGGCTTCGAAACCGTATTCTTCGATAATATGGGAAATGCCATACCTTTGGCTTCGGCGGGTTCCAATTTCTCAGAACGACAGCGCGAAGAGTTCAGAAAACTGTCAAGAAACCGACGCTTCTATATCTCGCATATCAAGGCTGTAGGTCCTGATGGAATTACCCGAAATCTGCCGGCAGCGATGGAAGTTATCGTCAGGTAAGTGAAGAGTGAAGAAGGAAGAGTGAAGAATTCAAATGCTTTGCTAATCATAAAGTTCAAAGTTCAATGTTCAAAGTTCAATGTAATGAAAAAGATATTATTCATATTCATGCTTTTGGGAATGGTGCAGAGCATCATGGCACAGCCAGCGGCTCGAAGAAAGCAGGCTCAGCAAAAGGCACAACAGTCGAATGCTGACAATATGACCTTGCGTGCCAAACTTTATTTCCCTACAGCCATCCCGATGGATGAGGACGTGGTTTGGAGAAGAGACATCTATCGTGAACTCAATCTCACAGATGATGCCAATGCTGCCTTGTATTATCCTGTAGAGCCAACAGATGGTAAGATGAATCTCTTTACCTATATCTTTAAACTGATGTTTACGGGTAGAGTGCCTGTTTATCAGTATCGTATGGATGGTAATGAAGACTTTTCTGCCGCTAACCGTCTTACTCCGAAAGCATTCGTAGATAATTATCATATCTACTACGAGAAGACTGATAACGGAAAGGTGCATATTGATGACAGCGATATTCCATCATCAGAAGTGAAGGCTTACTATGTGAAGGAGACTTCTTATTATGACCAGAAAACAGCTTCTTTCCATACCAAGGTATTGGCTTTGTGCCCTATCATGACCCGTAATGATGACTTTGGAGATGTAGGAAACAAGTATCCGCTCTTCTGGGTGAAGTATGATGATCTGGCTCCTTTCCTGGCTAAGCAGCAGCTGATGACCAGTAATGTGAACAATGCTGCTGTGATGAGTGCAGAAGATTATTTTACCAAGAATCTGTATCGGGGTAAAATCTACAAGACCAACAATATGCAGGGAAATACCCTGGCACAGTACTGTCCTTCGGATACAGCTATGGCGAAGGAACAGAAACGCATAGAAGCTGAGTTGGCTGCCTTTGAAAAGAATATCTGGGGTAATCAGGCTCGGAAGGATTCGCTTGACAGTATTGCCAAGGCAGAAAAGAATATGGATGCCAAGACTCTGAAGAAAAGCCGTAACAGAAGAAGTGGTTCTGCATCTAAACCAGCTAAGACTTCTACTGTTAAGAAACGCAGATCAGGAGGAAGCAATGTTTCTTCTGGTGGCTCAGCTAGGGTAACGGTTCGTAGAGAGCGTCATTAATTTATATAAGAATTAAAGTAAATATAGAATGAAGAAAGTTTTATCAGTATTAATGGTTGTAGCAGCCATGATGTTTGCTACAAATGCAAATGCCCAGATTAAGTTTGGTTTGAAGGGCGGTTTGGATGTTACTAACATGTCTTTGAGTAACGATGTATTCGATGCATCTAACAAGACTGGTTTCTTTGTTGGTCCAATGGTAAAGGTTACTATCCCTATTGTTGGCTTGAGTTTTGATGCAGCTGCCTTGTACGATCAGAAGGAAGCTAAGGTGTCTGTAAATGATGCAGAGACAACGATGACTCAGAAATCGCTTAATATCCCAGTAAACGTACGTTATGGTTTCGGCTTGAGCAGCTTGGCTAATGTTTTCGTTTTCGCTGGTCCACAGTGGGGTATCAACGTTGGTGACAAGAACTTCGAGTGGAATAAATCAGGCTGTTATTCTCTGAAGAAAACAAACTTCAGTGTAAACGTAGGTTTGGGTGTTACCCTGCTGAGCCATCTCCAGCTCTCTGCAAACTATAACATCGCTTGCGGTAAGACTGCAGATGTTACCTGGGAGGAAACAAGCGAAAAGATTGTGAATGGTAACAGTAAGAATAACAGTTGGCAGATTGCTTTGGGTTATTGGTTCTAATCTTGCAAAAGAACAGGACAGATTATGGGTGAGAACATCGTATGGTCTCGCCTAGTACATCTTAAAATATATAAAAGCAGGTATCCGATGATGGGTATCTGCTTTTTTTTTGCTAACTTTGCAAGTCGAAAGCCTGAATGATGGATATTTCAAGGTTAAAGAAGATTAGATATGAAATATGTAGATGTGATATTACCCCTTCCGCTCGACGGAACCTTTACTTATTCTGTCCCTGATGGGATGGAAGGGAAAGTTGTGCCTGGGGTACGCTTACTGGTTCCTCTTGGTAAAAGTAAGAAATATATCGCAATGGCTACCCGACTGCATGATGATAAGCCTGCTTTCTCCTGTAAACCTATTGAGGCGGTACTTGACAGTACCCCTTCGCTGTTGCCTCAGCAGATGAGATTGTGGCAATGGATTGGCTATTATTATATGGCTCCTTTAGGCGATGTCTATAATGCTGCTATGCCCGGTGGTCTGAAGTCTACAGAGAAATTCAAGCCCAAGATGGAACTCTATGTAGAACTTGCCAGTACGTACCGTAGTGAGCAGGCACTTCATGTAGCACTCAACCTGGTGCAGAGAGCCTTGAAGCAAGCCAAAACTTTAACCACCTTTCTGAGTCTCTCCCATTGGGACAGTCTTGATGGCGATGCGCCTAGAGAAGGCATAAAAAAAGTGACCAAGGAAGAACTGATGAATGAGAGCCATTGTACGGATGCTGTTGTCAAGGCACTTATCAATAGAGGAATCCTTGTTACGTATAAATTGGAAATAGGACGATTGAATACGAATGGAGAATCTCATCTTGAACTTATCAAACAACTCTCCTTGGCACAGCAAGATGCCTATAATGGAATCCTGATGCAAATGATGAAAAAGGATGTTGTATTGCTCCATGGTGTGACATCCAGCGGAAAGACGGAAATCTATATTCATCTTATCAGAAAAGCCATAGAGGATCATAAGCAGGTGCTCTATCTTCTGCCGGAAATCGCTCTGACCGTACAAATCATGGAGCGCCTTCATAGAGTTTTCGGTGACCGGCTGGGCATCTACCATTCTAAATATAGTGATGCTGAGCGTGTAGAAATCTGGCAGAAACAACTCTCTGATCATCCCTATGATGTAATCCTGGGTGCAAGAAGTGCCGTCTTCTTGCCTTTTAAGAATTTGGGACTCGTCATCATAGACGAAGAGCACGAGACTTCCTTTAAACAACAGGATCCCGCTCCGCGCTACCATGCCAGAAGTGCTGCCATTGTGCTTGCCAAGATGTATGGGGCTAAGACTTTATTGGGTACGGCTACGCCTTCGATGGAGAGTTATTATAATGCGCAGCAAGGCAAGTATGGCCTGGTAGAACTGAAAACAAGATACAAAGGTATTCAGTTGCCGGAAATTCAGGTGGTAGATGTAAAAGACTTGCGCCGCCGTAAGATGATGAGCGGTCCTTTCTCTCCACAACTTTTGGCTGCAGTAAGAGAGGCTTTGAAGAATGGGCAACAGGCAATTCTCTTTCAGAATCGTCGCGGTTTTGCGCCGATGGTTGAATGTAAGGTATGTGGTTGGGTGCCGAAATGTAAGAACTGTGATGTCTCGCTTACGTTGCATAAGAGTATCAACCTGCTTACTTGCCATTATTGTGGTTACACTTATCCGGTTCCTACAGAATGTCCTAACTGTGGCAGTACGGAAATCATGGGACGCGGTTTTGGTACCGAGAAGATAGAAGATCAGATAGCGGAAATCTTTCCGGAAGCCAAGATTGCCAGAATGGATTTGGATACAACACGTACACGAAATGCCTACGAACGTCTTATCGCAGACTTCTCTGAAGGCAGGACGAATCTTCTCATAGGCACACAGATGGTTTCTAAGGGTCTCGATTTCGACAAGGTGAGTGTAGTAGGCATCCTGAATGCTGATTCGATGCTCAACTATCCCGATTTCCGCGCCTACGAGCATGCTTTCATGATGATGGCACAGGTGAGTGGTAGAGCTGGAAGAAAAGGTAAGCGTGGCTTGGTGATTCTACAGACCAAGAATCCTACCTTGCCGGTAATCGGGCAGGTGGTACATAATGATTATGAAGGTTTGTATCAGGGTATTCTGGAGGAGAGAAGAACTTTTCATTATCCACCTTTCTTCCACCTGATTAATGTGTATGTAAAACATAAATATGATAAGGTATGCGAACAGGCTAGCCATGAGCTCAGCAAAACGCTGAGAAGCTGGTTTGGCGGGCGTGTATTGGGACCCGATAAACCTGCTGTAGCTAGGGTTAAGACGATGAACATTCGAAAGATTGTTATCAAACTGGAAAATGGTATTGACCAGCAGAGGGTGAGAGAATATCTGAAGTTTGCTCAGCAACAGATGGGAAAAGATCCGAGATATGGAGCGCTGCAGATTTATTATGATGTAGACCCGTTGTAGTTTCCTGAACATCCTTTTCGCTGGCAGAATGGAAGAAAATAAGATTGATAAATAAAATGAAAAAGGCTATCCGTTACTTGTTGCAAGAACGGGTAGCCTTTTAATTATGATAATTGTAGTTATGTTTAGAAGTTGATGTCAAGACCTACTGCGAATACGTTGTTGTTACGTGTGTAGTCTGAACTGTAAGTCTTTCCTATTAGTTCTACATTCTCTGAAGTCTTCTTGTGCTGATAGAAGGTGTGGAAGTAAGCCACGTTCAAGTCCATCTTCTTGTTGATGTGATAAACACCACCAACTGCTACAGAGTTTGAACTGACAACGAATGACTTGTCGTCCATGTATTCATCGCTCAAGCCATAGTTGGTATTCTGCCAACCTGTACTCAAGGTAATCTTCTTGTTTACATCTACCTCAACACCGGCATTGTACTCTAATGTACCACGTTTCAATTCCTTGTTGCGATTCTTATAAGATGTTGCATTCTTGTCGTCGAACCAGTGGAAACCAACGTTTACTCTAACTGCATCTACAGGACTATAACCAACACCGAGTGCCAGATAAGCAGGAATATCGCCAGCAATCTTCTTGCCATCCTCGTACTCGCCGATAGCCTCTTCGAGCTTGGTGTCGAACTGAGTCTTCAAACCAGCCATTGTCTTTACTACATCACCATTAGTTAAAACTGCTTGAGTAGTATTTGTAGCTACAGCTTGAGCTTTCTCTGGAGTCATACCCTTATTTGTGAACACCTGAGTCAATGTTCCAACCATCTGTCTAGACAAGTTGTCTGGGAGAGCACTGATACTAGGAGCCTGATTTACAGACTTGTTCTTCAAACGTATGCGAGTCTTGAACTCATATTTTGCAGAGAAGTTCCACTTGCCTGTCTTGAAGTCTACACCGATGATAGGAGTAAAGCCGATGCCGCTCTGGTCACAGCTCAATTCAATGTTGGCTGCATTTTCCTTGTTAGGGTCGAGTACCTTGTAAAGAGGCATGTTGCCTACCTTGATGTTTTCAACATATCCATAGTAGTTTGTTGAAGCATAGACGCCACGTACGCCTGCAAATGCGCTGAAGTTGTCGCAGAATTTATATGCAGCACCTACAGAGAGACCGTAATAGTACTGACGACCATGCATATAGCTATTGTAGCTATATTCGCCTTTCTGTCCGAATGCTTGGTCGGTTGTAAACATTTGCATGCTTGGCAGTCCAAGTGTATTACCCAATACGTTGTCAACAGTTTTTGCCAAACCGCAAGCAGCCATTGCTGTCTCTGCTACAATCTTCTCGAAAGAGCCAAGACCATTATCGAAGGTACACTTGCCACCGCCACCTGTGAGGGCGAAGCTAGCCTGAAGTGACCATCTACCTTTATTATAAGCATACTGGAATGAAGGGATGACAGGCGCAAAAGCCTCACCCTTGAAAGTACGAGGAGTAATAGGATTGTTCACATTGTTGGTGAACAATGCATAATCATTTTCAATGCTACGTGTCTGGTAAGCCAACTGCCAGTTGATGGCGAGATGGTGACCTTCACCCATGAATACAACTCCGGCTGGATTATAATAAACGCCGTCGATACCAATTGAAGCCTCACGGCTCATCATTCTATTGAATGCTACATGTTGATTGGTGTTGGTGAGCAAACCGCCTGCAAAAGATGGGGTTGCACAAGCCATCGCAATGGCAAAACCAACTAATTTTAGTTTCTTCATCTTAATAATATTAAATAAAAACGTCCGCAAAGGTAACTATAATGTTCTATTTCGCTATTGCTTTTCTGAAATATTTAAAACATATTAACGTAAAAAGCCTTTTCTCTTGCACAGATTTTTAAAAGTGTGCAAGAAAAAGGGCTATAAAAACTTCACGAAGCGTATCTTTACTCTTGTTCTTTCGGCTCTTGGCTCGCCTTTTTGCCGGCATTCTGTCTTACGTTTAAGTGAGGATATGAAATACGGGTATGGTAAATAGCCTTGAGTCGTTCGATGAGTACTTGTTTAGCGAGAGCAATGTCTCGGAACGTGATAGGGCACTCCTTGAAGAAACCATCTGCCACCTGTCCGTCGATGAGTTTATTGACGAGGTTGCTGATGCTTTCTTCAGTATATTCGTTAAGAGAGCGCGAAGCCGCTTCAACCGTATCTGCCATCATCAGGATAGCCTGTTCGCGGGTAAATGGGTTCGGTCCTGGATATTGGAACTGCGACTTGTCAATCACCTCTGTAGGGTGGGCATTACAGTAATTAATATAGAAATACTTGGTGATGCCCGTTCCGTGATGAGTAGTGATGAAATCCTTTATGATGCCTGGCAGACCAATTTTCTCTGCCATCTTCAGACCTTCAGAAACATGGCTTATGATAATCTGTGCACTCTCAAGGTCGCTCAACTGGTCGTGAGGATTAACTCCCACCTGATTCTCTGTGAAGAAAACAGGGTTTGTCATCTTACCGATATCATGATAGAGTGCTCCGGTACGTACCAGGAGACTGTTGGCTCTGATGCGGTTGGCAATCTCTGCTGCCAGGTTACCTACGGTGATAGAATGCTGGAAGGTGCCTGGAGCAATCTCACTCAGGTTGCGAAGTAATCCCTTGTTGGTATTTGACAACTCGAAGAGTGTAACATTAGATGTAAATCCAAACATCTTTTCTATAATGTACATGAGCGGATAAGAGAGTAGCAGGAAGATGCCGTTTACGGTAAAGTAGGTATACATGCTGGCATCTACGTTGAACACCTGGTTGTCCTGCATCAGCTGAAGAGCAAGATATACTATACCGCTGGCTATAGTTACCAACAGGGCTGTGATGAATATCTGCGAGCGCTTGCTGAGTTCACGCAAACTGTAAATAGCAACAAGACCTGCTACCAGCTGTACGATGATAAACTCGTATTGGTATTTTACAGCTGCTGCACAAATGAGAATCATCGTAACGTGGCTGATAAAGGCTGTACGCGAGTCCATAAATACACGTACGAAGATAGGCGCCATGGCAAATGGGATGATATAGACGCTGAAGAAATTGTGTTTCATCATGAGTGACACAAAGATAGGGAACAGTGTAATCATCGCATAAAGCATGGTAATGCTGCGCGGCTTATCGAAATAGTCTTTCCTGAAAAGTGTGAGATAAGAAGTAAACAGCATGACAAGGATGAAGATAAACAGTACCTGTCCGATGATTGTAGTTGTCAGTTCTTCCTGAGTAGAGCTGCGTCGCTTCATCTCCTTATCGAATGAATTGAGCACCCGATAGGTGTTGTTCGTAATCACTTCTCCACGGTCCACAATCTTCTGACCGCTCATCACCATTCCGCTTGCCAGTGGAATGCTGCTCATCATGTCGGCTTTTTCAGTCTCGCTTCTTTCCTTATCATATATGACGTTGGCTTCAACATAATTATTGAGGTTGCAACGGGACAAAAGCTGTCGCTGGGTTGCCAGCTTCTCATCGTAGAAGATGCGTTCGTAAGCGGCAATAGTAGAATAGAACGAACCGATAGGCACGCTCTTCACATTCTTTCCGTTGATAATACGTATCATACTCGTAGAATCTTTGTAGATACGATTATATTCCGTGGTATTGATGATGCCGGTCTGATAAAGGCGCTGAAGCTGCTGGGCTATGAGCCCCACATATTCTTTTGGCAAACCTGGTACACCTTGGCTGAAGTCGTGCAGGAAACGGCTCACCTGTTCGCTGCCGATGGATTCATTGACAGTATAATAAGGTTGGAATTGCTTCATCAGCGAATCCTGTTCCCGCTTGATGGCTTCATCGGTCTTATAGATTGGAAAGTCAAATTTTGCGATGACAGAACCATACATCCATGGCTTTCCAACATCATACCTGAACATCCTTCCTTCGTTGCGAGGAAGGAACCAAACAATGATAGCAACGGTGATTAATATCAAAACCGTTTTTGTGGCGAAATTGCGCCAATAGTTCTCTTCTGGGTTGTTAAATATGCTCATTTTCCTACTTTTTTCTTACTTATTTCGTTTTACAGTGCGAAAATACGAAAAAAAACGGCTAAAATCGCAAAAAAAGATGTAAATTTGCAGAAAAATTTGAAAATAGCTATAAAAAGACATGGCAGATAGAAAAGTAAGGGTGCGTTTTGCCCCTAGTCCAACGGGTGCATTGCACATTGGCGGTGTTCGTACCGCTCTGTATAATTATTTGTTTGCTCGCCAACATGGAGGTGAGCTGGTGTTCCGTATTGAGGATACAGATTCTCATCGTTTCGTGCCTGGAGCCGAAGAATATATCCTGGAATCTTTCAAGTGGCTGGGTATCCAGTTTGACGAGGGTGTAAGTTTCGGTGGAGAGCATGGACCTTATCGCCAGAGTGAACGTCGTGATATTTATAAGCAGTATGTTCAGCAGCTCTTGGATAATGATAAGGCGTATATTGCTTTTGATACTCCTGAAGAGTTGGAGGCGAAACGTGCCGAAATCCAGAATTTCCAGTATGATGCTCATACTCGTATGCAGATGCGCAACTCTCTGACGCTTTCTAAGGAAGAGGTTGATAAGCTGATTGCTGACGGAAAGCAGTATACTGTACGTTTCAAGATTGAACCAGGACAGGAAATTTACGTGAACGATATGATTCGTGGCGACGTGAAGGTAATGAGTGATATCTTGGATGATAAGGTGCTTTACAAGAGTGCTGATGAATTGCCAACTTATCACCTGGCAAATATCGTAGACGACCACTTGATGGAAATCTCTCATGTAATCCGCGGTGAGGAGTGGTTGCCAAGTGCTCCTTTGCACGTACTTCTTTATAAGGCTTTCGGTTGGGAAGATACCATGCCTCGTTTCGCACATCTTCCTTTGCTTCTTAAGCCAGAAGGTAAGGGTAAGTTGAGTAAGCGTGATGGCGACCGCCTCGGTTTCCCTGTATTCCCACTGGAGTGGCATGATCCTAAGACTGGCGAGGTTTCTTCCGGTTATCGTGAGAGTGGCTACTTCCCAGAGGCTGTAGTCAACTTCCTGGCGCTCCTCGGCTGGAATCCAGGTACAGAACAGGAAATCTTCTCTCTTGACGAGTTGGTGAAGGCTTTCGATATTTCACGTTGTTCTAAGGCTGGTGCTAAGTTCGACTTTAAGAAGGGTATCTGGTTTAACCACGAATACATTCTGATGAAGAGCGATGATGAAATTGCTAACCTCTTTGCCCCTATTGTTGCCAACAATGGTGTAGAGGAAACTTTGGACCGCGTAAAGCAGGTGGTACACATGATGAAGGACCGTGTGAACTTCGTCTATGAACTGTGGCCATTGTGTTCTTTCTTCTTCATTGCTCCTACAGAGTATGATGCCAAGACAGCCAAGAAGCGCTGGAAGGAATATTCTGCACAGCAGATGACAGAACTTGCTGATGTGCTCGAAGGTATTGAGGATTTCTCTATCGAAGGTCAGGAGCCTATCGTGATGAAATGGGTAGAGGATAAGGGCTATAAACTCGGTGATGTGATGAATGCATTCCGTCTGACTCTCGTAGGTGAGGGTAAGGGCCCGGGTATGTTCGATATCTCAGCCTTCCTCGGCAAGGAGGAAACTCTTCGCCGTCTTCGCAAGGCAATCGAAGTTTTGGGTTAATTCACAATAATTTCTCTCTGAATGGCTTTCTGCTGAAGGCTATTCAGAGAGTTCACGTATTTATAGATAGCAACCAATAATAGTAATATCATGGTCTATAATATCGTAATATATTTCGTACTTTGGGGCATAGCTATTGCAAGCTTGTTTAATGAAAAGGTGCGCAAGATGTGGCGTGGTGAGCGTGAGGCTTTCAAAATATTGAAGCAGAAGGTGGATCCTAATGCTAAGTACATTTGGTTTCATGCAGCATCGCTCGGTGAGTTTGAACAGGGACGACCTTTGATGGAACGCATCCGCAAGGAATATCCGCAGTATAAGATTTTGCTTACCTTCTATTCTCCTTCAGGTTATGAGGTGCGCAAGAACTATGAGGGTGCAGACATCATCTGTTATATGCCGGTGGATACTCGCTTGAACGCCATCCGTTTCCTTAGATTGGTTCGTCCTGTGATGGCTTTCTTCATCAAGTATGAGTTCTGGTCTAATTTCCTTCATATCCTGAAGCATCGCAACATTCCTACTTATAGCGTGAGCAGTATCTTCCGCGAGGATCAGGTGTTCTTCAAATGGTATGGCAGAAACTATGCTGGCGTGCTGAAGTGCTTTACCCGTTTCTTCGTGCAGAATGAGGAAAGCAAGCGATTGCTCGAAGGCATCGGTATCAAGGATGTAGACGTGGTAGGCGATACCCGTTTCGATCGTGTTCTCCAGATAAAGGAGGCTGCAAAGCAATTGCCTATTTGCGAGGCTTTCAGAACCGGAGTAGCTTCATCTCAGTCTGCTGATGTACCTCATCATGATTTCAAGGTATTTGTTGCCGGTAGCTCTTGGCCACCAGATGAGAATATCTTTATACCTTTCTTTAATGAGCACAAGGATTGGCGTCTGCTGATTGCTCCTCATGTCATCGCTGAAGAGCATCTGAAGCTGATTCTTTCTCTGATAAAGGGCAAGAAGGTGGTACGCTATACGCAAACTACTCCTGAAGAAGCTGCTGAGGCTGATGTCCTGATTATCGATTGTTTCGGATTGTTGAGCAGTATGTACAACTATGGTGATGTGGCTTATATCGGTGGTGGCTTTGGTGTTGGCATTCATAACACCCTGGAGGCTGCCGTATGGAATATGCCGGTTATCTTCGGTCCGAACAATAAAAAGTTTCAAGAGGCTCAGGGCTTGCTAAAATCGGGTGGAGGTTTTGAAATCAATACCTATGAGGATTTCTCAGGCTTGATGAACTCTTTGATGAATGATGAGGCCTTCCTGAAGCAGGCTGGCGATAAGGCTGGAGCCTTCGTGGCTCATTTGGCTGGCGCTACAGATAAGGTCTTGGCAAGTGTAAAGTTGTAATAGCTCCTTTATATACATATAATAAAAGGTCTCATGAATACTTTTCTTCATGAGACCTTTTATTATATGTATATGTGCCTTAAACCGGGTGATGTACCTTTATTTGATAATGCGGTAGTAATCTTCTTTTCTTGGTTTTACGGTATGAGGATGCGCTGATGCATACCCCAACGCTAAGGCACCGACACCCATCAATCCCTCTGGAAGATTCCAATCTTTCATCAGTTTCTTTCCTTCTTCTGATGCGAACATACCGTCTTCACGGTTGATCCAGCAGGAAGAAAGACCGATAGAGTGGGCTGCAAGCATCATATTGCCTAAGATAAGGCTGCCATCTTTCACACCGTTAACGTTGCTTGCTGGTGCCAGAACGATAACGATAGTTGGCGCTCCGTAATAAGGGTCACTCTCTACACCCATGATTTCTGCGTTCATCTTTCGAAGTTGTGCGCAAATCTCAGGATTCTGAACGGCAACGATGAAAGGTTCCTGGGTTCCATGACCTGTAGCAGCCCATGTACCGGCCTCCAATACTGTCTTCAACTCTTCGTCGGTAATCTGGTCTGCCTTGAAGCGACGAATGCTTCTTCTTTCCCTGATGGCTTTTAAAACTTCATTTTCCATTGTATATTACTTTTTGATGATTCTTATTTAAAATGATGATTTCTTTCTCTCTTTTATGCAGGGCATCCGCTCAAATCCTCTTCATCCATATACTGGCTGAGAACCCGTGCGATGCGAATCAATCCCTGCATCAGGGTCTTGCGAGGACAGGCGATGTTAAGGCGCAAGTAGCCCTGACCAGCCTTTCTGCCATACATCGTACCGCTGTTGACGAATACCTTGCCATCGTTCATCAGTTTCTCATAAGCCTCGTCGCTTGACAGTTCGAATGGCAGAATATCGAGCCATACCAGGTAGGTGCCTTCAAGGCGGGTAACGCGAACCTGTGGCAATTCTGTATTGAAGAATTCCTTTACAGCCTGATAGTTCTCATAGAGATACTGGTTCAGTTCATCCAACCATTCTTCTCCCTCATTATAAGCTGCCTGAAGAGCGATGACACCGAATGGGTTTACGTCACACACCTCGTTGATGTTGATGGCACGGTTGATGCGGCGGCGCAATGTAGCATCCGGACAGATGATGTTTGCTATCTGAAGACCTGCAATATTGAATGATTTTGATGGGGAATTCAATACTACGCAGTTGTTGCGGCAAGCCTCGCTGATGTTGGCAAATGGAGTATACTGATAGCCTGGCATGATGAGCTCGCAATGAATTTCATCTGCGATGACCTTTACCCCGTGCTTGAGACAGATGTCGTTCATTCGCTCAAGTTCCTCTTTCTTCCATACTCTTCCGGCTGGATTGTGAGGATTGCAGAGGATGAAAGCTGTGGTCTTCTCGTCGGCACACTTGCGCTCGAAGTCTTCGAAATCAATCTCATAAGTGCAGTTGCCCACACGTTTCAATTCATTTTCTACTACTTCGCAGCCGCTGTTAGTGATGCATGAGAAGAAACAGTTGTATACAGGTGTCTGTACCAGAACCTTTTCTCCAGGCATGCAGATGGCTTTCAGACAGCAGGAAATGGCTGGTACAACGCCTGAAGTATAGAGAATCCAGTCTTTCTCTATCTTCCACTGGTGGCGGCGGGAGAACCAGTTGATGATAGCCTCGTAATAAGAATCAGGTACGAGGGTATAGCCGAAGATGCCATGAGCTACGCGCTTCTGCAGAGCTTCGATGATGCAGGGAGCAGTCTGGAAGTCCATATCTGCTACCCACATTGGGATAACGCCGTCTTCCTTCACCAAATCCCATTTGTATGAGTTGGTTCCACGACGTTCGATGATTTCATCAAAATTGTATTTCATATTTGTTTTCTATCTATGTTGTTTCTTCTATCTATATAGGATAAATCTCTTATTTATATAGGATGATTCTCTTTTTCTCCTAATTGAAATCTTCGTTCATAGACTTTGAATCTCCGTTCAAAGACATTGAACGTACATTCAAAGCTTTTGAACGGCCGTTCAATGTCTATGAACGGAGATTTCAGTTAAGTGTAAGAACAATTAGTTATGGGAGCAATTAGTTATTTACTTAATTGTTACCATTTCTATCATTACCTCTTAAACTATTTCGATTTATCTGTGATTTCACATGCACCCTTTGGCGCTTTGGCAAACTCAGTATAAGTTACGCTTCCCACTTCGTCTGCCTCGATTCTTCCGGAAATAGGATTCTTGATATTGGTGATACTTCCCTTGATCTGTGCATCGATGTTGGTACAATCCTCGAAGGCACGGTCGCATTCCTTATCAAAGGTACAATCCTCCAGAGTAACATGGTCCATGTAGCAGAGAGGCTGCTCGCCGCTGATGTGGCAACGTACGAACTTGATGTTCTTGCTGTGCCAGGCCAGATACTCACCATTCAGTTCCGAATCATAGACGGTTACATTCTCGCATTCCCAGAAACTGTCCTTGGTTGTAATCTTTGCGTTGTGAATCTCTACATTTCTGCAGTATTGGAATACATATTTAGAGTCGCTCTCAAGCCCATCTACATAGATATTCTTGGAGAACATGAATGGATAAGTTCCATCGTGGAGCTTTACGTTCTTCAGTTTCAAGCCATCTACCTTCCAAAAAGTCTCATCAGCATCTGTGATGTTTACGTTCTCCAAATCCAGATTCTTCATTTCACGGAAGAACTTAGGACCATCGATGGTGCAGTCTTTCATCACCATATTATCACTATACCAGATGGCCGAACGGCTTTCTGGAGCGAAGTAGCAGTCTGAGATAAGGGAACCGTCCACATGCCACCAAGGGTATTTGCCATAAAACTTGGAATGGTGGCATTCTATGTTTTGGCAGCACTTGATGCCCGATTCGCCATCTGTAATCGTAATATCTTCTAAACGTACATCGTGAGCACCGAAAAGAGGGCGCTCGCCCCCGAATGATTTGTTCTTTATCAATTCCATAATTTTCTATTATCCTTTCTTATTTGTTATTTCTGTGTGCAAAATTACAAAAATAATGCCAAATTCGTATAACCTGATTTACAGAAAAATGTAACGATATGGCGTATTTGGGGATAAATGGTCGCTGTAGGGGAAAGATAAATGAAAAAAGGCTGAATCATGAAGCATTTTCACGATTCAGCCCTTATCGAGTTAACTTCTAAAAATCCGAAGCGGAGAATTACAAGTTAGGGTTCATCTCTTTCCACTCAGCTACTGGAGGAACGATGCCAAGCTCTACGATCTCATCGCGCATCTTGCAAAGGTGCTCGTAAGACTTCTGGAGGCTAGCGAGCTCTTCCTCAGTACCTGTAGGCTCTGTGAAGTGAACACCAGTCTTGTCGATAGTAGTAGGCATAGCCATCATTACGTTCTTGAAACCGAGCTTGTCGTGGTTTACATAGCAACCTGCTGGCAATGTGAACTTCTCGCCACCCATAGCAGCCTCGATCATCTTAACTGCGTTGTAAGCTGGGCTCTGGAATGAAGAACGGCCGCGGAGCTTGATGATGTTAGAACCACCCTGTACTGTGTGGTGCTTGATCTCTTCCCAACGCTCGTCAGAAAGACCCATCTCTGCCAATGGCTTGCCGTCAACCTTAACCTGAGAAGCAAATACAGCCATCTGCTCACCGTGACCACCATAAGTGTGAGCGCCAGTAACCTTATCCTGCTGTACACCGAACTCGAGGGCCAAAGCCTGCTGCAGACGAGTAGAATCGAGAGCTGCGAGTGATGTCAACTGGTTTGGCTTCAAACCTGAGTGGATAAGTGCTGTAAGAGCTGTAACGTCAGCTGGGTTGAAGATAACAACTACGTGCTCAACCTCTGGGCAGTACTTCTTGATGTTGTCACCAAATTCAGCTGCAATCTTGCAGTTACCCTTAAGAAGATCCTCACGAGTCATACCCTCCTTACGAGGAGCACCACCAGAAGAAATGATATATTTAGCACCAGTGAAAGCCTCCTCTGGGTTAACAGTATAAGTTACGTTAACACCTGGGAATGCGCACTGCTGAATCTCATCGAATACACCATGTACACCTGGCTCGAAGATATCATAAAGACAGATGTTTGGAGTAAGACCGAGCATCAAAGCGCTCTGTACCATGTTAGAACCGATCATACCGCCTGCACCGACGATAACGAGTTTGTCATTTGTTAAAAAATTCATAACTACAATTCTTATTTAAATGTTTATAATCTTTTTCTCCTGAAAAATAGCGGAATGTATCTGGAATAAAGTTTGTAAAACTCCTTCTTTTTACTTTCCGACCGCAAAATTAATAAAAAGTAATGTAAATCGTGCATATTTTTGCGCTTAAATTTGTTGTTAATTCTTAAAAATGTTATCTTTGTAATCTCTAATTAGCAAAATGCATTATTTGGAGTTAAGTTAAACATTAAATTGCATAACAATTATGAATGAAATCGAATTACGTTTAGCTAGATTGAGGGAGTTGATGAAGCGTGAACATCTTTCTGCTTTCATCTTCCCTAGTACAGATGCTCATCAGAGCGAGTATGTTGCCGACCATTGGCGAGGAAGAGAGTGGATCTCTGGTTTTAACGGGTCGGCTGGTACTGCTGTCGTTACAATGAAATCGGCTGCTTTATGGACTGATTCCCGCTACTTCCTGGCTGCGGAAGAACAGTTGGAAGGTACTGAATATCAGCTGATGAGGCTGAAAATGGAAGGTACGCCTACTATCGCAGAATGGTTGGGAAAAGAATTGCAGGATGTACAATCTCCTGAGGTTGGACTTGATGGCATGGTCAACTCTTATAATTATGTTAAAGATTTAAGCTATTCTCTCCGTAAACTCGGTGGAATTACGCTTAGAACTAATTTGGACCCTTTGGAACAGATTTGGGAGACTCGTCCTTCGCTTCCTGCAAATCCTGTAGAAATTCAACCATTGGAATATGCTGGAGAGACGCTAGCCTCTAAAGTGGCCCGTATCCGTAAGTCTTTGAGAAAACTTCATGCAGATGGTATGCTCGTTTCTGCTTTGGATGATATTGCTTGGACTTTGAATCTTCGTGGTACAGATGTTCATTGCAATCCTGTATTTGTAAGTTATTTGTTGATTGAGAGCGATAAAGTTTCTCTTTTCGTGGATGATAATAAATTATCTCCTGAAGTAAAACAGTATCTTCAAGACAATCAGGTTTCTCTCTATAAATATAATAAGGTGGAAAAATGCCTTGAATCATATTCGGAATATAATATCCTGTTAGATGGAGATGAAACGAGCTATTATCTGTGGAAAGCTGTAAAATGCCAGGAAATTGTTGCTGCTGGTTCTCCTATTCCGGCTATGAAGGCTGTGAAAAATAAAGCAGAAATAGAGGGCTACCGTAGTGCGATGCTTAAAGATGGTGTTGCTATGGTTAAGTTCTTGAAGTGGCTGAAACCTGCTGTTGAGGCTGGTGGACAAACTGAAATTTCCATTGATGAGAAATTAACATCGCTACGTGCCGAACAGAAACTGTTCAGAGATATTTCTTTTGATACGATTGCCGGCTATGCGCAGCATGGAGCAATTGTCCATTATGAGGCAACTCCTGAAACAGATGTCGTTCTGAAACCGGAAGGCTTGATCCTGATAGACTCTGGGGCTCAATACCAGGATGGTACTACAGATATTACCCGTACCATAGCCTTGGGGCCCGTATCTGAAGAGATGAAGCATATTTATACCTTGGTCCTGAAAGCGCATATTCAGTTGGAATTGGTTAAATTCCCCGATGGTGCATCAGGAACACAGTTGGATGCTGTAGGAAGAGAGTGTATGTGGCGTGAAGGATATAATTTCTTGCATGGTACAGGCCATGGAGTAGGTTCGTATCTCTGTGTGCACGAAGGCCCTCATCAAATAAGAATGGAGTGGATGCCTACACCTTTGAGAGCTGGAATGACCTTGACTGATGAGCCTGGTTTGTATCTGGCAGGTAAGTTCGGCGTAAGAATAGAAAATACGGTGCTGATTTCAGACTACATGTCTACTGAGTTCGGTAAATTCCTGCAGATAGAGCCTCTTACTCTTTGTCCTATAGATACCACTCCTATAGATGTTGATATGTTGTTGCCTGAAGAGATTGACTGGCTCAATGCTTATCATCATTCGGTTTATGAAAAATTGTCTCCTTTCCTTGATGAAGAGGAGAAAATATGGCTTGAAAATGCTACAAAACCCATAAAATGAACATTTTAGAGTAAAAAGTTGAAGAAAAACTTGGTAGTTTGATAAAATAGATGTAATTTTGCACCCGCAAATTGTGGCATTGCCATATTTCGCATAGAATAACATAAGTTTAACATAATAAATTAAAAGCAAAAAAATGATTATTGTACCAGTTAAAGACGGTGAGAACATCGAGAGAGCTCTCAAGAAGTTTAAGAGAAAATTCGAAAAGACAGGTGTTGTTAAGGAGCTCCGTGCTCGTCAGCAGTATGACAAGCCTTCTGTTTTGAAGCGTCTCAAGATGGAACACGCCATCTACGTACAGCAGTTGCGTGCAAACGAGGAATAAAAGTAAAAAATCCTCAAAAAATTTGGTAGTTTAAAATAATTTTCGTAACTTCGTTGCCGAAATGAAAAAGGTACGACGTTATGTTGAGTATAGATAAGTTCTTGGAATATTTGCGCTCTGAACTGAACAGGTCACAGAGAACGGTAGAAAACTATCGCGAAGATTTGAAACTCTTTGAGCAGTATGCTAGGAACTTGTCTGAATCCTTCACTTG
This sequence comes from Segatella copri, assembly GCA_021635485.1. GTDB lineage: Bacteria > Bacteroidota > Bacteroidia > Bacteroidales > Bacteroidaceae > Prevotella > Prevotella copri_P. Next base: position 1,228 of record JAJWOH010000041.1, on the reverse strand, counting down.
GGAGTCTGTTGATTCTGACATGATTCGCAACTGGTTGGAGCATATGGTAGATGCAGGTAATAAAGCAACCTCGGTTAATCGCCGGTTGAGTGCTTTGAAAATGTTCTATCGGTTTGCTTTAGTCAGACATTATGTGGAGTCGGATCCCGCTCATAGCCTCAAAGGACCTAAGGAAAGTAAACCGCTACCTCAATTCTTAAAAGAAAATGAGATGGATGAGTTGCTGGACAGGAAAATGTGGGGCGATGATTATAATAATGTACGCGCACGTACTATTATAATATTGTTCTATGAGACGGGGATGCGATTGTCAGAGTTGATAGGACTTGATGTTGACGATGTGAACTTTATCAAAAAAGAGATAAAGATTACGGGTAAGGGAAACAAACAACGTATAGTTCCTTTTGGTGACGAGCTTAAAAATGCTCTTTCGGAATATTTGGCTCTAAGAGCACAAAGGGTGATGGTTAAGTCTGGAGCTCTTTTGCTTGCGGATAGGGGCGGACGGATGAGTCCGGTTCAAGTCAGAGAAATCGTGAAAGAGAACCTCGCAAGGGTTTGCTCGTTGAAAAAGAAAAGTCCGCACGTGTTGAGGCATACGTTTGCTACTGCAATGTTGAATCATGGTGCTGGGATTGAAAGTTTGAAAAGACTGTTGGGGCATGCGAAACTCTCGACGACCGAGATTTATACGCATACAACGTTTGAACAGTTGAAACGAGTTTATATTGAAGCCCATCCTCGGGCGTAACCTTTTAAAAAATGGAGGTAACTATGGAAATTAAGATTCAGTCGATTCACTTCGACGCTACCGAGAAGTTACAGGCGTTTATCGAAAAGAAAGTCGCCAAGTTAGAAAAAACTTTTGAAGATATACAGAAAGTAGAGGTGCAATTAAAGGTCGTGAAGCCTGCTACTGCCTTGAATAAGGAAGTTCATCTGGAAGTTGCTGTCCCTGGAACCAAGTTGTTCGTAGAAAAGACATGTGATACTTTCGAGGAAGGAATTGATCAGGCAGTGGACTCAATGAAGGTTCAATTGACTAAATTTAAAGAAAAATCAAGGAATCGATAAAAAAAACTCGAAAAAATTTTGTTGATTCAAAAAATAGTTGTATCTTTGCAGCCGTTTTCCGATAGATGGAAATTTAGCCGTATTGCGGCTGTAAAGATTGCCTCTTTAGCTCAGTTGGCCAGAGCACGTGATTTGTAATCTCGGGGTCGTTGGT
>JAJWOH010000196.1:0-4270 GCA_021635485.1 Segatella copri | reverse complement strand
ACTCTTCACCCTTCGGAATGCCGATAAACACAGGGGTTCCCGGCCGAAAGGTGAAGAGTGAAGAGTATTTTGATGATAGCTTCGTATTCTTCAATTGTCGTCATGATTTTTATGTTGTTTCGTTGTTTTGAAATGTGAAAATGATAGGAGCGTTATCCGTTGTCCTGCTTTTCCAGATAAAATGTAACATGGTAGCCCGAGATGGAAGTATCGGAGAGTCCCAGTTCGATGTTTTGCATCATCAGCATCTGGCGGGAGAGGGATAGTCCGATGCCCGTGCCGGATGATTTGGTGGTGAAGAATGGAATGAAAATCTCTCTAGCCACATCGGCAGGAATCGGTTCGCCGTTGTTGCTGAACAGCAGGATAGAACGCTCGTTTTGGCTTATGCGGACATCGATGTCGGTAGCATGGGCTTCGATGGCATTCTTGATGAGATTGATGAATACCTGGCGCAGCATGTTGCGGTCGGCTTCCAGCGTAGCATCTTGGGGAAGGGAAATGTGCCAGCAGATGTCGGGATAGAGCGCCTTGATGCTTTCCAGGAAAGAGGCAAGCGGAAGGGGTTCTACGACGGGAGCCTGAAGCTGGGTGAGCTTGCGGTAACTATCTACGAAGTTGGTAAGCGACTTGCTGGTGTCGTGAATCGCCTGAATGCCTTCCTCGTATTCGCTTCCCTTAATCTGCGGGTTGCCGAGATAAGCCTGGCAGATGCTGGAGATGGGAGCCGTAGCGTTCATGATTTCGTGGGTAAGCACACGGGTCAGCTTTTGCCATGATTCCACTTCGTGTCTGGCTACGAGGCGGGCAATATCGCCCTGCATGTCGTTGAGTGCCTGCTGCAAGGCTCTTTCGCCTGGCAGCAAGCCAGAAGTGGGGAGGCGGAAGGCGTAATCGCCATTTCTTACAGCCTCACGCATCAGGAAGGCACGCGCCTTCAGCCTTCGCTGATGGCGAAAGAACAGATAGATGAGGCCGCACAAGATGAGGCAGATTCCACCTATTAAATATATAAGTTTAATAATAATCATAAAATAGCTCTAATACATTTGTCTCTTAACTTCCCCCTAACTTCTCTTAACTCCTTTAACTTCCCTACAAGGCGTCATCTCTTCAGTTTTGCGTAGAGGGTTTGTCGGGTAATGCCGAGCATTTCGGCAGCACGCGAGATGTTGCCGTGGCATTTATCCACTACCTTCCGGATGTAGTCGTTCTCAAAATTCTCCAAGGTTGCCACTTCCGTGTTGTTGTCGATGGCATCCTTGAGCACTCTTATCAGTTCGTCATTATCCCAGGGTTTGGTGACGAAATCGGCGGCTCCGCTTTTCAAACCCTTGATGGCAAGCTGCACATCGGCAAAGGCGGTAATGAGTACCACGGGGATGTGGGCGTGGAGCCGGCGGAAGGTGCGGAGCCAGAGCAAACCGTCCTGTCCGCTGTTTACGCCGAGCGAGAAGTTCATGTCGAGTAGGATGAGATCTACCTGCTCCTGTTGCAGCAACGTGGGGGCTGTATCGGGGCGCGACAGGGTGAGAATCCGTTCGAACGTATTGCCCAGACAGATTTTCAGCGCTGTGAGTATCGACGGATTATCGTCGATGACAAGAAGGGTTCCGTATTTCATATTTTCTTTTTTTGTTTGCAAAAGTACGCTTTTTTCCCGAAACGGCAAACAAAAATGGGACTGTTGTGTGATAATCATACAATAGAGTGTATGAATTTCATACAATCCACCTTTCGGCTGGTGAAAATCTTGGCAGAAAACGGGAGAAGCCGTAACTTTGCAGCAGTTTTAAATAAATGAGTATATGATGAAAAGTTATGTGAAATTCTTATCACGCAACAAGCTTTATGCCACCATAGAGGCTTTGGGCCTCTCGGTGGCGCTGGCTTTTGTGCTGATTCTCGTTTCCTATGCTACTGCAGAGTACCGTGTGGGAACGAATCAGAAACTGGCGAAGGAACTCTATGTTGCAGGTTCCGGCGATTATCTCGGAATGACCTGGGGCACAGCCAAGGAATTCTTTCCTTCTATCCCCGAAATCAAGGGATGGACAAGATTTAGTGAATATTATGCTCCGCAGGGAGCCATGATAGATGGACAGTATTATGAGGCAAAATATCTGGCTATCGACCCTAACTTCTCTCAGTTCATGGGTTACAAATGCCGTGGTTGTGCGCCTGATCATCTCCTTTCGGATACTCATCAGGCGATGGTTTCGGAATCGTTTGCCAAGAAAGCCTTCGGTAATGCTAATCCTATCGGCCGTACCATCCAATGCGGTAAGTTGCAATTCAAGGTAGTGGGAATCATGGAGGATTTCGATCGTGAGGACCTTCTTGCCCCATACGATATTTTCGTGTCGATGAAACTGATAGAAGCTGAGGCTCAGGCGATGGATCAGTTTGGATCCTGCGTCACGGTGGCTCGACTGGCAAAGGATGCTGACCCGGAAAAGGTAAAACAGACTTTGCTTGGCAAATACATGAACTATTGGAAAGATTGGAAAAAGGAATCGGATGGAGTCAACTTCATGTGGGGTTGCCAGTTTGTGAGATGGGACCAGATTCATTTTACGGATGATGATGTCGAAATTATCAAGCATGGCAATCGTACTCTGGTGAATATCCTCCTGGTAGTGGCGCTGGTTCTGCTGCTCTCAGCCTTGTTCAATTACATCAATCTTACGGTGGCTCAGATCGGCAACCGTGCGAAGGAGATGGCTACCCGAAGACTGCTGGGCGAATCGGTAGGGGGCGTGATGCTTCGTTATCTCAAGGAGTCGGCGCTCTTTACGGCAGTCTGCTTCCTGTTGGGCTTGTTGATTTCTTGGGCATTCATCCCGTTGTTCAATTCGATGTTGGATACGAAAATCGACCTGTTCCATTCCTTTGATCTTCTGTGGTTCCTGCCGTTGGCTTACGTCATCATCTCCATTTTTGCGGGAATCCTTCCTGCCATCGTGGTTGCCCGTTTCAATCCGATAGATGTGGTGAAGGGAACCATCCGCATGCGCAGCAAGATGTGGTTCAGCAAGATATTTATCGTTGCCCAGAACGTCATCAGCATCACGCTGGTTGTCATGGCGATAACGATGATGCTCCAGATGAAGCATCTTGCCGATTTGCCTTTGGGTTATCAGACGAAGGATATTGTTTCCATCTATTCTTCCTTGGATGGTTCGCCTGAGAAGATGGCTATCCTCAAAGACCGTCTGAAAGCGCTTCCTGAGGTGGAAGAGGCAACTTGCGGCAAAGCCAATCCTATCAGAAGCTGGGGAAATGGCGTGCATGATGACAATGAAAAACTGACAGGAATGCTCCGAATGTTCATGGTAGATTCCACGGCGATGAAGATGCTGGGAGTCAGGGTGATTGAGCAGTATTGCGAGCCAGCCTATGGTAAGATTTGGGTAACGGAAGATGCGAAGCGTGCCTATGGCGTTTCTGCCCACAAACCTTGGTTCGGAATGAGAATGAAGGATGGAAAGCATGAATATGAGGTGTGCGGCGTGATTGCCGATTACCATAGTGGAGATGCGCTGAGCGAGAATGAGAAAACGGAGCATAATGCCATTGGAGTCATTACCCCGCAACAGGGTGGATGGTCTGTTCTGGTGAAAACCCGTGGCGATCATGCCCAGGTGCTGCAGGCTATCCGGAATACCTGCAAGCAGGTGGCTAAGGAATTGGTGGGTGTTCCTACGGAAATGGATGTGGAGTATTTGGATGATATGCTGAAGAATAACCTCAAGGACAAGCATAATATGATGGTGCTCATCATCACCTTCATGAGCATCTCTATCCTGATTTCTGCCCTGGGCCTCTTCGGAATGTCGGTTTATTATGGCAACCAGCAGAAGCGCCAGATTGCCCTGCGCAAGGTGATGGGTGCTTCGATTGGGGATGCGGCTTGGCAACTGGCCAGGAGATTCCTCGTCAGTTCGCTGGTGGCTGTGGTCATCGCCATCCCTATCTGCGTGAAGCTGATGCAGACTTATCTCATGGATTTCGTCCATCGCATCTCCTTCCCTTGGTGGGTGTTGCTGGCTGGCGCCGTCTTTACCTTATTAATAGCCTTTGTTTCGGTTATCGGCTGCACCCTGCGTACGGCGATGTCTAATCCGATAGACAGCATCAAGGCTGAATAATGAGTCATAAACTTTAAAAAGATTTCTTACGATAAAAAGTTTTCTAACGATGATACGAACAGAGAATTTAACTAGAATATTCCGCACGGAAGAGGTGGAAACCATCGCCCTGAACGGCG
>JAJWOH010000195.1:0-4302 GCA_021635485.1 Segatella copri | reverse complement strand
GAGGCACAGAAACTCCTGAGTGTTTCACTCGAAGGCACCGTTGGCTAAGAATAATAAGAAAGAGAGGTGGTTATGAAAAGAATGTTGTTGATGTTATTGTTAGTTGATAGCTTGAACTTAACGGCTCAAGACCTTTTCAATCATCAAAAAAATGGCTTGACGGCACAGCAAGATTCCATCGTTGCATCTTTTGTTGCGAAATGCAAGCAAGAGCAAAATGTGTATCTTCGTTGTGGTCGATATTGTCATGTTGATGAGTCTGACCCTACATTGACCAAGTCCATTATGCAGACATCAAGTTATGTTCCGCAGATGAAGGGTAAGGTCATACGACCAGGTGAGTGCTCATTTTGGGTACTAGACCCTCCTTCGTTGTTTGTGCAATGGGGCTGGGAGAAGTCACCATCTTTCTTTGAAGAGTTATGTTCCAATATTTTGAACGCATTTTTTAAGTAATAATATGTTAGAGGTAAAGAATCTGCATGCTACTATTGCAGGCAAAGAAATATTGAAAGGTATCAACCTGACTATCAACGACGGTGAGATACATGCTATCATGGGACCTAACGGTTCCGGTAAGTCAACCTTGAGCGCTGTGCTCACGGGTAACCCTCTCTATACCGTAACCGAGGGTGAGGCTATCTTCAACGGCAAGAACCTTCTGGATATGAAGCCAGAGGACCGTGCCCGTGAAGGCTTGTTCCTCTCTTTCCAGTATCCGGTGGAGATTCCTGGCGTATCCATGACCAACTTCATGCGTGCGGCTATCAATGCCAAGCGTGAGTATCAGGGTTTGGAACCATTGAATACAAGCGAATTCATGAAACTGATGCGTGAGAAACGCGAGTTGGTGGAATTGGACAGCAAGTTGGCTCGCCGTTCAGTAAACGAAGGTTTCTCGGGTGGTGAGAAGAAGCGCAACGAGATTTTCCAGATGGCTATGCTGGAGCCAAAGCTCTCTATCCTCGATGAAACCGACTCTGGTCTCGATGTGGATGCAATGCGTATTGTAGCAGATGGTGTGAACAAGATGCATACCGACAAGACATCTGCCATCGTCATCACTCACTACGAGCGTCTGCTCGATATGATTAAGCCAAGTGTGGTTCACGTACTCTATAAGGGTAGAATCGTGAAGACTGCCGGTCCTGAACTTGCCAAGGAGATTGAGGCTCGTGGCTACGACTGGATCAAGGCTGAAGTAGATGAGAAATAATTAGGAGGATGGCTATGCTTTCAGAAAAACAATATTTAGACTTGTATCAGTCTTCTTCGAGAATAATCAAGAAGAACAGTGCTGAGGTGCTCAATGCGGTGCGCGATGCTGCGTTTGAGAACTTCCGTCGCTTGGGCTTCCCTTCCCGAAAGGTAGAAAGATACAAGTACACAGATATGAGCGCCATCTTCGAGCCAGATTATGGCTTGAACTTGAACCGTCTGGAAATTCCGGTAGATCCATACGAAGCTTTCCGCTGCGATGTGCCTAATCTGAGCACTTCGCTCTACTTCGTTGTAAACGATGCTTTTTATAACAAAGCATTGCCTAAAGTAGAGCTTCCGGAGGGCGTAATCGTGGACTCTTTGAACAAGATTGCTGCAGAAAACCCTGAATTCATCGGGAAATACTACGCTAAGATTGCCAAAACTGACGAAGATGGCATCACGGCATTGAATACATTCCTGGCACAGGATGGCTTGCTGATTTATGTTCCAAAGAATGTAAGGGTAGAGCGAACTATTCAGATCATCAATATTCTCCGTTCGGATGTTGATTTGATGGTAAACCGACGTGTACTCATCGTGATGGAACAGGGTGCTGAGGCTAAGTTCCTCTTCTGCGACCATGCAGCCGATGACAAGAACTTCCTCGCAACCCAGGTTATCGAGGCTTATGTTGGCGAGAATGCCAGTCTCGACCTCTATTGTCTGGAGGAGACTCATTACAAGAACCGCCGTGTAAGCAACGTGTATATCGAGCAGCAGGCTAACAGCCGTGTAAACCATAACGTCATCACGCTTCATAACGGTATTACCCGCAACCGTCTTGACCTCGTATTCAAGGGCGAGGGAGCTGAGTGTTTCTGCAATGGTTGTGTGATTGCCGACAAGAACCAGGTGGTTGATAACAATACGCTCATCGATCATCAGGTGGGTCATTGTACCAGCAACGAACTTTATAAGTATGTGCTCGATGGTGAGGCACGTGGTGCTTTCGCCGGCAGAGTATTGGTTCGTCATGGTGCCCAGAAAACTGTTTCTCAGGAAACCAACCAGAACCTCTGTGCTACGAAGACTGCCCGCATGTTCACCCAGCCGATGCTGGAGATTTATGCCGACGATGTGAAGTGTGCACATGGTAGTACTGTTGGTCAGCTCAACGATGCCGCATTGTTCTATATGCAGCAGCGTGGTGTGAGCCGCGAGGAGGCTAAGTTGCTCCTTCAGTTTGCATTTATCAACGAAGTCATCGACAAGATGGAGCTGGAGCCATTGCGTGACCGCCTGCATCATCTCGTAGAGAAGCGATTCCGTGGTGAACTTAATAAGTGTGAGGGCTGCAAGCTTTGCAAGTAGATAATATCCTTTTAAAGAAGTTAAGTTCTTAAAAATATGTATGATATCAATCAAGTAAGAGCAGATTTCCCGATTTTATCGAGAAAGGTCTATGATAAGCCATTGGTGTATCTGGATAATGCGGCAACCACGCAGAAGCCATTGTGCGTGCTTGATGCCATGCGCGATGAGTATCTCAATGTAAATGCCAATGTGCATCGTGGCGTTCACTATCTCTCTCAGCAGGCTACCGACCTTCATGAGGCAGCCCGCGAAACCGTGCGCAAGTTTATCAATGCGCCTAAGGTTGAGGAAGTCATCTTTACCCGTGGCACTACAGAGAGTCTGAATCTCGTGGTTTCATCGTTCTGCGATGCCTTTATGAGCGAGGGCGACGAGGTGATTATCTCTACCATGGAGCATCACTCCAATATCGTGCCTTGGCAGTTGCAGGCTGCCAAGAAGGGAATTGCCATCCGTGTAATCCCTATCAACGATAAAGGTGAGATAAACCTCGATGAATTCGCCAATTTATTTACCGAACGCACCAAAATCGTGAGCATTGCCCAGGTGAGCAACGTGCTCGGTACGGTGAATCCGGTAAAAGAGATGATAAAGATTGCTCATGAGCACGATGTGCCTGTCATGGTGGATGGCGCTCAGAGTACTCCTCATTTTGCTGTGGATGTACAGGATATGGATTGCGATTTCTTCGCTTTCAGCGGACATAAGATTTATGGTCCTACCGGTATCGGTGTGCTTTACGGCAAGGAAGAATGGCTCGACAAGTTGCCTCCTTATCAGGGAGGTGGCGAAATGATTGAGAGCGTAAGTTTCGAGAAGACTACTTTCGAGAAGTTGCCTTTCAAGTTCGAGGCTGGTACTCCTGATTATGTAGCTACCCACGGTCTGGCAAAGGCCATTGATTATGTTTCTGCGCTCGGCATGGATAACATTGCCAAGCACGAGCAGGAATTGACCCGTTACTGCATGGAGCAGATGCGAACTATCGATGGAATCAGACTTTTTGGTGAACAGGAGGGCAAAGATGCCGTTGTCAGCTTCTTGGTTGGTGATATTCATCACATGGATATGGGCACCTTGCTCGACCGTCTGGGCATCGCTGTACGTACCGGTCATCATTGTGCTCAGCCTTTGATGGACCGCTACGGCATTCTCGGCACCGTTCGTGCCAGCTTTGCCCTGTACAACACCAAGGAAGAAATAGATGCGCTTGTAGCGGGCGTAAAGCGCGTGGCTATGATGTTCTAAAGATAAAGACTTTTTAGCCGCATACAGCGCACGTAAAAGCCTTATTTAGCCAACTGGCGAGCGAAAGACAACCCACTGGCAAGCAAAGAACAGCCAACTGGCGCTACTGCGGACAGTTGGCTGTTTGCGTTTGGCAGTTATCAGAAAGTTGAGGTTGGAATGCCCAAATACTCTTCACTCTTCACCCTTTTGCCGTAACGTATTGTTATACTGATACTTACGCGCTGAAGAGACGCTCTGACTCTTCACCCACTCTTCACCCTCTCTTCACCGCCTGGTGCTATGAGGGTGAAGAGTAGGTGAAGAGTGGGTGAAGAGTTGGTGAAGAGTTGAAATGCTCTCATCTTCGTAACTGTCCTATAATCAGGCGGTTATAAATACAGGTGAAGAGTGAAGAGATAAACGTAAAATTCATCATAATTATGTTAGAAAGTCATTATTATAAGGATATGGTAGAGGCTGGCTGCGATGAGGCTG
>JAJWOH010000194.1:0-4333 GCA_021635485.1 Segatella copri | reverse complement strand
GAAGCTTCTGGGTTTACAACCGTACGGGCAAGGCTCTGCGCTGCCAGTCGGTGCGGCTGGAAAACGGTAACCAGAAGGGCTACCGGGTGAATGTTGACGGCTCTTATTTGGGCAGCGAAGTGGGATTCCAGACGCAGAATGTGGAGATCAGGAAGGGTGACAGCATACGTGTGTTTGTAGAACTGACTTCGGCGATGCAGAACAGCAAAGAGCCGCAGCTGGTGAGCGACAACCTGGTGTTTGCGCTGGAAAGTGGCGTGGAGCAGAAGGTGAACCTGAGGGCGTTTTCATGGGATGCGATGAAACTCAATTCGCTCGAGGTGAAGCAGGACCAGCTGCTGCAGAGCACGCTGCCGGTAGTGGTTTATGGCGGCATCAGGGTTGATGAGGCGGCTACGCTGACCATTGCTCCGGGCACCCAACTCTATTTCCACGAGAATGCGGGTTTGCAGGTGTTCGGGTCGCTGAAGATTGAGGGCGAGAAGGACAGGGAAGTGGTGATGCGGGGCGACCGACTGGACCACATGTTCGATTATCTGCCTTACGACCGCACGCCGGGACAATGGCAGGGCATCAGACTGATGTCTTCGGCTCATGACTGCGAGATTTCGTTTGCTGATATTCATAGTGCCTACGATGCTGTGATGATAGAAGCGGGCGATGCTACGAAGCAGAAACTGCTCATCGAGAACGCTACGATTCATAACAGTCAGGGCTACGGAGTGAGGGTTGATTCTGCCAAGGTGCAGATTCTTAACTCGCAGATTACCAACTGTCTGAAGCATCCGCTCTATGTTGAGGGTGGCGATGTTGAGGTAAACGGCTGCACCATAGCCCAGTTCTATCCGTTTGACGGTCGTCGGGAGTCTGCCATCGGTTTTGCCTCTCCGCTGCCTCGTTTCGAGGTGAGAAATTCGCTCGTAACGGGTTATCATGATGATGAGGTGGTCTGGTCGACTCCGAAAGAGGGGGATGCCTTCAATTTCCTCTTCGACCATTGTGTGTTGCGCACGGAGAAGATGGAGACCGACGACAGTCTGAAGTTCACCCATGTGGTTTATGAGGACATCAAGGATACGACGGTGTTTGCCGAAAAGCATTTCCGTCTTTTCGACACCGACAATCTGAAGTATGATTTCCATCTGCGCAAGGAGTCGGCAGCAATAGGAAAGGCAGATGCCGAAACCCTGCCTGCAACCGACCGTGATGGTTTGCCGAGAAAGAAAGAGCAGCCTGCCGCAGGATGCTTTGAGTATAAGGAGGAATAATGAGTATAAGGAGGAATAAGAAGAAAGCCCTACAGGAAAGTCTGCATGATGCAAACTTCCTGTAGGGCTTTTTCTTATATCCTGAGCCCTTTTTAGAAGTGGGCTCTGTAATCTTATTCCTTCATGTTCGAATCTACGAAGCTGAAGGGGAGAAGGTCTTTGATGCTGTCGAAGCAGTAGGTGCCGTTCTCGCCATAGAGCAGGATGCGTACGGGGCGCTGGTAGCGGTCTTCCATCTCCAGTATCACCTGGCGGCAGGCTCCGCATGGCGAGATAGGCGACTTGAGGAAACCATTTCCGTTTCTCGCTGCTATGGCGAGCGTCAGGATAGGCTGGTCGGGATAGTTGCTCTGGGCACCGAAGATGGCGCTGCGCTCGGCACAGAGTCCCGATGGGAAGGCGGCGTTCTCCTGGTTGGCTCCAATCACTATTCTGCCGTCGCCCAGAAGCAGGGCTGCTCCCACATTGAAGTGGCTGTAGTTAGCATAGGCATTGCTGGTGGCAGCCTTCGCCCTGTTTACGAGTTCCTGCTCCTGCTGGCTCAACTCTGAGAGCTGAGCCACCATGTATCTGATGTTTAGGGTTTGCTCTTTCATAGATATAATGTTTTTATGATTTCTTTATTTCGTGTAGAAGTCGATGAGGTCCTGCAGCGCCTTCTTGCATACTGCACAGAATTCCGGCGTTTCGTTGATGCGCATACGGCAGTCCTGCACACCGCGGTAAACGCCCTTCAGGCTGTATCCGGCACCTTCGAAGACACCCACCTTGCTCACCGCCTCCTTCTCTTTCTTTGAGAGTGGAGTAGGAATCTTGGTCTTCTTGTCTATCATGTTCTCCCATTTTCCGTGGAAATCGGCAAGGGTAGTGATGTTCTTCTCCCAAGGCTCTACATCGTGAGGATACATCGGTATCTGCTCCTGCTCGTAGGCGTATTCATCGGCAAGTCCGGCAAAGGAATGGCCAAACTCATGCACCACTACCGGCTTGAACCATTTCTGGTGGCAGGTGGTGAGATTGTATGAATTGAGGATGCCGCCACCGCCATACTTATCCGAATTTACCAGCACGATGATGTGCTCGTAAGGGGTACCTGCCAGCCAGTTGTGCAGGTCTTTGAGATGCAGGGTGGTAAGGTAGCGGTCGCTGTAGAAGGTGTCGAAATGAGAGCTGAGGGCGGTCTCGTGCCAGATGCCCTGGGCTGGGATGCTAGGTCCGCTCTGCTTGGATGGCGATTTTACGGCTACGATGTTGAAGCGGTCTCTCATGCTCTTGAAGGGTTCGTGGGCGAAGATGGCCTCTGTAGCCTCCTGCGCATCTTTCAGGAAGACAGGCATTTCTGCATCGGTATAGCCTTCAGCCACGTATGCGATGTGGATGCATCGGGTGGTGTCGGCAGCCTGCTGCAGGGTGACGTATGGTGTAGGCTTGTTGCCTTTCTGATGAATCAGAATGTCTTTCGGCGCTACCTGGTGGGTGAGCGTGGTGGTTATCTCGCGGCGGTTGTTGCGCAGGTCGAGGGTGATGTCTACGGTATCTTTCGGCATCGGAACGAGGAATACGTTCTCGAAACTCTGCGTGTTCTTCTCTGCCTCTGGATAGGAGAGCCATTCCTGGAAGAGGGTGGAGAAGGAGTTGCGGTAGATGATTTTGCCCGAGCGGTGGTCGCGAACGGTTATCTGTCCGTTGCCCTCTACCGGTAGTTCAGCCAGTCGCTGCCGTTTGCCGTACCAGCGTGGCATTACGTTGAGTTCGTCTACGGCTATCATCTGCTGCTTCTGGTTGCCGGCAAAGGTATAGTCTACTCTCAGCGTCTTGTCTGTGAAATAGTCGTCAAAGTTTTGCGCCTTTACTGTGCCGGGCGCCATCAGCATCGCCATGGTGGCGAGGGATAATATCATTCTCTTCATTGTATTTTCATTTAAAATTCACATTCACATTCACATTTCTCATCGAATCACCAAGTGACCGAATCACTAATCACTTATCTCACCCTCAGTCTTGTTCCTACGCTTACCGGGATGTTAGGGTCGAGATGGTTCATCTTGTAGAGTTTCTCCAGTCGGATGCCATACTTCTGCGAGATGGTGTACATGCTTTCGCCCGGCTGTATCACGTGAGGGCGCTTCTTATACTGCTTAGGTGCCTTGGAGCGTTTCTTCTTCAGATAGATGATGTCGCCCTTGTGCAGCACGGCGTGCTTGTTGCGCTCGTTGTAGCGAGCCAGTTTGCGCCAGCTGATGCCCACCTCCTTGCCTATGCTCTTGAAGGTGTCGCCTTCGCGGGCATAGAGATAGTAATTCTTGTTGAAGATATGGATAGGGTGCAGCAATCCTTCGGCGTTTACAGGCTGGTCGGTACCGCTGTGGGTAGCCATGAAGCGGTCGTAGCGCTTGGCCTTGTCATACTGGTTGAGCTTGTAGAGCTCTATAATCTGTATCAGCTTGCTGGCATACTGCGGGTTGGTGGCATAGCCGCAGGCTTTCAGTCCGCGAGCCCATCCCTTGTAGTCGTGCTGCGAGAGTTCGAAGAGGCGTGCGTAGCGTGGCTGGCGCGCCAGAAACTTGCTGTGGTCTTCGTAGCTGTCTCTTGCGTCCTGGTATACGCGGAAGCATTCGCCCCGGGCATCATCGTCGTGGTACTGGGTTGGTCCCGTCCAGTTGTGACATTTTATGCCGAAGTGGTTGTTGCCCTGGCGTACGAGGTCGCTCCTTCCTGCCGCACTCTCAAACAGTCCCTGTGCTAGGGTGATGCTGGCTGGAATGCGGTAACGGAGCATCTGCTCGATGGCAAGATCCTTATACTGGTTGATATATGTCTGATAGGCCTGGTTCCACTTCAGCTGTGCGCCCATCGGGAGGCAGCAGAGCAGAGCGAGCCCTAAAATGTTTGCTTTTAGATGATTCATTCTGCAAAAATATAAAAAAAAACGGATAAATCGCGGTTTATTACAAAATTTTTAATATCTTTGCACAAAATATGACATACAAATGCAGGGGCTATCTGTCTTTTCTGAGAGAAACTGACTTGTTTTGTAGAAATAATGATTTTAATAATGAAAACTC
>JAJWOH010000193.1:0-4347 GCA_021635485.1 Segatella copri | reverse complement strand
GGAGCCTCTTTATGACGCATATATACATCCGTCAGTTTGAAGCAGGCATTGAATGTATTGCGGCCGAATTCCTCTATCGTCTCAGGCAAATCAATCTCCTTCAGATTGGTAGACCTAAAGGCGCTGGAGCCCAACTCCCTGACACCAGCAGGCATCTTGAAATGCTCCAGATAAGTGTTGCCTTCAAATGCATACTTAGGAACCATATCAGCCTTGTAGCCGTCATAAGCCACCACCTTAGCACCACTCAGGTCGATGCTCTTGAAATAATGGCTTGCCATCTCATCAAAGTCGCGCTTGTCAATCTCGCCGTTCACCTTGATATTTCTGTATACAAAATAGTCAGGGATTTTCTTGGCAAGTTCAGACTTCAGCTGTCCAGCCTTCTCCAGGTTGATCACCAACTCCTTTTCCTGATAATCGCGATAAGTCTTAACCTCAAGGGTATAAACCGGTTCAAGGCCTCTGAAAGAATTTGGACTCTCAGTACCCAAATTGATATCATTAACCAGTTTGCCATTCAATTCAACGCAACAGTTCGCAATGCCTGCATCTAACGTCAGATAATAATAGTAATTGGCACCGATAACAGGTTTGCCATTATAGAAATTGGTGGAAAGATTATACCACGTTTCTGCTTGCTTAATAGTTGCACCTTCTCCCACTTTCGTTCTGATCTCGTATGTAAGAGGCTTATATCCGGTTGCCGGCAGACGCTTTCTCTCAAAGTCCGGATCATACAGTTCTATATACTCTTCTGAGCCATCTTCCTTTGCCACAATAGCCAGATAGTCACCCGGTTCTGCATCTACAGTACTCTCAAAACTAAAAGACAAAGAAAAATAATAATAACCGGTTTTAAAATCTGTTAGTTTAAAAGGCTTGGTTATTACGATTTCTCGCATCTCGCCCTTCGCATTCATCAGAGCTACGGCAATCTCACCGGTAAAGTTGTGGTCTCCCGTATTGCCGATTGGCGCAGAAAAGACGGCACCTCTCTGCCCCTTCTTCACATCGGTAATATTCATATTCAATGTCTGCAACTGATTGGCAAGTTTCACGAATCCGATAGCAGATACTTTCTCCGTACCGTCAGAAGGCTGCATGCCGAATACTGCCGATTGTCCTACATTATACTTCTCGCCCGTTGGCTTTCCTGCGCTTTCCGGATTCAAGGCTCCAATCTTGTAGAAACCGTCACATAAGCCGCCCCAGCCCCAGTTTACGCTGAAGCTTTCGTCCTTGTAACCGTCAATTACGAAGGCATGACCGCCACCAGTATTAGGGTCAGAAGCAGCATAGAGTACAGGGCGGTTGGCATCAATCTCCTCGCGCAGTCTGCCGTTCCAAGCCTCTGCACCCACATCTTCTATTGCCATCAGATGCGAAAGTTTGCTGTAGCCGTAGTACTTCTGCAGTGCGGTTACCAGGTTGCCGATATACGCACCGCTTCCGTCCTTATTATACTGCATCTCCACTGCCACACCGAGGTCTGACATCAGTCTTGCCACGCCGTCGAAAGCGGCATCGTTGGTGCCGTCATATTTGGCAGGCATGTTTGCCCAATCATAACCGAGCTCGAAATTGGCAGTCAGGGTTTTGCCGTTCCAGGTATAAGAATGGCTTCCGGTGCCCTTGGCAGGATAACCGTGATGCTTCATAACGATGGCACCAGCCGTTGCTACACAGCCTGTTACATAGTTATTTGGCGTATACTTGTTGAATGGAGCATTCTGGTTCCATTTTGCGGTATTGAGCAGGTTTTCGCCTGTAAAACCGGCTCTTGTGGCAGTCTGGTTCGCCTGATAGCTGTCGCCCAGCGCCGCAATCTGGCGCTCATAGCTCTTCAGCAGGTCCTTCAGTCCGTCAGGCAGATTCTCGGCATCGAATGATCCCGTTGAGGTATAACCCAATACTGGCGTAACGGCATCATCACCTGCGATAATGACGAATCCGCCGGCATCATTGTTAAATACATAGTAAGCATCCGATGGCGATGCAGTAGTAGCCGTGCGGCTCTTCGCCTTCGCCTTCTGCGGCATCTGCTTTCCCCAGAAGCTGTAGGCCTGTTGCTGAGCCTGCCACTGTGTGATTCGCTTGGCTTGCAGAGGAGAGTATCCCAGCGCCAGCAACAATACCAATAGGAATTGAATGTGTAATAATCGCTTCATAAGTTCTTATCTTTAAAGGGTTATTATATATATGTATAGTTCTTAGAAAATTCTTCTTCATCGGCAAAGATAATGCAAACGAGCGCAATGAAAGCTTGCTTTCAAATTGCCGAGTGCAGCTTATCTTATGCAAAGATAAGAAAAAAAACAATACCAAGCAAGTTTTAAGCCCTCTTTTTTTGCCCCGTTCTCCACTTTTTTACGTATTGACACCCCTTTTTACGCATTGAACGATAAAAAACATCTCCATTTTTTCGTTATTCCCCGATTTTTGCCTTATCTTTGCAAGTAAATTTGGCACGAAGCAATCCTTTATACCAATAATATAAACTAGAAGAAATGAAGATAAACAACAGTACGAAGAAAAGCCTGCTCATCATCGCTCTCGCGATGGCCAGCACTACTTACCAGATGCAAGCCGCACCGATTGAACATATCGGCGACAGATACATCATGCATGTTCCCGAAATGGAACTCACCGGCGAAGAATCACTCCTCGATGTGCTCATGATGTGCCCGGAAGTCATCTCACTCGACGGCAACAACATCATCGGCGGAGATCCATTCGCCAACCTCTACGGCAAGTTCGTCATCCGTATCGACAACCAGGAATACGGACTCGATTACGCCACCTTCCTCCACCATTTCAAGGCTCGGGAGATAGAAACCATCAAGGTGTGCCAGAACGCCGAAGTGATGAAGGGATGCAGCAGTCTGAAGAAAGTTATCGACATCACGCTGCGGAAGAAGGAGAACGGAACCACCGGCAGATGGGGACTCTTCGGTGATACCTACGGCGGCGCAAAAGGCATCGTCAGCGTCATCAGCCAGCAGGATAAACTCCGTGTGCTCAGTCATGTAGAAGGCAACTACCAGCGCACCTCCAGCAGCGATAAGGATGCCTACCAGGGCATCTCTGGAACCACCGTAAACCACTACTCCCACGAGGGTGCCAAGCTCAATCTGCTCTGGACGCCCACCGCGAAGGATGTGCTCGAAATAGATGCGATGCAGACCTATACCCGCAACCATTTCACCCATACCCCAGCCGATTACGTGCGCGCCTATCATCTGCAGGCCGACTATACCCGCACGCTCGCCGACAACGGCTCCAGCATCCTCTTTACCCTCGGTGCCGAGCATATCAGCGACAACGGACGTACACAGGAAGAAACCCAGACTGCGCCTTATCAGAACCACTCTACCTACCCCTTCCTGGTGGTAGAATACGCCACTCCGGTCATCACCCCCGATCTCTGGATTACGGCAGGTTTCGAGGGCGGTCTCTCTATCGAGAAGAACTGCATCGCCAATTACACCAACCATTCCAACTACCAGGATTTCTACGCCCAGATAGATTACAACATCGGCAAGTGGGGATTCATGGCTGGCGACCGCTTCCGCATCATCAACTTCCGTCCTAAGCAGATTTCGCCCGAAGAGCACTGGAAGCATACCACCCACAACCATATCTACTCGGCGAGCGCCTATTACAGTTTCACGCCGGGTCATACCCTGCAGGCCACCTACTGCCGCCGCATCTTCAATCCCGAGTTTGGCGATTTCGTAACCGCGGGCGATATGGAGGGTGCCTGGCAGCCGGTTTATACCGCCGATATCGTCAACAGCATGGCGAATGTGGTAGAGCTCAAGCATACCTACAGCCGCCCTGCCTTCGTGCTCAGCACCTCGGTGAAGAACATCCACCAGCACCTGTTCAGTGCCACCCATGACAATACGCTCGGCATCGGCTCCACCGCCTTCTGGCACAAGGGCATCCTTCGCCTCACAGCCGGAGTCAACTACTTCTGGCAGCGCAGCGAACCCCCTTCAGAGGAGGCTCAGCAGCGCAATGCGGAGTACAATCATTTTGCTGTGTTCAAGTTGGCACCGCAGCTCACAATGGTCGATGGCTGGCGCCTCACGGGCAACCTTATCTGGTGCACCCGCCGTCGCAGCGATGCCTACACCCCGGCTAATCTCTATGCCGAGGTAGGGGTATACAAGAATCTGGGCAAGCACTGGACGCTCGAAGGCCGCTTCCACGATATGGCGAGCCAGCACTTCGGCAATCGCGCCGCCACCATCGGCTGCACGTATTATTTTTAATTCAAGTTTCGAAAGTAAGCCCCACACGCCCTGAAAGGGCAGAAGCTCCTAGCCCAGGGCATCGCCC
>JAJWOH010000192.1:0-4380 GCA_021635485.1 Segatella copri | reverse complement strand
ACAAGCCAAGCGAAATGGTACAGCGCCGCCACCGCCACTTCTGCATGGACAAGAACACCTTGAAAGGTCGCATCAACATCGCCATGTCGAAGTTGAAGCAGATGTATCCTACCAAACAAATCGTGGTGATGACACCTGTGCATCGTGCCCTCTTCGCCAGTGGTGACAAGAACATCCAGCCAGATGAGATGTACGAGAATGCTCGCGGCATCTTCTTCGATGAATACGTAAAAGCTATCAAGGAAACAGGCAATGTCTGGGCAGTTCCGGTCATCGACCTCAACTCTCTTTCCGGTCTTTTCCCTCTTTACGATGCTGGTGCCCAGATGTTTAACAAGCCGGATACCGACCGTCTTCATCCTAATGATGCCGGCCACTCCCGCATGGCAAAGACCATCATGCAGCAGCTATCAGCATTGCCTTGCGTCTTCTAGAAATCCGTGGCAATAGGTGGCAATAGGTGACAATAAGAATACGTCTTATTGCCACCCATTTCTTTCTGTGTATCAACTACTTACAATCTGCGTGGCAGATATGGCAATAAAATAGAAAAACTTTTTCTATATACGCGATGAAACATAACCATCAATATCGCTAAATGTCGTATCCAGAAACGTCAGGTCTTTCATTTGCAAGACATCAATCATACGATATTCCTTATACAACTGGCGAGAAAAACGAAGTTCAAAGGCCAAACGCAAATCATCTGTTGCATCAGCCCCTTCATCCTGCTTTGCCTCTTTACCCGTAATGGTTCTCATTCTTACAATCTCATACACATCACGAATCCCCCTACCCTTGATATATGGCACGAAATAATGAAGATCCTGCAATGCTATGGTTGACGGGAACTTGGCACCTGTATAATATAAGGTGGCAGATTGCTCCAAGAAACTCTTTTCGTACCCACGCCGATGACTCGGACGAACCACACCAACCAACACCCGATTATCCACTTCCATTACAGTTCCCTTCTGCGGAATCACATGTTGCACAGTATCCTTAGCCTTCGTTTCTATCAGTTCCCGGATAAAACCTTCAAGCAACTTTCTGTTTTCGTTATCGTTCGGCCGAAGCGGAAAAGCACCAATGTTCACCTCCTTGATAGTCTGATAGAACTTTGAAACCTCCACCTCCGCCGGTTTACCATCTCCAGGAAAAAGAATGTATCCGCCAATCACCTCCTTCTTTAACGGAGCCTCAACATAATCACGATAATAAATGGCATCACGATAACGATGCATCTGATTGATGGCATCATCCGGCGGCACATCTACTCCACTCGCATTCTTGCTGGCTATCCGATATTTTGCATCGAAGAGATAAGTCATTTTCATATTTTTCTGCAGATCATGCTTGGTAAGTTGCAACACTATATCTGGCTTCTGGGGAACTGTTGGTACAATCAGATTCTGCATTCCAATACTATCATTGGTCTGCTCAGTACTTTTCGGATTATATACCAATTCGGCAAGTTCTACCCCATCTTTCTTAAAGAGAATACGAGAATGCTCTCCCTTACCCAACTCCCAGGTAAACAGACCATTCAGCTCCATTCGGTTGCGATGTTCCACATCATCCTGATCCAGATTCAACTCCTTCTTCACTATGTGGCTCACCTCTATGAAACACCATATTTCATAAAGCGTTGCGATGTCCTTGGATTGCAACCGATAGATACCCTCGTTCAGCGAGTAAGCCTTACGGAGCAAATTCCAAGTCCGATAAACCTGACTATATCCCGTAGCTTTCTGAAGAACCATGCTTTCCTGATTCAAACCCTTGAAACGCCCGACGGTTCGGAAGAAAGAATTTTTCCTTAATCGATTCAGGGAAACATAAGTTGCCTGAAGTTCTTGCTTGGTAGCATCAGAAACCTCCTTAACCTGCTCTATACGAGTTTTTAAGAGTGCATACTTATCCGTTATCTGCGATAAAGCAAATTTCAGAAATCGATTTTCCTGAGTATCATTCGACTCCACCTTTTCGATGATACGATAAAGATGAGCGGGTTCTTTGCGATGCTCAGCTATTTCATTTTCAAGAGACATCGAAATCCGCCGCAACTTATCAGCCCGCAGATAAGTTTCCCTGCCATGCAAGCGATGACGTGGCCGGTCGATAATGTGACGACAAGCCTCCAAGAACTTCTTTTGTTCACCAGCAAAGATACTCCACCATATAATCTCTGGCGTTTCTCCCTGTTTATCAGGAGCAAAACTATGATAGGTCCGTTTAAGGAAATCAAGCGAGAGCATCCGATACTCTTGTTCAATATCCTCTACGATTTTCTTCCAATGAGAATGATAATCCAGCTTAGAGCTCAACACCTCGAAGGAGAATGAAAACTTTCTTTTGATGAGTTCAGAAGATACACCATCTGATTTCTTTCTCTTAACAGTATAATCAAAACAGATTTCAGAACGTCCTATCTCATTGCCGAAATTCAGAAAGCCAGCCAGCATACCATGACGGAAACTGAACCTGTCGTTATCATTCTGCAAGATAGAACCAAAATGTGCATCTACTACCTTAGCGGTATTCTTTTCCTCAAACTCCACCCATATCGGATAGTCTGCATTATCAAAGAATATGGCAGGAGCAGAAGAATCTTTTAATATTACCTCAGAAGTGGATTGATCATTCAAATACCGCTCTACCTGTTCAACCCCATCCGACCAGGAATATGTGGAGGTAAGTTTGTCTTCCCCCACATTCCTCTTCGCTTTATCCCAAATAGCATCAAACTTGGTGCATTCAATGGTCATCACAAAGTCGTGATGTTTGATTCTTAAAAGTTCCATTACCGTTAACTCCAAAAACTAGTATAACCAGAACTAAGTTTCTTTTCCATTTCATCCAACTTAGCCAGAGAAACAGAACTATCTCTCATGTTTTCCGGCAACATCTTCGAAACTACTTCCTTCAAAGAAGCGAGCAACTCCGCCTTTACCTTCTCCTCATCGCCTTCTATTCTAGACAGGATTTTCATAGAAGTAATCTCATCCAAAACACGGGCCACAACTTCATTTTGCGTCATTTCCTGACCTTGGCTGTTTTTACGATAAGGCAAATTATTGACCACATAGAGCAAGAATTCGTTACGGGTTCGATAAGCAATTTTAAAAGGTGTACCTTCCAATACAGCATTGATTTCCTGCAAGTACTGTATCGCCTGGTTGCAAACCTCCCGGTTTTCCTGATACACGTCAACACCCTCCACCTTATCTCCTACCAAGTCTTCAAAATTGAGTTTTCCTATCTGTTCGTGTCGGGAAGTTAATCCACCATATAAATCCACCTCATTCATTTCGATGGTCATGGCTCTGTCGAGTACTTTTCGGGAGAAGGAAAAGGTTGTTTCGTCCATATTGACGGTTCCCACGATAATGAGGTTTTGGGGGATAGTTATACCTTTATCCATGAACTGCTGTTTTAAAACATCCTTTTGACTATCAGAACAATCCACCAAAAGCTCATCTATCAGTTTTATATACCAAACCTTAGGAACGAACTCAGCATGTTCACCATTCTTTTCTTTTTCAAATTCAGGCTTGAGAATTGGGTCTGTCACAACCTTACCTGCGTCATTGCGCTTTCGAGATTCCACAACACTCAGATATTCCGCAAAATACTGCTCAACAGGAGCCAGATTCATTTCATCTAAGCATAAGAAATATGGGATACTTTCATTCACCCATGCTCTCACAACAAATTTCAGAAAGTCACCAGCAATAAAAGTTGGTTCATTGCCAAGTCTGCTTACATACCCAATAAGTTCAGAAGAGTCGTGCCAATTAGGCTTCACCTGTATCATCTCAAAGTTCGACGGCTTATGCTTCTTGTATTCAGGAGAATCAACATTCCAGCAAGCACGAGCCAATTCTCGGACGATTCGACTCTTACCTGTACCAGAAATACCAGCCAAGAGAAGGAAAGGCTTCGACTTGATGGCTGTGATATAAGGACGATAAGTCTGATTGATTTCACTTAGAGAGACAGGTGGCTTTTGATTATTCTCTTGATTATCAACTTGTCCTGGAAATTGTCTTACTACCAAATCCAAAGATGTAGAAACCATAGGAGCCTTCCGTTTCAAGTTTTCCAAATTATCAGCACAATAAACCCCTTTTCCTTTCACAATATCAGGCAACATATTCTCGCCAATATAAGAATTCAACACCCGCAAAGGTCCAACGATCTCACCACTTTTAAACAGAGCACTATCTCCATTTTCTAAAACCTTGCAAATATTCTCTAGGTTAAAAACAACTTCTGAGCCATCAGTCTTCTTTATCTTATAGCAACAATCTATAATAAACGTAGAAAGAATAGATTTCAATCCATCTTCGAACTTACCACCACACTCATCACCATTCA
>JAJWOH010000191.1:0-4391 GCA_021635485.1 Segatella copri | reverse complement strand
AATAGAGAGAAGAACCGGCACCCAGCGCCATCACATAGAATTTGCCTTCCTGCTGGGCTGCCTTGATACCAGCTTCTATTTTATCCGCTACATGACTGGCACCTTCTGCCATAGAGGCAAAGATGTCTGTATGAATCTTCTCCATTCTGGAGATTTCAGAATATTCTACAGTCGTCTTTGGCTTGTAGAACTCTACAGGTACTTTATTGAGTACGATTTGCGAACTAAGATTGAGTCTCATATCTTTATCTATATTTAAATAGGTTATATTTTCTTTTTTTAAAATGACGGATTAGAGTTCAGATGCCATTGCTGCAGCACCCAGGATAGCAGCCTTGGCACCATCCAGTCCGCTCATCAGAAACTTAGCCTTACCTTTATATAATGAGAGCACATGCTCGTTATATGCTTCTTCAATAGGACGGAAGAGCAGATCGCCAGCCTGTGCCAATCCTCCGAAGAAGATAAAAGCCTCCGGGCTCAGAAAGGTAGCTATCTCTGCACAGGCCTTGCCGATTCTTGTACCGGTTTGCCTGAACACTTCCCGTGCCAGTGTATCTCCTGCCATGGCTGCCTTATAAACTGCATAAGATGTAATTTCTTCCCTTGGAATATTTCTCAGCTCAGTTGCCCCGGTTGATGCTTCGAGCATGGCCAAGGTAGTACGGACCACGCCTGTAGCCGAACAGTAGGTCTCCAGACAGCCCTTTCTGCCACAGCCGCATGGTCTACCGTCAGGATCCACTACCATGTGTCCCAACTCACCGGCAAAACCATCGCAACCATAAATCAGCTGTCCGTTAGCCACTATACCCGATCCTACGCCTGTTCCGAGAGTGAGTTCTACGAAGTTTTTCATGCCAACCGCAGCACCATATTTCATTTCTCCCATAGCAGCCGCATTTGCATCATTGGTAATAGCAACCGGAATGCCCAGTTTCTCTGCAAACATGTCAGCCAGCGGTACAATACCCTTTGCCCATACCAGGTTTGCTGCATTTTCAATGGTTCCCTTGTAATAGTTACCACAAGGAGCACCGATGCCCATGGCACGAATTTTCTCCATACCACCTACCTGTTCTACTATCTGCATCACAGCTTTTACCGACTCCTCTACGTATTGTTCCACGCGTTGGAATGTCTGGGTCTTGATTGAGGTTGTAGCTATTATTTCTCCGTCCCCATCAACGATGCCGAAAACGGAATTGGTTCCACCCAAATCCAAGCCAATCACTAAAGACTTTACATCGTATTCCATACTTCTTTTAATTAATAGGTTAAAATCAAAAAATAACGATGAGCGATACAAACTTTCATTTATTAAATTCTTTATTAACGCTCAGTTCGTTACTAAAATATTTTATTTTGCAAAGTTACTAGTTTTATCAAATACTGCAATGAAAATAGCGTTAATATTTCTAAAACAGAAACATTTTTTATACTTTGAGCCTTCTTATGGCCGAAATACCTGCACTTCGCTCGCTTCTGATGCCGATTAAGTGTAACCCCCTTTTGTGCACTTACGTATCCAACCTCTCTATATATAATAAGGTATAGAAGGAAACAGGATGTCCGAAAACGACGAAAAGTATACTATTTTTCGCCGTTTAAGTTTTATTAACAGTAAAAATATTGCACCTATACAGAAAAACCTTATCTTTGCAACTAAAAAATATTAGTTATGAAAGCTGACTTAATAAAATATCTTAGAAAGATAAGCAAAAAGCCCTCAGTTCAGGGCAAGCTCCTGGAGCAGTTTATCTCTCACGGAGCCTCCACCATCCCAGAGATGTCGAAGGCTATCGGAGTTAGCTTACCGACAACAACAAGTGCCCTCAACGAGTTGATAAAAGAAGGACTCGCCAGAGAGATTGGAAAGAAAGACAATTCTTCGGGACGCATCCCGATGGTTTACGACCTCGTTCCAACAGCAGGCTACTTCATCGGCGTCAATCCTGAGATGAACTGCCTGGCACTTGCAGCAAGCGACTTCGCAGGCAATCTGATTACCGAAAAAACAAGAGTGCCTTACGTATATGAGAACTCTCCTGAAAACCTGGAAGAGATAAGCAGAATCATCAATGAGTTTATCGAAAGCCTTCCTGTTTCAAGAGAAGAAATACTTCAAGTTTGCGTGAACGTGGCTGAGCGCGTGAATCCTGTACAGGGAAATGCCTACAACATGTTCACCTTCCTGAAAGAATCATTGGCCGACAAGTTGACCCAGCTCATACAGCTACCTGTATGTATCGAGAACGATACCCGGAGCATGGCTTTCGCTGAGTTGATTAAGGGACAGTGCAAAGGCCTGAAAGACGCCATCTTCGTGAACGTATGCTGGGGCATCGGAATCGGAATCATCATCGACGGCAAACTCTATTACGGCAAGTCGGGATATTCTGGCGAATTTGGTCACATGACTGCCTACAACAACAACATCATCTGCCACTGCGGCAAGATTGGTTGCATAGAAACAGAGGTTTCGGGCAGAGCACTCAAAAGGAAACTCATCGAGAAGATAAAGGAAGGAAAGACTTCCATCCTCTCTGAAAGAGTTCTGAAAAAGAATGAAGACCTATCACTCCAGAATATCCTGGACGCCATAGCAAAGGAAGATGTACTGAGCCTTGCCACACTGCAGCGCATAGCAGATGAACTTGGCAAACAGCTGGCAGGAGTCATCAACATCTTCAACCCAGAAATGCTGGTCATCGGAGGAGAAATGTCGGTTACAGGCGACTACCTCACACTACCGGTAAAGATGGGAATCAAGAAATTCTCTCTCAACATCATGAATGAGGATTCTATGATCGTTACCTCAAGTCTGAAAGGTCTTGCAGGAATCACGGGAGCCTGTCTGATGGCAAGATACCGGCTTCTGAATGAGAACATCGACAAATAAGGAATTTAAACAAACAATACAAAACCTATTTTAAGTATGAAGAAGTCTCTTCTTTTTGCACTATGCCTGGGGCTGGCTGCCATAACAGCTGCCGCCCAGCGCAACTACAGCCAGGTAGGCCCCATCCAACCTGTGCCAACCGCCAAGCAGATGGCATGGCAGAAACTGGAAACCTATGCTTTTATCCATTTCGGCCTCAACACCTTCAATGATAAGGAATGGGGATACGGAAATTCGGATGTAAAGACCTTCAATCCTAAGAAACTGGATTGCGAACAATGGGCAAGAACCCTGGTTGCTGCGGGCATGAAAGGAGTCATCATTACAGCCAAACATCACGACGGCTTCTGCCTCTGGCCTACACGCACCACAGATTACTGCATCCGCAACACACCTTATAAGAATGGTGAAGGTGATGTGGTAGGAGAACTCTCCCAAGCATGCAAGAAATACGGTTTGAAATTCGGAGTTTATCTCTCGCCTTGGGACAGACACCAGGCAAGCTACGGTTCTCCCTACTACCTGAAGCTCTACCAGCGCCAGCTCAAGGAACTTCTGAGCAACTACGGCGAACTTTTCGAAGTATGGTTTGACGGAGCCAACGGAGGAGACGGCTGGTACGGAGGTGCCGAAGAAAGCAGAACCATCGACAGAAGGAACTACTACAATTTTCCTAGGATTTTCGAAATTGTTGACAGTTTACAACCCAATGCCATTCTTTTCGGTGATGGCGGACCGGGATGCCGATGGGTAGGAAATGAAAATGGATTTGCAGGCGAAACCTGCTGGTCTACAATACCATCCAACACCGTCTATCCAGGCTTCAAAGACTACAAACAGTTGCAGTTTGGATGGGAAGACGGCGACCAGTGGACACCAGCAGAGTGCGATGTTTCTATCCGCCCGGGATGGTTCTACCATGAGAAAGAAGACAGTAAGGTAAAAACCGTTGAAGACCTGTGCGATCTCTACTACAAGAGTGTAGGACACAACGCTACCATGTTACTCAACTTCCCGGTAGACAAGGATGGACTCATCCACCCTATCGACTCTGCAAATGCAGTAAACTTCCACAGGAAAATCCGACAAGAATTATCTGTCAATCTACTGAAAGGCATCACACCTAAAGTAGACAGCCAGCAAGGCAAGCACATTGGCAAGAATATCACAGACGGCCAGTATGACACCTTCTGGGCTTCTAAAAAGAAAAAAGATGCCAATATCGAGTTTCAACTCGGAAAACCGAAATCTATCACACGCCTCATGCTCCAGGAATACATACCTCTGGGGCAGCGCGTAAAAGCCTTCTCAATCTATTACCAACAAGGCAAAAACTGGGTAAGGCTCGACCCTAAGGAAGAGACTACCACTATCGGCTACAAGCGAATACTTCGCTTCGATAAGATTACTACAAGTGGCATCCGCATCGTAATCGACGATGCAAAGGGATGCCCTTGTATAAACTCTGTTTCAGCATTCTAATAACTAG
>JAJWOH010000040.1:0-26756 GCA_021635485.1 Segatella copri | reverse complement strand
CTTCTTGAACGTAAGGTCTGCCTTAGGATCTAAGTACTTCATAACCATCTGTTTTTAAATTCTATAGCGCAAAGTTACGGTTTTATTTTCATATCTGCAAGCTTTTTATGGGATTTTTAAAGGTAAAAAAGTAAAAAAGTAAAGATTTTGCTATCCCCAATACTATCTGATAACTTTTTCTAAAACTTTTCTATGAATTCTTTGCGTGTTTCAAAATAAAGTTGTAAATTTGCTCACATAAACGAAACAATAATATCTACGGATTATGAAGCAGGTAGAAGAAAGATATATCAGTTTGCTGACCGATTTCGGTTTCAAGCGAATTTTGGGATCAGCTCCCAACAAGGATTTGCTGATCTGTTTCCTCAACAGCTTGTTCAATGGAAGACAGGTTGTTAAGGACGTGAAGTATCTGAACCCGGAGCACGTGGGCGACATCTATACCGACCGCAAGGCCATCTTTGACGTATATTGCGAAGGAGAAAACGGCGAGAAGTTTATCGTGGAAATGCAGAATGCATACCAGACATACTTCAAGGACCGTGCCCTGTTCTATTCCACTTTTCCGGTTCGTGAGCAGGCTCCTAAGGGTAGTGAATGGGACTTCAAGCTCAACCATGTTTACACAATTGCTCTGCTCAACTTTAACATGAACGAGGAAGCCTTCAATAAGGAAGAAATCCGCCATCATGTGCAGTTGTGCAATACTGCCACGCACAAGATTTTCTACGATAAGCTGGAATTTATCTATGTGGAAATCGCCAAGTTCAACAAATCGCTGGATGAGTTGGAAACGCTCTACGACAAGTGGCTCTATGCCCTGAAGAACCTCTACAAGCTTACTCAGCGCCCTAAGGCGTTATGCGACAAGGTCTTCGACCGTCTATTCGAAGAAGCCGAGATTGCAAAATTCACTCCACAGGAGCAGCGGGAGTATGAAGCCAGCAAGATGGCATATCGTGATATCAAGAATTCGATTGATACCGCTAAGCGAGAAGGTAAAGAAGAGGGCCTGGCTGAAGGAATGGAGAAGGGACTGGCTGAAGGAATGAAAAAGGGCTTGGCAGAAGGCATGGAAAAGGGCATGAACAAGCGAAGCCTGGAAATTGCCAGAAAGATGCTGGCGAATGGTATGGATGCTGCCACGGTGATGAAAATAACAGGATTGTCGGAGAGTCAGTTACAGCAGCTGAAAGGATAAGGAACTGCCTGGAGAAACGAATGATCTCCGTGGCTGCATCTGTTGCAGATGAAGTTTCCTTGGACAGGTAGAATTGGATACCAGCATTATCCGGAATGCCGCATCATTTGCACTTACCCATACATCCTAAAACAGGGCGTATGGGTAGTATGTTGCTTTAGTTTACAGAACTTATGCGAAGCTTCTCTTAAGTACATAAAATGGATTACACAAATATGTTAGGTTTGGTAAAATATGGGTATAGTTTGTTTGGTAGTATTTCTTGCGTTGGTAATCTTCTTAAAATTGAAGATGCCAATGTGGAAAGGTAAATATTCCGAAAGGTTGGTGCATAAGAAAATGTTGCAGCTGTCAGACGAATACACAATATTCAACAATTTGTTGTTTGAGAGTAATGGACGCTCAACTCAAATTGACCATATTGTAGTGTCACCTTATGGGGTATTCGTCATTGAGACAAAGGGTTATAAAGGTTGGATATTAGGTGGAGAGAATTCAGAATATTGGACTCAGGTCATCTACAAAAGTAAACACCAATTTTATAATCCGATAAAGCAGAATGAGGGGCATGTAAGATTTCTTCGCCA
Organism: Segatella copri; assembly: GCA_021635485.1. Lineage (GTDB taxonomy): Bacteria > Bacteroidota > Bacteroidia > Bacteroidales > Bacteroidaceae > Prevotella > Prevotella copri_P. The sequence goes on along the minus strand of JAJWOH010000040.1, from coordinate 24,968 downwards.
TTTGTTTAAATGTCCTGTTGATTTCCCTTTTATTCCGATTGTTGTATTTAATAATTCTGCAGAATTGAAAGTTCATGTCAATAACCATATAGTTGTAAACAGATGCAACTTGAATTGGGCAATATCTCAATATCAAGACATTATTCTAAATGCTACACAAATTGATTGGATTATCAATTCTATTCAACGGTATTACACAATAGCAAATAAGGAAGAAATAAGACAGCACAAGCAGAATGTTAAAGATAGGCAATATAGAGCAAAGAACTTAATAAGGCAAGGTGTTTGCCCACAATGTGGTGGCCAGTTAGTTTTACGCAATGGAAGATATGGCTCTTTTTATGGGTGTTCGAACTTTCCTAAATGCAAGTTTACACTAAATTAATGAGTGGGTAGTATATTAAGTTACACCCTCTTATGCCGTTTCCGAGTCTTTGGTTATCGCCAAAGTGGGTAAGGATTCTATCAAGATTGCAATGAAATAAGGATTGTGCAGAGCGATGCACCTACCGTAAAATCATAAAAAGTAAGGGGAAGAAGGCGAGTAACGTAAATTGCTCACTTTTTTTCCCTTTTTTCTTGTTATTCTATAGTAAAATATAGTTTAAATATTAATGTTTTTGAAAAATATATCCGGCTATTCATGATAGCTGGGGAGTCGGCTTTGCTGTTCAAATAATTAGTTGTAAATTCGCATAAATTTACACTATTATGTTGGATATTGCAGAACATAGACAAAAGTTGATTCTGAAGAACTTAGCTCAGCTAGACGACAGAACCAATGAGATACAAGAAGAGTGCATCATCTTGTATCTAAAGTCTTTTATAGGTGATGGAGCTGAATTGCTATCTCCATATCAGTTCTCTAATATTACGCATATCAAGCATGATACAATAATAAATGTGTTGAAAGGAAAAGTGAAGTTTAAGCCTTACCAGCAGCGTCGGTGGTGTTATTGCATCCTTTATCATTGGGATACTATCATTGATACGCTGAATAAGAAACATGTTGCGGAGAGTAAAAATTTTGAAAAAGATAAGTTTGAAAAGAATTTCAATGAGGCTTTTTGGCAATGGGCTACGATAGGGAGAGACTTGAAACAACTTGACAAGTTGAAAGAGAAAGTAGAAGAAATGCAAAGCAATTTTTCACCTCGCAATAAATAATTGAACAACAACATAAAAAAAATATCATGAGATTTAGCCGTGCATCAGTGCTTGCGCAGCTATTATAGAGAAACAATAACAATTAATAACTTAAAAACAGAGTAAAAATGAAAAATTCAACATGAAATCGGGGGAGACATTCCTCATACTGCTCTGCAGCTCAATGTCTCCGAAGTAAGGATTCACCCTGGAAAACTTCCAGGGGCCACCTCTTCTTTAAAATAGAGGAAGTAAATTTAGTCTATCTTAAAAGGTGAAGATATATGACTAAAATATTTTACGGATTGCCAATCTGGCTAGTGCAGACTGGACCGGTTAACATCGAGGTAGTTATTAACGTAGAATTCAGTGGCAACAGCAAAGTGGTTATTGATTCTGCTAGTTTCAAACAGTTAATGGATATGGAAGATGAGAATTAGAATAGATAAAATCGTCTTCCGTGATCAATCCAGAATGATTGTTGGTAAAGATGATGATCAGCAAAAGGAGAATGAAGAGAGTGAAGAGGAAGAGCCAGGAACGGGTTCTGCAGGAGCGAGAGACAGAGCTCCTACGGTCGACTTGGAAGTGGTGAATGACCAATCTAAACCAGGAAAAGATGAAGAACATACACCGTCTTGTTTTCTATTGGAAGGCAGGGTTGTTCCTGTTGAACTTTGCAATGACAGAGCAACCAAGATATTCCGACTACTTAGAAACGCTCAAATCCTGAATGATGATTTCAAGCCCGTCAACAAAATGCCGTGGTGGAAAAGAGGGGAACTTGCCGATATACTGGCAACGGAACTGAACATCCAGCACACCTGGAAAGTGTTCGGCGTTTTCTGGGATATGGATGCTGAAAGTTTGAGAGGCGGATTCAATAAAGCTAAGGATCATGCTTATAAATATGATTTTGATGAAGAAATCATGGATATTTTGAGATAATTTTTGGTACGATGTGGTACGACCGTACTTCATCGTACCATAGCAGTGTCGCAGAATCGCCGTACATTTGCCCCCGGAATTCAGAGCCGATATGGTCTGGGTTTCGGGGGCTTTTGTGTATAGGCACATCAACCGTTGTGGGAGCGCCCAACTTTAAAAAAAGGAATATTGAAAATGAAAGCAATGAAACCTTTTTATTTTACTCATCCGCAGTACGGAAAACTGAGGGTGGTGGTGATTGGAGGCAAAATCTATTACTGCCTGATGGACGTGAAGAACATCTTCAAGAAGTCGGTACAGAAACTCTATGAGACGATTGCTGACTCGGAGGGGGAACTGAAAAATCTGAACATCATGATGATGAAGGATATGAAAATCAAGTATAACCTCTTCTTCGAGAACCAGGAAATGGGAAAGGAGGAAGCGGAGGCTGAGAACGTGAATGCGGATCTTAACTTCTGCGATGAACAGCTGGTGAAAGACCTTGTTGACAGGCGTGTTGCTGCCGAGAAGATTGCGGCAAAATGGGTAATAGGGTTCGTCAAGAGCAGACTGAATGATGCCGAGAATGCTTCGCTCTTCGAGGCGAACGGGGTCGACGAGATTTCGGATAACTCGCTGATTCTGCCTATCAATGTAAGTTATGGATCAGGGTATATCATGATTAACAGCGAAGTGTTCGATTAATTGAAAAATATGGAGGTAAAATGGAGATAGTACATGTAGTGGCAATTAATCCTTATCGTAAGGGAAATAAAGGGAAAGTTTTTTCTTACAATATCGATACTTATGATAAGGTGATCGGATCGAAGGAAATCAAGAAGATGATTCAGCAGATTCGGGGTGAATTGCCGATTGACGGAGTGGATTTAAACGATGCGCAGGCGGTGAAGAAGGCGCAGGAGAGGCTGAAGAGCGAACTGCCTTTCTTCTGTCCGCACTACGGCATGTTCAAGAATAATGTGCGCAGACAGGAGAATGCCTTGCCGGAAAGCTTTCTCTTCCAGACGATTATTGATGTGGATGATAAGGAGTATGTGGAGAAGGCGATTGAGAAGGCGCGCAAGCTGAACTGCTCTTCGGGGATATGGAACGGCTCGTTGCTGCATCTCTGTTATAGCGCTAGAAAGAAGCTGCATATCGGGATTAGAATGCCGGTGGGGATGACCATCGAGGAGACGCAGAAGGCGTATTGTGAGGCACTGGGCGTGCCTTATGATGAGAGCTGCATCACACCTGAGAGGATGATTTTCCTGACGGATAAGGACTCGGAAATCTACCGGTCTAAAATGTGGTGCGCAGTGATGCCGGAGAGCGAAATACAGGCTCGCAGAAAGGCTTTTCTGGACCGTGGACTGACGGTTGACGGAAGGGGAGATGCAAAAGTTAATAGTTTACAGTTTACAGTTAATGGCAATAGCAATGACAATGTTCAAAACAATAGACTTTCGGGCAATCATGGCTCTGGTGAACTGGGAGAGGCCAGCGAGAAGAATCTGATAGCCTTTGATCTGTTCGTGCAGTCGGCTGGGCTTGAAGGAATGGCGATTGATACCGTCGGGTCTCGGCACTCTTCGCTCCTCGCCATTATGAGCGCAGGCGCTTCGAGGGTGATGAGCGAGGAGGAACTGATGAAGGTGGTGAGGACGAAAATGCCAAGCTACTATCAGGAGCCGGATTGCCATCAGCTGATACATGATTTCTATGCGAAATATGCTGACAGCTCCAAGCCGATGTCGAGGGATGTGATAAGGGTGAATGCGCTGGCGGAGCAGAAGGCGAATGAAGTGAAGAGTGAAGAACGAAGAGTGAAAAATTCAAATGCAGATGGTAATTATACAGTTCAAAGTTCAAATCTCCAAGTTCAAAGTAGCGACGAGGATTATCCGGAACCGCCAGCGATGCCGGAGAAACTGCCGAAGCTGGTAAAACTGCTGATATCTCGGACTCCGGAGATTTATAAGCCGGCAGTGGCGCACGCTATCTTTCCACCGTTGGCTACTCACCTCTGGCAGACGAGCTTCCGATATATTGATAATGTAGTGCATGAGGCTACGCTTTCTACTTGCTTGCTTGCCGGTACGGGTGCAGGCAAATCGTCTGTGGATAAGCCGATTAGATATATTATGGAGGATATCAGAAAGCGGGATGCGGAGAATCTGAAACGTGAGAAGGAATGGAAGGAGGAGGTGACGCGCAAGGGTGCCAACAAGGATAAGCGCAAACGACCGGATAATCTTGTTATCCAGGAGATTGATGCTGATATGACCAGTCCGGCATTCGTGATGAGAACTGCTGAGGCGCAGGGGCGTTTCCTCTATACTTCGCTTAACGAGCTGGACCAGTTTGATGCACTCCGGGGTAGCGGTAACCAGCAGTTCCGCATCATGTGCCTCGCCTTTGACCCCTTCAACCTCTTTGGCCAACAGCGCGTGGGCGTTCAAAGTGTGACAGAAAGGGTAACGATCAGGTTCAACTGGAATGCATCTACCACCATTCAGAAAGGGCAGCGTTACTTCTCAAAAGTTTTGACAGACGGTCCGATAAGCCGTATCAATTTCTGTACCATTCCGGAGCGTGAAATCGGTGACGAAATGCCTGTTTATGGCGATTACGATGATGCTTACCGTGAAGCGCTGAAGCCTTATATCGAGAATCTGAACAACGCCAGGGGACTGATTGACTGCCCTGAGGCATTCCAGCTTGCCCTTAAACTGAAGGATGAGAATGCGGAATTTTCACGCCTCTCTCAGGACCGAGTTTACGAGAATCTTTCCTTCCGTGCCAACGTCATCGCCTACCTGAAGGCGTGTGTGCTGTATGTGGCGAACGGTTGCAAATGGGAACCGGAGATTGACGAGTTCATCCGCTGGAGCGAGCGTTACGACCTCTACTGCAAGATGCGTTTCTTCGGTGATGCCATCAAGAGGGCGAATGATACAGGCGAGAAGTCGAGCAAGCGAGGACCATCCAACATGCTGATGCAGTTGCCGGATGAGTTTACTTACCAGCAGGTGATAGACTTGCGTGTAGCACGAGGTATGGATAAGAAGGGAACTTCAAGAATGTTAGGTAACTGGAAGGAGCGTCATTACATCAAGGTTAAGGATAGCAACTCGGTTCCTCAGAAATTCAGTTCCTCAGTTTTTATTAAACTTAAATTCCGAAAGGAGAATTCATAGCGTATGGAAATAGTAGTAAAAAGAATAGCAAAGAAGAAGACTTATACGATAGGTCATCTTTATATCCTGAGTGATAAGGACGTGAAGCGTACCTGGCGTTCGGGTGTGAAAATAGGCGACAAGCGTATCTTTGAGCATAGCTTCGATATGGCGAAGTTGGACAAGGAGCATTACTTCTGTGATACCCTGGAGCCTACGTGGAGAAACCTTCTGGGTGTCGAACTGAAACCGGAAGAGGAGGATGGACGGTACAGCAGGGTATCGGGTAAGAAAGCCCGCAAGATACCGGGTCATACGGCGATACCGGAGGGTTCGTATCCTGTTGTTATCTCGAAATCGCCAAGGTTTAAGAAGTGGCTTCCGCTTGTGCAGGGTGTTCCTGATTTTGAGGGCATCCGCATCCATGCCGGTAATTATCCTGATGATACGCAGGGCTGCATTCTGGTAGGTGAAAATAAATTACAGGGTGCCGTCTTCAATTCCCGCATCTGGCTGCACAGGCTCATGAATGCCATTACCGCAGCGAGAGAACGAGCGGAGAGCGTTTGGATTACGGTGATGTAGTGTTGAATGTTGATTTTTGAATGTTGATTTTTGAATGTTGAGTTATTAATTTTTAAAAACAAATTATTATGGTAAAGTCAGTTAATACAAATAAAGTAGAAATGGATAAGAAGGCAGCAATTGCTGTCGTGTTTGAAAACTCAGAATTCGGTAAGGTTCGTACCTTGACCGATGAAAATGGGGAGCCATTGTTCTGTGCAAAGGATCTCTGTAATGTACTGGGATATAAGAGAGCGAATGATGCTGTAGATCAGTTAGTTAAACCACTTGATACGGCGAAACGCCGTACATGGGTAGCAACCGGTCTGAAGAAGGATGGAACCTCGGCGATGCGTCGTACTCTGATGCTCTATGTCAACGAGAGCGGTTTCTATGCTTTGGTTCTCGGCTCTAAGCTTTCTACTGCCGTGAAGTTCAAGAACTGGGTTACGGCCGATGTGCTGCCACAGATTCGCAAGACGGGTGGTTATATCCCGGTGCAGCAGGGCGAGAGTGATGAGGAGACAATCCGACATGCGGAAGAAATCCTCCGTGCTACGCTCAAGGAGAAGGAGAATCTGCTGAAGAAGCAACGTCTGCAGATTGAGCAGCAGAAGAAGCTTATCGGTGAACAGGATACGGAAATCCGACGTCTGAATGGAGTTGTGGATGAACAGGTGGTTCGCAACGCCAAGAGTGGTGAGAACATCATACAGTTGGAGAATCAGGTGGGTAATCTTCTGCCTAAAGCGCTTTACAGCGATAACGTGCTCGATTCCGTTTCCTGCTTCACCACGACGCAGATTGCGAAGGAACTCGGTATCACTGCCCAGGAGTTGAACCGCTCGCTCTGTGCCCTGCATATCCAGTATTACCAGAGCGGTCAGTATCTCCTCTATGCCGATTATGCTCACATGGGCTTGGCGAAGAGCCGCACCCGCTACAGCGCCTTCCTCGACCCGAAGAGCGATGGCAGACAGGAGAAGATGGGCAGAGCCTACACCCATACCTATCTCGTATGGACCGAGCGAGGACGAAAGTTCATCCATGACCTCGCCCAGCGATACTTGGAACTGTGTGAAGTTTATAGTTAATAGTTTATAGCCCCTGATGTGTTTTGCATCAGGGGCTTTTGTCTGTTCCTAAAGGTTAACTCCGAAATTGAACTGGAGGGCTCCATTGCGCGATTTGTCGAAACTGTCGTGGCAGATGTTGGCAAGACCGATGTCGTAGGTGAGATCGGCATAGAACATGTCGTAGCCGATGCCGCAGCCGATGCGGATACCACCATCAAGGCGGCGGAAGTTTGCATCCTTGAATGAGCTCTCTGCTTCACGCTCGGCAAAGTTCTTGATCTTGCCTCCTACACCAACGGCAAAATAGCCGCCTACCTGAGGCTGGATGGAGAAGTGGTCGTCTACCTCGTACTTGTACTTCAGTACGGCTGGAATCTCAAGATAGTTGAGGTCGTAGGTCATCTTCTTGCCTTCAGGAAGATCCTTCTTGCCACCTTTCTCTATATACGAAAGTCCGGTCTCGAGATAGAGTGGGGCGCTGTCGGTCAATGGAATGCCGGCTACTACGCCCACATTCAGGCCGGTCTGCCAGTCGCCACCATCCAGACGGGAATCGTCGGAATTGACAAAGGTGAAGGCAGGACCGATGCGGAATCCGTAATATGGGCTGTTGTAGTTGTAACGGTAGTCGAGACGGTCTGTCCTGCTGTTGTAATATCTACTGTCACGATAATTCTGTGCTGCTGCCGGCATCAGAGCCAGGAGCAATGCCATCATGATGAATGCTAATCTTTTCATAATTCTTATTCTTTTATACATTAATATATGCTGTTTGAAGAAACTTGTTTTATGGTGCAAAGGTACGAATAAAAAACGAAACGGCAGCGAGCGTTTCCCTAAATGATAGAGGGGAACCCCTATTTCTGACCTAATACAACTTTCTCAACAAAAAAAATATAAATTTTTGCTATATTTTTTGTTTTGTCTCCAATTTGTGCTATCTTTGCCTTCAAATTATAAACGTTTATATAGAAATTATGAAATTTTTGAAGAAGTATCTACTGGATATTCTGGTAGTTATTGCATTTGCAATCATCTCCTTCGTCTACTTTATGCCTGCCGATATGGACGGACGAATCCTCTTCCGACATGATGCAGCGGCAGGAAAGGGACTGGGACATGAAAAGGAACTCTTCCAGCAGCAGACGGGAGAGACTACACGATGGACGAACTCGGTGTTTGGCGGTATGCCTACCTATCAGATGTCGCCTTCGTATGACAGTAATCAGGTGCTCAGCCAGATTGTGAAGGCATATCATCTGTGGTTGCCAGACTATGTTTGGTATGTTTTTGTATACCTCCTGGGTTTCTATATCATGCTGCGTGCCTTCAACTTCAGACAGTCGCTGGCGGCGCTGGGAAGTATCATCTGGGCATTCTCGTCCTACTTTTTTATCATTATCGCTGCCGGACATATCTGGAAGGTATGGGCGCTGGCTTATCTGCCGCCGATGATTGCGGGCGTGGTGCTTGCCTATCGGGGCAAGTATCTCAAGGGACTGCTCCTTACTGCCATCTTCTCGGCTTTCGAGGTGCAGGCTAACCACGTGCAGATGACTTATTACTACCTCTTTATCATCCTCTTCATGGTGATTGCCTTCCTGGCAGATGCCATCAAGAAAGGTGAACTTGCACGCTTCGGAAAGGCTACGGCGGTATGCGTGGTGGGTGCCCTCATCGGTATCTCGCTCAACCTCTCGAACCTTTATCATACCTGGCAGTATGGTCAGGAAACCATGCGTGGAAAGAGTGAACTCGTAAAGAAAAATGCGGCTAACCAGACCAGCAGCGGTCTGGATAGAGACTATATCACACAGTGGAGCTATGGTATCGACGAAACGTGGACGCTGATGATTCCGAATGCCAAGGGCGGTGCCTCCGTGCCGCTGGCGCAGAACCAGCAGGCGATGGAAAAGGCTGATCCTAACTTCGTTCAGATTTACCAGCAGCTGGGACAGTACTGGGGCAACCAGCCGGGAACGAGCGGACCTGTATATGTAGGTGCCTTCGTCTGCATGCTCTTTATCCTGGGCCTGTTTATCGTGAAGGGTCCGATGAAGTGGGCGATGCTTGCTGCCACCATCCTGAGCATTCTGCTCGCCTGGGGTAGAAACTTCATGCCGTTTACCAATTTCTTCCTCGATTATGTGCCGATGTATGCCAAGTTCCGAACGGTGGCATCTATCCTGGTCATCGCAGAATTCACCATCCCGCTCCTGGCAATGATGGCGCTGAAGAAGATTGTAGATGAGCCGGAGATTCTGACAGAGAAGATAAAATATGTATATGCCAGCTTCGGTCTGACAGCAGGCTTCTGTCTGCTCTTTGCCATCATGCCGGGCGTATTCTTCCCAGATTTCGTATCGGTACAGGAGACACAGGCGCTGCAGCAGTTGCCTCAGGAGTATATCTCTCCAATCATGAGTAATCTGACGGATATCCGCAAGGGCATCTTTACATCCGACTGCTGGCGTTCGTTCTGGATTATCCTCATCGGTTCGGCACTGCTGATGCTCTTCAAGATGAAGAAGCTGGGCAAGGAATATATGATTGCCGGTATCGCCGTGCTCTGTCTGGTGGATATGTGGATGGTGAACAAGCGCTATCTCTACGATGATATGTTCGTGGACAAGGCGCAGCGCGATACACCGCAGCAGATGACCGAGACCGACAAGATTATCTGCCGTGACAAGGCACTCGACTACCGTGTGCTGAATCTGGCATCGAATACATTCAATGAGAACGAAACCTCTTACTACCACAAGAGCATCGGCGGTTATCATCCAGCCAAGCTCCGTCGCTATCAGGAGATGATTGATGCTCACATCGCTCCTGAGATGCAGAAGACGATGCAGGCGGTAGCTGCTGCGGGCGGCGATATGACCAAGGTGAACGGCGACAGTATCTATCCGGTATTGAACATGCTGAATACCAAATACTTCATCATGCCGCTGCAGGGCGGACAGACCGTTCCGGTGCAGAATCCGTATGCCTACGGCAATGCATGGTTCGTAGACGAGGTGAAGTATGTGGACAATGCTAACGAGGAAATTGATGGCGTGGGCAAGGTGAACCTCCGACACGTGGCTGTGGCTGATGCCAAATTCAAGGAACAGCTGGCGCAGAGCGTGAAGCAGGATGATACATCGGTGGTGAAGATGACGCAGTATAAGCCGAACAACCTGACTTACGAGGTGAAGTCGAACAAGGGCGGCGTAATCGTATTCTCTGAGATTTACTATCCGGGCTGGACGGCTACGGTTGATGGACAGCCGGCTGAGCTGGGCAGAGTAAACTATATTCTGCGTGCGCTGAACGTGAAGGCTGGTAACCACAAAGTGGTTCTCGATTTCCATCCTCAGTCGCTCAAGAATACCGAGACGGTGGCTTACATCGGTTATGGCGTTCTGGCTCTCCTTATTATAATAGGTGTAGTGGTTGAGGTGAGAAAACGCAAGAAGGAATAGTGGGGATTGCAAATCCCCTTAGACAGATTGCAAATTCTAATGATGCGATTTAGAACAGAAATAGATATTCCGAAGGCCGACTTCGAGATAGGGGCGGCAGAGCGGATGCTCTTTGTGGGCAGTTGCTTTGCCGACAATCTGGGTAGGCGGTTTGTGGAGAACCGCTTCCGGGCTACGGTGAATCCCTTCGGGGTGATGTATAATCCGGCAAGCATTCTCCATACGGTAGAGAAATGTTCCGAGGTGCGTCCCCGTGTGGCTGTCTTTACGCTGGGTACCAACCATGTGTATATCCTGAAGGAGACGGGCGAGATAGTGGACAACTGCCAGAAGCGCCCGCAGCGCCTCTTCGAAGAGCGGGAACTGAGCGTGGACGAATGTGCAGGCTATCTGCAGAAGGCTATCAATCTGTTGAAATCGCAGACCGCAGCATCTGATGGCAGTGAAGGCTCGCTGAAGGTCATCATCACGGTAAGCCCTATCCGCTATGCGAAATACGGCTATCACGGGAGTCAGCTTTCGAAGGCTACGCTCCTGCTGGCAGCCGATAAGCTGGTGAAGGAGAATCCCGGAGTGGTGAGCTATTTCCCGGCTTACGAGATCATGAACGATGAACTCCGTGACTACCGCTTCTACAAGGAAGACATGCTGCATCCGAGCGAGCAGGCGGTGGAATATATCTGGGAGCGGTTCCGGACAATCTACTTCGGCAAGGCAGCGGAGCAGTTTCTGGAAGACTGGCGGCCTATCCGCGAAGCACTCGGACATAAACCCTTCCATCCCGAGAGCGAGGAACATCAGAAGTTCATCGCCCGGACGGAAGAGAAGAAAAGACAATTTGAGGAGAAATATCATCTCTTATAAAATAAAGAATATTTAAATAACAAGACAATGACATATACTATTGAAAAGGTAACCACACTGATAGGTGCGCGTCGCTATGGAGACAATGATACCAACATCGGTTTTATCCTGACCGATAGTCGTTCACTTTGTTTCCCAGAGGAAACTCTGTTCTTTGCGCTCAAGTCGGAGCGTAATGATGGTCATAACTACATCCCTGAGTTGTATCGCAGGGGTGTGAAAAACTTTGTTGTAACGGATGTGCCTAAGGGCTATGCTTCTGATTATCCGGGAGCCAACTTCCTGAAGGTAGTAAACACGCTTGAGGCTCTCCAGCGTCTGGCTGAGCGCCACCGTGACGAGTTTAACATCCCTATCGTAGGCATCACGGGTTCAAACGGCAAGACCATGGTCAAGGAGTGGCTCTACCAGCTGCTCTCGCCAAGCATGTTTGTTACCCGCAGTCCGCGCAGTTACAACTCTCAGATAGGTGTGCCATTGTCGGTATGGCTGATGAACGAGCAGACCCAGGTGGGCGTTTTCGAGGCAGGTATCAGTATGCCTGGCGAAATGCTTGCCCTGCGTGACATCATCCAGCCAACCATCGCTGTACTGACCAATCTGGGAGCTGCGCATCAGGAGAACTTCTCTTCCCTGGAGGAGAAATGCCGGGAGAAACTCATCCTCTTCCATGACGCAGAGACCGTAATCTATGATGGCGATGACGAGGTGATTAACAAGGTGATAGCCGAATATCCCGACTATAAAGGCGAGAAACTCTTCTGGTCGCTCAAGAACCCGGAGGCTCCTTTCTATGTGAAGAACATCGAGAAGCAGCAGAGCGTGAGCGTGATTACCTATATATATAAAGGTGAGGAAGACAGCTTCTCTATCCCGTTCATCGACGATGCATCTGTACAGAATGCCATCATCTCTGCCGTCGTGGCATCGAAACTCGGTCTTTCGGCTGAAGATATCGACAAGCGCATGGCACAGCTCGAACCTGTGGCAATGAGACTGGAGGTGAAGGTAGGACAGCACGGATGTACGCTGATCAACGACAGCTACAACAGTGATATCAATTCGCTTGATATCGCCCTCGACTTCATGAACCGCCGTCCTGACCATCGCGGTCGTCGCCATACGCTGATATTGAGCGACATCTACCAGAGCGGTCAGGCACCGGAGGCATTATATAAAGAGGTGAGCGATTTAGCCCGTAAACGTGGCGTGGTGAAGTTCATCGGTATCGGTCCTGAACTCTGCAAGCAGCACGACGTGATTCAGATTTCAGAGAAATTCTTCTTCCAGGATGTAGAGGAATTCATCGCCAGCGAGGTGTTTGCTTCCCTGCGCGATGAGGTGATTCTGCTGAAGGGCGCCCGTCAGTTTGGCTTCGACCAGCTCACCGAACTGCTGGTACAGAAGGTACACGAAACAACGCTGGAGGTGAACCTGAATGCCGTGGTAGCCAATCTGAACTACTACCGTGCGTTTATGAAGCCGGAAACCAAGCTGGTATGCATGATCAAGGCAGACGGCTACGGTGCAGGTGCCGTGGAGATAGCCAAGACCCTGCAGGACCATCGTGTAGACTATCTGGCTGTGGCTGTAGCCGATGAGGGTGTTACGCTGCGCAAGAACGGCATCACCAGCAACATCATGATTATGAATCCGGAGATGACCGCCTTCAAGACCATGTTTGATTACGACCTGGAGCCGGAGGTTTACTCTTTCCGTCTGCTCGATGCGCTCATCAAGGCAGCCGAGAAGGAGGGCGTAACCGGTTTCCCTGTCCATATCAAGCTGGATACCGGCATGCACCGCATGGGCTTCGACCCTGAGAACGATATGGAGGAACTCATCGGCAAGCTGAAGCACCAGAATGCCATCATCCCACGTTCTGTGTTCTCTCACTTCGTGGGCAGCGATGACGACAGCTTCGATGATTTCTCAGCTCATCAGTTTGAACTCTTCGACAAGGGCAGCAAGCAGTTGCAGGCAGCCTTCGACCATAAGATATTGCGCCATATCTGCAATTCGGCAGGTATTGAGCACTTCCCGGAGCGCCAGCTGGATATGTGCCGTCTGGGACTCGGACTCTACGGTATCAATTCGCGCAACAACAAGACCATCAACTGCGTGAGCACCCTGAAGACCACCATTCTGCAGATGCACAATGTGAAGGCAGGCGACAGTGTGGGCTACAGCCGCAAGACGATTCTCGACAGAGACAGCGTCATCGCAGCCATCCCTATCGGCTATGCTGACGGACTGAACCGCCGTCTGGGTAACCGTCATGCCTACTGTCTGGTGAACGGTCAGAAGGCAGATTATGTGGGCAACATCTGTATGGATGTGGCTATGATAGACGTGACCGACATCCCTTGCAAGGAAGGAGATTCGGTAGAAATCTTCGGCGAGCATCTGCCTGTCCAGACACTGAGCGACATCCTCGAGACCATCCCTTACGAGGTGCTGACCACCATCAGCAACCGTGTGAAGAGAGTTTACTTCCAGGACTAGGAAGTGAAGAGGGAAGAACGAAGAGGGAAGAATGAAGACCGATTCGGTAAAAAAATCATTTAAAAACGTATAAAAATAGAGAAATCCTATCAGAAATGTTCTGATGGGATTTTTTTTGCGTAATTTTTTCCATCAAAACGTATTGTAATTGAAGAAAAAAGTGTATCTTTGCACACAACAAATCATTAAAAGACAAAAGAGGGTGCTCTTTGTCGTGTATTTTCTAACAATTAAACAATACTACAAATTAAAATGGAACAAGTATTTAGCTATATTATCAGTCTCGGTGCGAGCGTGATGATGCCTATCATCTTCACGGTCATCGGTCTGTGTATTGGCATGAAATTCGGAAAGGCTCTGAAGTCGGGACTCTTCGTAGGCGTGGGTTTCGTAGGCTTGGGCGTGGTAACAGCATTGCTGACTACCAACTTCAACGACCCATTGAAGGCTATTTCAGACATCTACCACCTACAGTTAAACGTTTTTGACATGGGATGGCCAGCAGCAGCTGCCGTAGCTTACAATACAGCAGTGGGCGCATTGATTATCCCAATCTGTCTGGGTGTCAACTTCCTGATGTTGATTACCAAGACAACACGTACAGTGAATATCGACCTCTGGAACTACTGGCACTTCGCCTTTATCGGTGCGGTGGCTTACTTCGTGATGGGCCAGAGTTTGCTCTGGGGCTATTTCGCAGCTATCGTCTGCTACATCAATACCCTGGTTTGTGCAGACCTGACAGCCGACAGATTCCAGAAATATTACGATTTGGATGGTATCTCAATTCCGCAGCCATTCTGCCAGAGTTTCATGCCATTCGCAATCGTATTCAATAAACTCTTCGATATGATTCCGGGCTTCTCTAAGCTCGATATCGATGCAGAGGGACTGAAGAAGAAGTTCGGTGTGCTCGGCGAGCCACTGGTACTCGGCGTTATCGTAGGTGCCCTGATAGGTTGGGTAGCCCAGCTCGATATCAAGAAGATTCTCTTCCTGGGTGTAACGATGGGAGCCGTGATGGAGCTGATTCCTCGTATTACAGCCCTGTTTATCGACGGTTTGAAGCCTATCTCAGAGAAGACACAGGAGTTGGTGAAGACCAAGTTTAACGGCAAGAAGGTTCATATCGGTATGAGTCCTGCCCTGGTAATCGGCCATCCTACTACCCTGGTAGCATCTGTGATTCTGATTCCGGTTATCCTGGCTATCGCAGTCTTCCTGCCAGGCAACCAGTTCTTGCCTTTGGCATCGTTGGCAGGTATGTTCTACCTCTTCCCAATGATTCTGCCATTTACAAGAGGTAATGTGGTGAAGACGCTTATCATCGGCCTGGTAACCCTCGTCATCGGTCTCTACTTCGTTACCGATATGGCACCAGACTTTACGCTGGCAGCCAACCAGGTTTATGCAGCTACAGGCGATAATGCCGCTCATATCCCTGACGGATTCTCAGGCGGTGCACTCGATTTCGCATCCTCTCTCTTCGGATGGGTTATCTATCGCGGTGTGAAGCTTTCATACGTAGGTATGGGCATTCTCGCAGTCATCACGGTAGCCATGATGGTTATCAACCGTCAGCGCATCGTGAAGGAAGAAAAAAAGTAAAAAGGTAAAAAATAAAACAAGATAATTATGAAGAAATTAACATTAATATTAGCAGCAATGGTATTAACAGCAAGTCAGGCTTTTGGTCAGTGTGGAAAATGTGGTTATGAAGTGAAGGCAGAAAATGCCTACACTAACTACAACGTTCGTTATGCAAGCAATCCGATGGATGCAAAGCACTATACAACAGACCGTCTTCGCGGCGAGTTCGCTATCGAGAAGGTGTTTGCTCCAGGCGAGGTAAACTGGACATACACCATGTTCGACCGCTTCCTCATCGGTGGTGCTGAGCCAACAACCGCTCCTCTGAAGCTGACTTCTATCGCTCCTCTCTATACAGACAAGCCAAACGATCAGAAGAATCTGCTCGATAACCGCGAGTTGGGTATCATCAACATCGGTGGCGAGGGTACTGTAACCGTAGATGGCAAGAAGTATATACTCGGTTTCCAGGAGGCTCTCTACGTAGGCCGTGGTGCCAAGAACATCGAAGTAAGCAGCAAGGATGCAGCTAAGCCAGCTAAGTTCTATATGAACAGCGCTTGTGCTCATCAGACATATCCTACCAAGAAGGTTACCCTGAAAGATGCCAACAATATCAAGGCAGGTAGCCTGAAGGAGAGCAACGACCGCGTAATCCACCAGTTGATTATCGACGGTGTAGCCGGCGTTCGTACCTGCCAGTTGCAGATGGGTGTTACTGAGTTGAAGGAGGGTTCTGTATGGAACACCATGCCAGCTCATACTCACCTCCGCCGTATGGAGACTTACCTCTATTATAATGTACCAGAGGGTCAGAAGATTCTCCACGTAATGGGTGAGCCACAGGAGACACGTCCTATCTGGTTGAACAATGAGCAGGCTGTGATTGCTCCAGAGTGGTCTATCCACTGTGCAGCAGGTACCAGCAACTATACCTTTATCTGGGGTATGGCAGGCGAGAATCTGATCTATAACGATATGCAGGTAGTGAAGATTCCTACATTGGAATAAAGAAGTATAGTAAATGGCAACCTGGCTTATGATGACATGAGCCAGGCTTTGCCGTCTAAATAGTAATCTAAAATAAAAATAAGTATAACGCTTAAAAGCTTTTTGCAAAATGAGTCCTATTACAACAAGTAAAATGTCCAACTTCCGTTGGGTAATCTGTGCGCTGCTCTTCATTGCAACCACAGTCAATTACATGGACCGTCAGGTTCTGTCATTAACATGGAAAGACTTCATTGCTCCAGAATTCCACTGGACAGATGATCACTATGGTACCATCACCGGTCTTTTCTCAATCTTCTATGCCATCGCCAACCTCTTCGCAGGTAAGTTCGTAGACTGGATGGGCACCAAGAAAGGTTATCTCATTGCTATCTTCGTATGGTCAACAGGTGCTGTGATGCACGCCGGTTGCGGTTGGGTAGCTATGCAGATGGAAGGTTATGATTCTATCGAGGCGCTCCGCATGGTACAGGCTGGTAGTGATGCAGCCGTAGCGATTGCTACAATCAGCGTATGGCTGTTCCTCTCTTGCCGCTTGATTCTTGCTGTGGGTGAGGCTGGTAACTTCCCTGCAGCCATCAAGGTAACAGCAGAGTATTTCCCTAAGAAAGACCGTGCTTTCTCTACCGCTATCTTCAACAGTGGTGCATCTGTAGGTGCTTTGGCAGCACCAGCTACCATTCCATTGTTGGCTCGCCACATGGGTTGGGAGTGGGCTTTCATCATCATCGGTGTGCTCGGTTATATATGGATGGGCCTCTGGGTATGGCTCTATGAAAAACCATCTAAGAGCAAGCATGTGAACAAGGCTGAACTTACTTATATTGAACAGGATGAGGACCTCGAAAAGGTTGAGACTGAGAAAGAGACAGAGACTGCCGCTGAGGAGAAAACTATCGGCTTCCTGAAGTGCTTCAGCTACCGTCAGACCTGGTCATTCATCGTAGGTAAGTTGATGACTGATGGTGTTTGGTGGTTCTTCCTCTTCTGGGCACCTGCTTACTTCTCTGACCAGTATGGTTATTCTTCAGACTCAGGTATGGGTATCGCCCTCATCTTCACACTCTATGCTATCGTAACAGTATTGAGTATTGGTGGTGGTTACTTGCCAACATACTTTGTAGACAAGAAGGGTATGAATCCATATATCGGTAGAATGCGTGCGATGTTGATTTTCGCTTGCTTCCCATTGCTCGGTCTCATTGCCCAGCCTATGGGTGAGTACAGTGCATGGTGGCCAGCTATCATCATCGGTTTGCTCGGTGCAGGTCATCAGGCTTGGTCAGCTAACCTTTATTCTACTATTGGTGATATGTTCCCTAAGTCAACTGTAGCTACCATCACCGGTATTGGTGCGATGGCAGGTGGTATCGGTTCCTTCCTGATTAACAAGGGTTCCGGTATGCTCTTCACCTATGCAGATGGTCAGGGTTCCGCCTTCAGTTTCATGGGCTTCGATGGCAAGCCAGGTGCCTACATGATTGTATTCTGCATCTGTAGTGTTGCTTACCTCGTAGGCTGGTGCATCATGAAGGCATTGGTTCCTAAGTACAAGCCAATCGTGGTTGAATAAAGGTAAAAAAGTAAAAAGGTAAAAAGGTAAAAAGAGCACCTCGCTGGTTAACATTCCGCTAGGCTTTTTTTACCTTTTTACCTTTTTACTTTTTTACCTTTAAAGAAATCCTTGCTGCTTGAGGGCTTCGAGGAAACCTTGGCTCATCGCCTCGCAATCCTTCTTTGTGTATCGGATGTCGGTGAAAACCTGGGCTAGGGTCTCTACGTTGTTGATGCGAACGAACTCCTTGTTCTCTTCAAGAGCTTCCTTCTCTGTATAGAAATCATCTATCTTCTCTGGGGTATAATCCTCGAAATGCTCGTTGTGGATGATGCTTCGCAATGGCAGACGGTCGCTCTTGGCTGGCTGCTCTGCCGGCCATCCGATGGTCAATGTGGCTACAGGCATCACCAGTTTAGGCAACTTCAGGGTGTCGATGATCATCTTTGGCATATAAACTGTGGTTCCGAGGAAGCAAGTACCCAAGCCAGCCTCTTCTGCCAGATTGGTAAAGGTCTGGGTGAAAAGAAGGGCATCGGTAGCTGCATTCATGAACGAGAGAATGTTGTCATAGCCTGGGGTGCCCTTGCGGTTCTCTGCCCAGAGGGTGGTGCGGCGATAATCAGCACAGATGGTGAGGACGACAGGGGCTCCTGTTACCATTGGCTGGTTAAAGTGGGCTGGTGCCAGCGCCTTCTTTCCTTCTTCACTTCTTGTTACCACAACGCTGTAAAGCTGCAGGTTTCCCATTGTCGGGGTGCGCTCTGCCTCTTCCAAAAGGCGGTTCAGGAGTTCTTCAGATACTTCCTTCTCTGCATATTTTCTGATGCTTGTTCTGTTCTTAATCGATTCCATATCTTTTTTATTTTATCATTATACCTTATTATATATATAGGAGTTCTGTTCCATTTCAGAACCCTATTTTTGCTGCAAAGTTAGTGAAAGTTTCCCAAAAAGTTGTCTTTCTTTCGCTTTTTTAGTGAAATATATGCCAAAACGTTTCAGATTTTAGAAATAAAAGTTTAATTTTGCACCTAAATATGAAACGTTTGATATGAAATATACTGAAAATATGACTTTTGAAGAGGCTTCCAAGGCTCTTATAGATGAATTGAATGCTAATCTGGCAACACTTCATCAGAATTATCAAGTAGAACAGTCTGATTGGAATAAACTCTATGATCAGATAGCCAATGTTGTTTCTGCGGAAACTCATCTTCCTGTTTTCTCTCCTGAAGTGATGGAGGTGCGACCTAGAGAACTGGAATGTGATGTGGTGAGATTCCAGAATAATAAGGAGAAATGGGTGGCTCTGGTAGGACTGCTCGACGGTCATCCATACGAAATCTTTACGGGCTTGCAGGATGAGGACGAGGGTATCATGCTGCCTAAATCTGTAAGCAAAGGTAAGATTGTGAAGACTATTCTTGACGGAGGATTGAAGCGATACGACTTCCAGTTTGTGAACAAGCGAGGCTATAAGATTACGGTTGAGGGATTGAGCGAGAAGTTTAATCCTGAATACTGGAACTATGCCAAGCTGATTTCCGGTGTGCTGCGCTACCGTATGCCTATCGAACATGTCATCAAACTCGTTTATCAGCTCCAGCTTACTTCTGATAACATCAATACCTGGAAGAAAGGTGTTGTAACAGCCCTGAAGAGATATCTGAAGGACGGCAGCCTGATGAAACTTTACGATGATAGCGATTCCGAATCCTAATCCCCAAGGCTGAAACTGATATAAACTATGCTTTTTAGTAGTAAGATATACTTAAAGAACGTCCGTTTCCATGCCTATCACGGCGTTTTGCCACAGGAAACCCAGGTGGGCAACGACTATGTGGTGAATCTGGAGGTGAAATATGATTTCTCCAGTGCCATGGAAACCGATGAACTGGCTGGAACCATCAACTATGCAGAACTCTATGAACTCGTGAAACAGGAGATGGAGATACCTGGCAAACTGCTGGAACATGTAGCCGGAAGGATAGGAAAGCGACTCTTTGCAGAATATCCGACTATTCAGAAAATACAACTCGCCATTACCAAAGTTAATCCACCTTTTGGAGCAGATTGTGACGGCGCAGGGGTAGAAGTTGTATTAACAAATGATAAAACTTTATAGTAGATTTAGGTTTTCTGATACAAAAGTAGTAATTTTGCAAAATCATCAGAAAGATATGTTGAAGAAAATAACACTCATATTGACCCTATTGTGTATGTTGGTGCTCACAGCGACGGGCGCCAACCGCCGCTTCACACTCGTTATCGACCCAGGTCATGGCGGTCATGATGCGGGTGCACTTGGTGCTATTTCTAAAGAAAAGAATATCAATCTCTCAGTGGCATTGCAGTTTGGCAAATATGTTGAGCGCAATATGCCGGATGTGAGAGTCATCTATACCCGTAAGACGGATGTCTTCATTCCTCTGAAGGAGCGTGCCAATATCGCCAACCGCGCCAATGCCGACCTGTTTATCTCGGTTCATACCAATGCGTTGCCTGCCGGTAAGATAGCCCGCGGTTTTGAAACCTATACGCTCGGTATGCACCGTGCCAAGGATAATCTCGATGTGGCTATGCGAGAGAACTCCGTTATCTCGATGGAGAAGGGCTATCAGCAGACCTATCAGGGGTTCAACCCGCGATCTTCTGAGAGTTACATCATCTTCGAGTTTATACAGGGTAAGAATATGGAGAGAAGCGTAGAACTGGCGCGCAATATCCAGCGAAAGGTATGCAACGGTGCCAACCGTCCGGATAAGGGTGTGCATCAGGCAGGATTCCTGGTTCTCAGAGAAACCTCGATGCCTAGCTGTCTGATAGAGCTCGGTTTCATCACTACTGCCGATGAAGAAAGACTGCTCAACGATGCCAGCAGGGTGGATGATATCGCCCGGGGCATCTACGAAGGTTTTGCGCAATATCGCAATAAATACGATAAATCCATCTCGGTTCCTTATCGAGCTGCGGATACAGAATCGGTGCCGGTTGCCAAGATCGTTTCTGATACGAAGCAGGAGAAGGACGAGCGCCGTGCTGAGGAAGTGGATACTGCTCCGAGAAGAACGGTGAAGCATGTGGAAACCAGAGCGGAAAAAGCCAGAACGGTTCAGCAGAACAGAAGACAGAACCAGCAGGATAAACCGGCTCAGCAGAGCAGACAGACGCAGCAGAACAGACAGAACCAGCAGAACAGAACTGTAGCTCAGAATAAGCCGGCACAGCAGAAAGCCAATGTGGCTGATGCGCCTGTCTTCAAGCTTCAGATATTTGTCAGCAACCGCACGCTCCGCAAGGGCGATGCCCATTTCAAGGGCGAAACCGATTATGACAGTTATCAGGAAGGAAACATGGTAAAATATACGATGGGAGCCTCTACCAATTATAATGAGATTTACCGCTTGCGCAAGTCGCTTGCCGAGAAATTCCCTGAAGCTTTCATCGTAGCTTTCAAGAATGGAAAGAAATATGATGTGAATCAGGCAATACGTGAGTTCAAACAGAACAGGAACCGCTGATTGGTCTGAGTAAGGATAAGATATAAGCACGAATATATAAAGAGATAAATATGAAGCTAACAAAAGAAATCAAGATAGCTCTTGTAGCTATTGTCGGTATTTTGGTTATGTATTTCGGAATCAATTTTCTGAAAGGCATGAATCTGTTCTCTACCAACAACGCCTACTATATGACGTTTGATGACATCCAGGGACTGGGTGCCTCTACGCCTATTTATGCGGATGGTTATAAGGTAGGTACCGTGGATGGTTTGGAATATGATTACAAGGAGAATGGTCCTATCAAAGTAAAGGTGGATATTAACAAGGATTTGAGAATCCCGCAGGGCAGTAAAGCCGAGATAGTGAAAGACCTGATGGGTAACCTGCAGGTGAATCTGCTTCTGGCAAACAATCCGCGCGAAAGAGTAGAACCGGGTGGTATCATTCCGGGTGCTGTAAACGGAGGCATGATGGATAAGGCTGCCAACCTGGTTCCGGTAGTGGAAAAGATGTTGCCTAAGTTGGATTCTATCCTTACCAGCGTGAATGCGCTGCTGGCTGACCCGGCTCTGGCTGCTTCGCTGCATAATGTGGAAACCATCACAAGCAACCTCACCGTTTCTACACGTGAACTGAATACCCTGATGGCGGGTCTCAATAAGCAGGTTCCGGGGATGATAGGTAAGGCAAACGGCGTGCTGGATAATACCAACCGCCTGACTGCTAATCTCGCCAGTCTCGATGTACAGGGCACTTTGAACAAGGTGAACCAGACTTTGGAGAGTGCTCATCAGTTTACTGAGAAGCTGAACAGCAACCAGGGTAGCCTCGGATTGCTGATGAACGATACCAAGCTGTACGACAATCTGACGTCAACCATGAGTCATGCCGACTCTCTGGTTATCGACTTGAAGGCACATCCGAAGCGCTATGTCCATTTCTCAGTTTTCGGTAGAAAAGACAAGTAAAAAGAGTCTAAGCTAAATAAATTTAGTCTAAATAAGATTCGGTATGTTTCACGCCCCGAAATGACTCGCAAACTGTTTGTTTGTTAGCCGTTTCGGGGACGTTACATTATTGTTTCACTGAATTTCAGTCTGCTATATTTGTATTTTAGACAAGTGTTTGGTATTCAGTAATTTAAAGACTATCTATTAAAATGTTTTAAATAAGGGGATTTGCATTTCTCCTTTTTTTTTTGTAACTTTGCACGTGATTTCGCATCTTTTGGTGCGTCCCGTCATTTAAAGAATTAAAGTATTAATAATATAGTAATCAATGTTAGCAAGTCCAAAAGCCCTCTGGGACAACAGTCTTTTGCTCATAAAGGACAGTGTAACAGAGCAGCAATATAACACATGGTTCAAGCCAATCGTCTTTGAATCGTACAAGCCGTCGACAAAGACTTTGTTGGTGCAGGTTCCGAGTCTGTTCGTATACGAGTACTTGGAACAGAATTTTGTTGACTTGTTAAGTAAGGTGCTGCATCGTAATTTTGGTGAAGGAATCCGTCTCACTTATCGTGTTGTTACCGATAAGGAGCATAAGCTTTCTCAAGATATCGAGGCAGATCCTAACGATGCAGATCTGGCAAAGCAGGCTCGTGAGCGTGCCCAGCAGACGGCTGCCCAGCCTGCAGCTCCCCAGCAGCAGGAAGACATTGATACACAGTTAGATCCGAAGCTTACTTTCAACAATTATATGGAGGGTGACAGCAATAAGCTGCCTCGTTCCGTAGGATTGTCTATTGCCGAGCATCCCAATACCACCCAGTTTAACCCAATGTTCATTTACGGACCTTCGGGTAGCGGTAAGACGCATCTGGTAAATGCCATCGGCCTGAAAGCGAAGCAGATGTATCCTCAGAAGCGTGTGCTCTATGTGAGTGCCCGTCTTTTCCAGACCCAATATACCGATGCTGTGCTCCATAATGCGAGCAATGACTTCATCAACTTCTATCAGTCTATCGATATGCTGATTGTGGATGATATCCAGGAGTGGGCTGGCAAGGCGAAGACGCTGAACACCTTCTTCCATATCTTCAACCATCTCTTCCGCAACGGAAAGCGTATCATCCTGGCGAGCGACCGCCCTCCGGTAGAGTTGAAGGATATGCCAGACCGTCTGCTCACCCGTTTCTCTTGCGGACTGGTCTGCGAGTTGGAGAAGCCGAATATCCAGTTGTGTGTGGATATCCTGAGCAATAAGATTCGTCGTGACGGTTTGAAGATTCCGGTAGATGTCATCTCTTTCATCGCCCAGACCTGTAACGGAAGTGTGCGCGATTTGCAGGGAGCCATCAATGGTCTTCTGGCTTACAGCATCGTTTATAACAGCAGCATTGATATCCGTCTTGCCGAGCGCGTCATCAAGCGTGCGGTGAAGGTGGATGATAAGCCGCTCACCATCGATGATATCGTTGAAACGGTTTGCCATCATTATAATGTAACGGTTACTGCCGTGAACAGCAAGAGCCGTAAGCGTGATTATGTCGTGGCAAGACAGGTAACGATGTATCTGGCACAGAAATATACCAAAATGCCTGCTTCGAGAATCGGTAAACTTGTTGGTAATCGCGATCATAGCACAGTTATCCACAGTTGTTCAAAAGTGGAAGAAAGGCTGAAGATTGATGCTGGTTTCAGCGATGAACTGATTAGTATCGAAAACGGATTAAAGGTGAAAAGGGCATAAAAAATGTGCTTTTCGCTGATTGGATAAGTTTAAGCGCAGAACCTTGGTATAGTGGTTCTTGTTTATATAAATGAAATAAAAGGAAGCCTGGCAAGTTTGTTTTTGCCTTGGCTTCCTTTTTTACTTTGAACTTTGAGCTTTATGATTAGTTTTCTTTTTGCTCAGCTTCCTTTTTCCGTCTATAAACTACTGAACTTTGCAAGTTTTGCGCCACACGCCCTGAAAGGGCAGAAGCTCCTAGCCCAGGGCATCGCCCTGGGTATAATGGCAATCAGCAAGACGCCCTGTAAGGGCAAAAGCTTTGTATATTGCCAGATATTTTAAAGCTTTTGCCCTTACAGGGCGACAGGTTTGCGTCCGTAATTACCCAGGGCGATGCCCTGGGCTAGGAGCTTCTGCCCTTTCAGGGCGTGTGGCGCTTACATGCGAAACTTGAGTTAACTATCAACTATAAACTCTTAACTATAAACTATTAACTATAAACTATAAACTGCCTTTCATCATCTTCTTCCATTTAAAGTATCCGGCTACGGCAATAATGACGTAGAGACCGTAAAGTCCTGCCTTGAAAGGGATGCCTTTTACGATATAGAGATAGAAGCAAACGGCATCTACAATAATCCAGAAGAACCACTGCTCGATATATTTGCGTGCCAGCGCCCAAAGACCCACAAAGCTCAGGGCATTGGTGAAACTGTCTTGAAGAGGAACCGTAGAGTTGGTGAAAGTTATCAGTATATAATAGGTGATGCCCCAGGCTGCCAGGAAGAACAGAAGAGTAGGGAGATAAAGCGACTTCTTCATATAAGTAATCGGAAGTTCTTCCTTCTCCTTCTGGTTGTGCTTCTTGCCATATTTCCATACGGCATAACCATATATGC
>JAJWOH010000039.1:0-27264 GCA_021635485.1 Segatella copri | reverse complement strand
ATAAAAGATAAATCCCATCATATCAACGCCGAGTTGCGCAACCTGCTTTACATTATCAGGTTCACGCATTCCACAAACCTTTACAAACATTTTCTTTATTGTTTATTCTTCATTAAAGCTTTTGCCCTTACAGGGCGCCTTGCTGATTGCCATTATACCCAGGGCGATGCCCTGGGCTAGGAGCTTCTGCCCTTTCAGGGCGTTAGGAGCAAACAATCCTATAATTTAGAAATAAATTCTGCAAGCGCCACGCCCGGGTCTGCCTGTTTCATGAACTGTTCGCCCATCAGGAAACCTCTGAAGCCGCCCTCTTCTCTCAACCGGAGCACCGTCTGCGGGTTGGAGATGCCACTCTCGCTCACCCTGCACACATCCTTCGGGAGTTTCTCTGCCAATCTGAAGCTGTTCTCCACATCCGTAAAGAAGGTTCCGAGATTTCGATTATTGATGCCGTACATATCCGGTTCCAGTTCAGCATACTCGAAGTCGCGCTCATTATGCATCTCGAGCAGTACCTCCATGCCCAACTGATGGGCCATGTTCATGAGCTGCTTACACTCCTCCTTGGTCAGACATGCCGCAATGAGCAGCACGGCAGAAGCTCCGCAGTATCTCGCCTGCAGCAGCTGGTATTCCTCTACCACGAAGTTCTTATATAAGATAGGTAGAGTAACACCCACGTGGCGCGCCTCCTGAATATACTCATCATATCCTCCGAAATAATCAATATCGGTGAGGATACTGAGCGCCGAGGCTCCGTTCTGCTGGTAGGCAAGCGGGATAACGCTCGGCTTACCTTCCTGCTTGATCCAGCCCTTGGAAGGCGATTTGCGCTTAAATTCAGCGATGATACCCGTCTGCGAGTTCATCAGTGCCTCCTTCATACTTCCGCCCGGCACCTTCCCCCCATCCTCCTGCATCTTCTGCTCGGTGAGGGTTATCATCTGCCGTGGCTGGATAAAGCGCTTGCGCTGCTCTATCTCTATTCTTTTATGAGCCACAATTTCCTCTAAAATATCAGCCATTTTTTTTTACCTTTTTCTTTTTTTACTTTTATTAGGGGACCAGCAATGGAATCGCTGGGAACGGGGGCGCAAAGGGGGACAAAGGGGTTAAGGCTCTTTTTACCTTTTTACCCTTTTACCTTTTTACCTTTTATTAATCTCTACGAATTTCTTAAAGGTAGCGAGCGCCTTACCCGAGTCGATGCTCTCTCTTGCTATCTCCACGCATTCCTCAATGCTCTTCTGCCCCTTCTCCATCACCTGAATGCCGAAGGCTGCATTGGCGAGAACGATGTTCTTCTGGGCTGGGAGGGCACGGTTTTCAAGCACTGCATCAAAGATGTCCTTAGCCTCTTCCTCGGTTGCTCCGCCTCGCACCTCTTCCGGTTTGGCTATCTCGAAACCGAGATCCTGAGGTTTGAAAATCTTCTCATAGTTGTTGGTGGTTACCTTGAAGTCGCCGGTGAGTGAAATCTCATCATATCCGTCGATGCTGTTCACTATGCCGAAATCAATGCCCAACTTCTGGTAAACCTGATTGTAGAGGCGCATCTGGTCTAGATTGGCTACACCCAGCAACTGACATTTAGGCTGACTAGGATTAACAAGAGGACCTAACAGATTGAACACGGTAGGGAACTGCAAAGCCTTGCGGATAGGACCTACAAACTTCATTGCCTTGGCGAAAAGCTGGGCATGAAGATAAACGATGCCTGCCTCGTTGATGCTGCGGTTCAGCTTATCCATATCGTCGGTAAACTGAACGCCGTGGTTCTTGATCACGTTGCTGGCACCGCTCACCGAAGTAGCCGCATAGTTGCCGTGCTTTGCCACCTTGTACCCCGCACCCGCAATGACGAAGCAGGAAGTAGTAGAAATGTTAAAGGTGTTCTTGCGGTCGCCACCGGTTCCCACCACGTCAATATAGCGGTCGCAATCCAGGATGGCTGGCACGCCTGTTGCAAGAATACCATCACGGAAACCGAGCAGTTCATCTACCGTTACGCCTCTCATCTGCAGTCCGGTGAGCAGGGCTGTAATCTGCTCCTCTGGAAATTCACTCTTGGTGATTCCTACAATGATGTCTCTAGTTTCCTCACGAGAAAGTTCCTCGTGGTTCAACATTCTGTTCAAAATGTCCTTCATTTCCATAGTTAATATCTCCTATATTTTTGTTTTTATTTTGCTGTAAAAGAAAAGGGGCCTGTCGTAAGTTACGGCAGGCCCCTAGTATATTATGTTGTTCACATCCACATACGGCGTCTCGACTCACGACTTTTGGAATCTTGAGTTACGCCACCACCATGATGTAGATACGAATGTATTCATATTGCTTTTTCTTTTAATTGTTTGTTACTAAAACGAGGCGTTTCTTTCTTTTTAACGAAAAGATTCTCCTTCGTTCTTCATTTTCTACTGCAAAAGTACAGTTTTTCTTTTAAACTACAAACTTTTTGTCGAGAAATTTTAAGATTTAACACAATTTTATCATCTAAAATAGCTTTTTCCTCACTTTTCCCCTTCCTTCTTCCCCCTATACCTTATTATATATAGAGAGAAAGAAAAAGAAAAAATATTTCGACGGAATGTAATAAATTGCCAGAGACGCCGTTATTAATTTAGAGAACAGGTTAAGAAAAGAGGAAAACTCACCTCAAGACAAGCCCGTTCTGAAATCAACAAATAATAAGTAGTATTCATTTAAACAAAAAGATTCACGCCTATGAAGCAAGTTTTTACACCAAAGAAAATGAGACCTTCGGCTCAAACCATCTACTTCATCAAGCAGATAGCCTATTCCTATCATACCATGGTGCAAAATGGTAAGCTTAAGGTGTGCTATCCTAACTAACAGAAGAAGAAAGATGAAAACAATGATATCCCCTTCATTGCTCTCAGCCAACTTTATTGACCTGAAGAGTGATATAGAGATGATAAACAAGAGTGAAGCCGACTGGCTCCACCTCGACGTGATGGATGGCGTCTTTGTGCCCAACATCTCGTTCGGATTCCCTGTGATTGAAGCCGTGAGCAAGGTATGCACCAAGCCCCTCGACGTCCACTTCATGATTCAGCATCCGGAAAACTACATAGAACAGACTGCCAAGCTCGGTGCCATGATGATGAACGTGCACTACGAAGCCTGCACCCATCTGCACCGCACCATCCAGCAGATTCACGCAGCAGGCATGAAGGCAGGAGTTACCCTCAACCCTTCTACCCCGGTATGTGTGCTGGAAGACATCATCTGCGATGTAGACATGGTACTGCTGATGAGCGTAAACCCAGGCTTCGGAGGACAGAAGTTCATCGAGAACACCATCAAGAAAGTAGGTCGTCTGCGCCAGCTCATCAAGGAGAGCGGCAGCCAGGCACTCATCGAGGTAGATGGTGGCGTACAGGCAGAAACCGCCCCAAGACTGGTGAAAGCCGGAGTAAACGTGCTGGTAAGCGGAAGTTATGTGTTCAAGAGCACAGATCCTTATGCTACCATCCATGCTCTGAAAGAACTCCACTAATCAAGATTCAGATAGATATTGTGCTCCTTAGCCATCTTGCGGAGGTTAAGGAGCGCATAACGCATTCTTCCCAGACTCGTATTGATGCTCACATTGGTACACTCAGCAATTTCCTTGAAAGACATTTCCTGATAATAACGCATATAAACCACCTCGCGTTGTGGAGCCGGCAGAAAGTCTACCAGTTTCTTCACATCACGAAGCACCTGTTTGCGTACTATCTCCTGCTCAGCACAGTCTGCCTGGAATTCTTCACCGCGCAGACAGGAAAGGTCATTGTCGTTCCCCTGTTCAACCATGCGGAACACACACTGACTGCGATAACCGTCGATGATTACATTATGCGCTATACGCATTAACCACGAAATAAATTTGCCTGAACAAGAATACTGGCCAGCATGCAAACGACTGATTGCTTTTACGAATGTCTCCTGGAAGATATCATTCGCCAGATCCTCATCGTGAACCACGAAAAGGATGTAAGAGAACAGTTTCACCTCGTTGCGTGAAAGCAAGAGGTCAAAGGCTCTATTGTCGCCCCCGACATAAGCCAAGGCCAACTCTTCGTCTGTCATTTCATTGAGTTTACTCATTTTCTTAATCTTGTTTTATTTATTAAGTAAATGTCTATTCAATAGGCTACCCAGTATTTATTGCGTTAATAATGTTAATTATCGTTGCAAAGGTAACATTTTATTTTCAAAACACCAAACTTTTTTCCAAAAACATTTAATTTTAACATTAGCAGCACCTCTATTACAAATAAAATTCGTATCTTTGCAGCGATGTGTTAAACGTAAGACCCGACTAACGAATAAACAGATCAATACAAACGAATTCATAATACAAATAATCATAAAACTAGAACAAAGACAATGAAGAAATTCTTTAAGACCTTACTCGTTGCTCTGCTTCTCATCCCTGCCTGCGCTTGGGCCGACGGATGGAACGATGCTGAATATCAGCGCATTGAACAGAGCATACAGTTGCCTAGCATCAAGCAGGCAGCTAAGAAGTATGTTATTTCTGCCTATGGAGCCAAGCAGAACGCTTCGGCTGCACAGAACCAGAAGGCAATCAACAAGCTCATCGCCCTCGTTTCTAAGAAAGGTGGCGGTACTGTAGTCATCCCGAAGGGTACCTGGCGCACAGGAGCCATCGAGATGAAGAGTTCCGTAGAACTGAATCTCGAAGAGGGTGCCGTACTGCAGTTTGCCTTCGAGCCGAAACTCTATCCGCTGGTACGCACCTCATGGGAGGGCATCGCATGCTGGAACTATTCTCCGTGCATCTATGCCTACAAGGTCAGCGACATCGCTATCACCGGTAAAGGTACCATCGACGGAGGCGGTAACAACGATACATGGTGGCCAATGAACGGTAACGCCAGATTCGGATATAAGGAGGGCGTAACCAAGGAACACCAGAAGATGGGATCACGTGCCAGACTGCTGAAGATGGCAGAAGACGGTGTGCCTTTCGATGAGCGCAAGTTCGGTATGGGACAGGGTCTCCGCCCTCAGCTCGTCAACTTCGTACGTTCTGAGCGCATCCTCATCAAGGATGTCAAGATGATCAACTCACCTTTCTGGGTAATGCACCCGCTGCTCTGCAGAAACATCACAGTAGACGGCGTAACCGTATGGAACGAAGGTCCTAACGGAGACGGATGCGACCCTGAGGCATGCGAGAATGTACTCATCCAGAACTGTATCTTCCACACTGGCGACGACTGTATCGCCATCAAGAGCGGAAGAAACAACGACGGACGTCTCTGGAACCAGCCTTCCAGAAACATCATCATCCGTAACTGTAAGATGGAAGACGGACATGGTGGCGTAGTCATCGGTTCTGAGATTTCAGGCGGATGCGAGAATGTATACGCCGAGAACTGCGAGATGGACTCTCCTCATCTGGACCGCATCCTCCGCATCAAGACCAACAACTGCCGCGGCGGACTCATCCAGAACATCCACATGCGCAAGGTTACCGTAGGTCAGTGTAAGGAAGCCGTACTCAAGATCAACCTCGACTATGAGCCAAAAGAAGCTTGCTACCGCGGATTTGAACCTACCGTGCGCAACGTGAGCATGGAAGATGTTACCTGCCAGAAGAGTAACTACGGTGTGCTTATCATCGGTGGAAACAAAATAGAAAACGTATACGATATCCACGTAAAGAACTGTAAGTTCAACGGCGTCATCAAGCAGCCAGTCAAGATAACCGGCAAGACCCGCGATGTGAAATTCGATAACCTCATCATCAACGGTTCCCTGGTTCTCAACAAGGAAGACCGTCCTTACCAGACCTATTCAGAGTGGCTCACCCACAGCGAGATGCAGCGCACTCCCCACCCATACAACCTCGACTTCAGTCCGAAGAAACCTCGCTGGAGCTATGTAATGGGTATTGAGATGGAAGGCATGCTCGACACCTACCTCCATTACAAAGACGGGAAGAGCACCTTCAAGGGAGCTGATGCCGAAGCCAACAACGAGGCTATCATCAACTACCTGAAAGAATATCCAGCCAAGATGATTGACGAAAAAGGAAACATCACAGGCTACAAATATGAGGATTTCAATCTCGACAATGTGCGCACCGCGAAGTTCATCCTCCGCATGCACAACCTCTTCCCTAGCAAGAGCAGCGAACTGGCGCTGAAGACTCTCTTCAAGCAGCTCCAGAACCAGCCTCGCACCAAGGAAGGCGTTTACTGGCACAAGGCTATCTACGCCAACCAGGTATGGCTCGACGGTATCTTCATGGGTCTGCCTTTCTACTGCAACTATGCCGTACAGAACCTCAAGCCTAAGAAGGCTAAGAAGATTCTCGACGATGCAGTAGACCAGATTGTGAAGACCGACTTCCGTACCTACGATGAGAAGACTCAGCTCTGGAAGCATGCATGGGACGAAACCCACAGCCAGTTCTGGGCAAACAAGGAAGACGGAAAGAGCCAGCATACCTGGGCAAGAGCCCTCGGATGGTACGTCATGGCGATGACCGAATGCCTCGATGCCATGCCTGAAGATTATGCCCGCCGCGGCGAAATCATCACCTTATTAAATAAGGCTATGAAGAGCGTGGTGAAATATCAGGATAAGAAGACGGGCGTATGGTACGACGTGATGGACGTAAAGGATCCTCGCAACTACTTGGAGAGCACCGCTTCAAGCATGTTTGCCTATGTTCTCCTCAAGGGTTACCGCAAGGGCTACCTCGGCAAGGAATATCAGGAAGCAGGCATCAAGGCTTATGAGGGTATCCTGAAAAACTTCATCCAGGTAAACCCTGACAAGACCATCAGCCTCACCCGCTGCTGTGCTGTCAGCGGCCTCGGTCCTGGCCCTGGTCCATACGTAAAGAAGCCAAACTTCAAGCGCGACGGCAGCTTCGATTATTACATGAGCGAGCCTATCCGCGACAATGATGCCAAGGGCGTAGGTCCTTTCATCTGGGCTAGTTTGGAAATGGAAATGCAGGGACTGAATAAGTAAACTGCTAAGATTTGAATACATCATTTCTAAAATGAATAACAAGAAGATATTAACAAGTATGGCAGCAGCACTCATAAGTGCTGCTGCTTTGGCACAAGCTCCTGCCTTTCCGGGCGCAGAAGGTCACGGAAGATACGTAACCGGCGGAAGAGGCGGAAAAGTAATCCACGTAACTAACCTCAACGACAGCGGAACGGGTTCTTTCAGAGAGGCTGTCAAGTCGGGTAAAAGAATCGTCGTCTTCGATGTGGCTGGTGTCATTGCCCTGAAGTCTGATCTCAAGATAGGTGACAACATCACCATTCTCGGACAGACAGCCCCATCTCCGGGCATCACCCTCAGATATTTCACCGTTCAACCGGGCAGCAACAACATCATCCGTTTCCTCCGCATACGCCGCGGAGAGGAAAAGAACATCAACGACGGTGCGGATGCTACCTGGCAGCGCAACAAGACCGGCATCATCTTCGACCACTGTTCCTTCAGTTGGAGCATCGACGAGGTTGCTTCGTTCTACGACAACAACAATTTCACCATGCAGTGGTGTACCGTTGCCGAGAGTCTCACCAATCCGGGTCACTCTAAGGGAGCACATGGTTACGGAGGCATCTGGGGCGGTAAGCTCGCCAGCTTCCACCACAACTTCGTAGGTCATCTCATGAACCGCGGTCCACGATTTAATGGTGCAAGATACGGATGGACAGGCTACACCAGCAACAAGGATTACGCTACCTATAAGTGGAAGAATACCGTGCAGGCAGAAAACGTAGACTTCCGCAACTGCGTGATGTATAACGCACAGGGTACCTGCTACGGAGGTCCGGGCGGTGGACAGATCAACATCGTGAACAATTACTATAAGGCTGGTCCAAGCCAGGGACTTAAAGAAACAACTCAGAACGGTCTCAAGGTAGATGTAAGCACAGGCAAGGAACGTGGCAGCCAGGACCGCATCACTCTGGTGACCTTATCTACCAGCAGTAATTCCGATAAGAGTCATCCTGAGTTTTTCGACATGACCAGCCGATACTTCATCAACGGCAACACCACCGAAACCACCAAGGGTTCTGTTACCCAAAACAAGGA
This sequence comes from Segatella copri, assembly GCA_021635485.1. Lineage (GTDB taxonomy): Bacteria > Bacteroidota > Bacteroidia > Bacteroidales > Bacteroidaceae > Prevotella > Prevotella copri_P. The sequence goes on along the minus strand of JAJWOH010000039.1, from coordinate 19,155 downwards.
TTGGAAAGGTATCAGCTACGATAAAGGTATCCCAAGCCAGAACGGCGAATACTACAGTCCGGATGCCAAAAACTATTATGGTGACAATGTTACCCACGTAACCATCAGCGGCAAGTCTTGTGTCAAAATCAAGATGGATGCTCCTGCTCCAACAGGAGATGTTACCACACACTCTGCTGCCGAAGCCTTCAGTAAGGTACTGGCATACAGCGGTGCCTCGCTCTACCGCGATGAGATTGATGCACGCTACATGGAAGAGGCAAAGACTGGTACTGCCAAGTACAAGGGAAGCATCACCAAATCGCCTGGCATCATCGACAAGGTATCAGATGTAAACGGCTACACCGAGGCAAACTTCGGGAAGGGCTCTCGTCCTGCCGACTTCGACACCGATAAGGACGGAATCCCAGATGCATGGGAGACTGCCAACGGCTTAAATCCAAACGATGCCTCAGATGCCCTCACCTACTCGCTTGACAGCAAGGGTTACTACACCAACCTTGAGGTTTACGCCAATTCGCTGGTTGAGGACATCATGAAGCAAGGCAATGCTGATGCAGAGAACAAGGTAGATGAATACTATCCTGCCTGGAAGAATCCTACAGGCATCTCGCAACTCATCACCTCCAATCCCAGTGAATTAGCCGAGGTAAAGTATTACAGCCTCAACGGCACCATCCTTTCTGCTCCTCAAAAAGGAATCAACATCCGCAAGATGCTGTTTCAGAACGGAAAGACCCTAGTGGATAAGGTAATAAAGGAATAAAACAAAACTTCTTATAAAACAAAAGGGCATCCCCTCGTTTGGGAATGCCCTTTTTGTTTTATAAGTTTATACAATCTGTTACTTTACATACTTCTTACCATTCTTGATAATCAAGCCCTTAGCAGAAGAAGAAACCTCCTGACCAGCGAGGTTGTATGTCTTACCATTCTTCTTGGCTGCAGCAGCGTTTACAGAGGAAATGCCTGTGCCCGTACCTATCGTATACTTAAAGCCATAGAAACCCAGCCTTGTACCTGCAGCAAGCACATAGTATGTACCACCAGCAGCAACGTTTAAGGTTACTATACCATTAGACTTTACGGCAATGATATTTTCATTTTTCTCGTTCTGTGTGAATTTCTGAGATTCACCATCCTTGGCACTTGGCAAATTGTAAGAAGCAGGAGCTACCTCAGCAAATTCTGCATCTAGGATATGGAAGCCCTTGGTACCACCCAACTGAACACCAACAGTTACAGAACCAGCCTTTGCTGTCTCGAACTTATAAACGCAACCAGTTGGCTCTGCTCCTTTAACCAACTTACCATTGTTCTTACCACATACGTAAGCTGTAAAATCTGCATCTGCCCAGTTGACGGTAGCCTTACCATCTGCAAAAGCAGTACCAGTATTTTCCATATAAGTCAAAGTGATATTTTCTACTGATGTAATCTTATCACCAGCATTCACTTTATCACCTTCTTGCACGGCATAAGTTCCCTGTGCATTAACACTAGCAGCCAAAGCAACGGCTGCGATAAGAGTAAAGAATTTCTTCATAATCGTTTTATTTTAAGTTTATATATTATTAATTAGTTGATGAATAACTTTATTTTAGTTTGATTCATTTACCAGTTTGTTTCGTTGGCAAATTTAGCAAATCATTTTGAGAATCTCAGAAAAATGTGAACCAAAATGAACAAAAACTACGAAAACGATTACGTAAATCCAAACGTCAAGTATCAGAATATAAGAGAGTTTTAGCTAGCAGACACCAAACGGGCTGAAGAGACAGCAGCCCCTTCAGCCCGTTGTAGAACTATATACTAAAGTGCAGTATTTTATCCTTCCTTTATCTTCCAATCGCTAATTGTCCGCTGATTACTATCGTAAACAAGCGTTTACCATCAGCAGAATATGGAATCAGATATCCCTTTTCGAATATCTTCATTAGGTACACCTATAGTATATACTCCAATAATAGGATTATATTTTTTTATTGAGAGAATTCCAAATTGATAAAGTAAAGGAACTATGTCTGCCTCCCCAAAAGGAATTTCAGGTAAATCACCAATATTATAATTCTTAGCAATATCAAAATTACAAAGATACTCATTGACCGTTTTATGGATGTATAAATCGGCAAACCAGTAAGGAGCAATATCCCGTGCATTCAGTGCCTTTACCAGGCTGAACGGATTGAATACATCTTCAGATTTCTTACTGAAATGATAGCCGTCGTAGAATCTTGTCAGCTCTGCCAGGCACTCCTCATACGTCATGCCCAGGTCTTCGCCCAATGACTCAATATCCGGTTTCATCTGCGTAGTAAGCTCGGTCTTGCTGATACCGCAGATTGCCGAGTACTGGTCGAACATGCTGATGTTGTCGAGGTTATTGAGCTCGCTGAAGATGCTGAGTTGCGAGAACTTGGTAATGCCGGTGATGAAGGTGAACTCCAGGTACGGGTCGAGCATCTTCAGCGGACTGTAGAAGTTCTGCATGATGCGACGGAGGGGCTGCAGGTTCTCCTTTTCATGCACCACATCCAGCAAAGGAGCATCGTATTCATCGATGATGACTACCACCTTTTCGCCAGTCTTTTCATAAGCTCGCTTTACAATACCAGCCAGTCTTTCGTTAGGATAGTTTTCACCTTCTCCCTTACCATAAAGTTCTTCGTAGGGCAAAAGTCGTAGATTCAGATAACTGTTCAGGGCATCAACATCAAAGTGTTTGGCACCGCTCAAGTCGAAATGGAGTACAGGGTGCTTCACCCATTCCTTCTCGTAATCAGCAATCGCCAATCCCTCGAAGAGTTCCTTTCTTCCCTCGAAATAGGCTTGGAGGGTAGAGGCGAAAAGCGACTTTCCGAATCGTCTTGGACGACTCAGAAAGACATACTTCATACCTTTTTCTCTGAAATCCACGATATATTTAGTCTTATCTATATAGAGATAGCCTTTCTCGCGAATTTCATCAAAAGTCTGAATTCCTACTGGATATTTATTTACTATTTTTGCCATATTCCTTCATGCTTTACGTTTTGCGCGGCTAAATTACAAAGAAAATCTGAATTAGCCAAAGAAAAAATCAAATAACTTAACTTTCACTTATCAAGAAATGAAAGGAGATAAGGAAGTACTGTAAAGACAGCAAGAGGGTGCGCCATAACTTATGACGCACCCTCTATATATCTTATAACGAAAGATGAGGAGAATTAATCCCAAAGACTGCCGCTGCTTGGACGGGCAAGAACTTGACTTGCATCATCAATTGTTTCTTCAGAAGATGGCGTAGGATTAGGAGTTCCACTACCTGCCAAAATAACACCAACCTCAACTTCTGTAATTTCCATAACTGGCTTAATATATTTTTTCATCATTATTTTCTTTTAAAATTCAACGTGTTTGTTATAAATAGTAAAGTTTAGTAAACAGCAAAGACGATTACTTCTTGATCATCTTCTTTCCGTTGCAGATAACAATGCCCTTGTAGTCCTTGCCTACTCGCTGTCCAGAAAGAGAGTACATGATGCCGTCAGCCTTCACGCTATTCTGCTGGATAGCCTGAATACCGGTAGTGTTTCCTCCAATACCGATGGAATAATACTTAGCAGGGGTAGTAGTAGCAGTAGTATTAATCTCCAAATATGCCTTGTTTGCAGGAATTGTAACAGTATTTGCAACCTGATAGAAACCTACACCATTAGAGGTCTTGTTAGCCAAGCAGTAAATATTTGATGCACCAGTCTTTGTTCCATCAGCAACCTTCAGGTCAGTATCAACAGTTGTAGCTGCCCCCCCCAGATACAGCCAAAGTATACTCCTTAGCTTCACCCTTCAAAAGTACAGCTGTATTTGCAGGTACTACACCATCAATCTTATTATAAGTAAGCGTGCCATTTGCATACTTTACTGCATAAGCCTCCAAGCCATTTGCTGAATAATCTACTGGATAGGAAGCTGCGAATGTAGCGAAACCTGCTTCGGTGATGGTAACTTTATCAGATGAAGTAGCTGGCGTAACTTTAATATCATAAAGATTGATTCCACTGTTACCAGAATAAATTAAGATTTTGGCAGTTTTTGTTCCTGCATATTTCACAGTTGTAGAAATAGGATCTCCATAATTATATGTTATCTTACCAAGTTCCGCAAGAGATGTAAAATCATTGTCTGTATAGCTTGCTATTACCAATGGTCTACTAGCATCTGTACGTTTACCTCCATGTGCTGCAACTATATAAATATCACTTGGTCCTGTAACTTCAAAAGAAATAACACGACTCAAGGTTGATTCATTTGAAACATTACCTGTTCCAGAAAACTTTAAACGTTGTGTATATTTTACACCATCAACAGTTTTATTACTACCATCTATTGCCATCTTCTTGTCAGCAGTAGCATAAACAGATAAGCCATCAATAGTCTTATTCTCTGTTAAATAGCCTTCTGTCCAATTAGAGAAATTCCACTCTTTGACAGTTCCTGTTTCTGTCTGTGCATACACACTCGTCGCCATAAACAATGCGACAATAAAAGTAAATAAGTTCTTCATTTCTTAAAAGTTTTAATTGATTTATAATATAATTTGGTTTAAAATTCGTTTATTTTCGTCTGCAAAAGTACTATATTATTCTCATTTGGCAAAAGGAAAGAGAGATAAAAAGGCAGAAATATACGAAAACGATTGCGTAGCTTTTGCAACAAAATTGAAACAAAAAGTTCTTAAATAGAAATAATAAGTGTAATTTTGCACTAATAAACTTAATTATGTAAACAATAAAATAAAGTATAACAACCTAAAAGGCAAACAAATGAAAAAGAATCTACTCAGATTTGGGCTTTCACTCATAGCCCTGTTTGTGATGGTAGTGGCAAATGCGCAAACCTACCAGAACGAAGAAGCTAGTGTTTCATGGCCGTTTAATGACGCCAACTACGCTACACAGTACACAAAATCACCAGAAAATGGTTTCAGTCTGGTTTCCGTAAACACCGGTGACTTGGAGTATTCCCTCGCAACATCAAAGACTACAAAAGACAAAGACGGAAACATGATGGTCATGTCTGGTTTCAAACCTAGTGGTTCAACAAAAGCTGTAGAATGGACCGTTAAACCAAGCAAGGGTCTTACATTCACCCCAACCTCTATCAGCACCTACGTAAACCGATTCGGTACAGATGCAGAAAATGGAGTAACCGTAACCGCCAAACTTAGCAACGGAACTTCTGTGGAGTTGGGTAAATTCACAGCTTTAAGAGAAAACAAAACTACAGAAACAGACAAGTATTCGAAAAACGAAAACCTGACCGACCACATCGTCATCCAGCTCACTGCCGAGCAGCAAACCCAACTGACATCAGCTGAAGGCTTCACGCTGAGTTGCACCGTCGGCGTTGGCTCTACCAAGCAGCAAGGCTTTGCTGATGTTCACATCAATGGTCTCTTGAACGGAACTATTCAAAAGGTAGAACAGTATACCCTGTCGGCTGTAGTATCAACCGTAGGAGCAGGAACTGTCAAGGTATCTCCTGCAGGAACCGTATTTGATGCAGAAACCCCAATCACCGTAACAGCAACAAAGAATTTCGGCTACAAGTTTGTCAACTGGACAGATGCCAACAACCAGGTAGTATCTACAGACGAAGAATATACTTTCTCTATCTCTGCCAATACAGCATTGAAGGCTAACTTTGAGAAGATAAACACCTACGCATTGGATTACAAGGTAGAAGGTGGTGCCAACGACTACATGGTGAGCGCATCTCCTGCCCCAACCGTTGTTGACGGCAAGAACATGTACGAAGAGGGAACAGAAGTAACCCTCACAGCCAGCAGCAACGACATCCTCACCTTTACCAACTGGAATGATGGTGAGACAGGCGCAGAACGCAAAATAAACATGAATGCCGACCAGTCTTTCACAGCAGCATACTCTGCAAAAGACTTCATCGCAGGTTGGGACTTCTATAAGTCAGCAAGAGAAGGCCGTACAGCAGACTTCGCAGCAGAAGACAACGATGTAGACCAGCTCATCCTGCGCGATACAGACGGAAACACATACGGCTGGCTCGACAAGAGCAACAGCGCTGGTGGCTATGAAGGAAAGAATGCAGCCGTAAACTGGACCAAGACTAGTACCAAGGCTCTGGGCGAGACCTACTGGCAGACCAAGGTCAACGCAACAGCCTTTACCGATATCAAGGTAAAGAGCAGCATGCTCTACAATTATAATGCATACGAGACATATAATGTAGAATACTCTCTCAACGGCACCGACTGGACCAAGGTAGGCGCCATCAAGATGCCAGGAGCCAAAGCCTGGACAGACGGGGAGTTCACTCTCCCAGCCGATGCAAACAACAAGGCAGAAGTATACATCCGCTGGATTGCCGACAAGACTTCTTCCATCAAGGGAGCAACAGGCACCAACGACGGAATCTCAATCACAGATATCTACATTACAGGTACTGCCCAGCTCGTAAACGACGGCAAGGCACCTGTACTCGTAAGCACTGTACCAGCAGAAGGCGCAACCAACGCATCTGCCAACGGCAAGATTGTGCTGACATTTGATGAGAAGGTAAAACTCACCGACAACGCAACCGCTACACTCGGCACACAAAAGATAGAAGGAGCCGTATCCGGCAAGACCATCACCTTTGCATACAAAGGTTTGAACTACGCCACAGCTTATACCTTCACGCTCGCTGCAGGTTCGGTAGCCGATCTGACAGACAATGCCACAGACCAGGCCATCGTTCTGAACTTCACAACCAAGACCAAGCCAGCTGTAACCAAGGCACTCTACGACTTCATCGTCCCAACCGACGGCGACTTCAAGGCAGCACTTGATGCAGCAGCTAAGCGTACAGATACCAGCAAGCGTTTCCGCATCTTCATCAAGCAGGGCGACTACAAGATTCCTGCTGACGAAAGCAGCAAGGTGACAGGTAGCGACGGCAAGAGTTACGCCAACCCAACCACCTATATGAATACACCAAACGTATCCATCATCGGCGAGGGAATGGACAACACCTCTCTGACCAACACCGTTCCAAGCTCAGGCCAAGCAGCCAACGTATTGGAAGGTATCGGCAAGGGCGACGTACTCTGCCTGCAGAAGGGAGCAACAAATACTTATTTCCAGGATCTGAAGATGTACAGCAGTATGGGCGATGCCAAGGGTCGCGACATCGTGCTCAACGACCAGAGCAACAAGACCATCTGCAAAAACGTAAACCTCTGGGCTTACCAGGATACCTACGTATCAAACAACCAGAACGGTAAATTCTACTTCGAAGACGGAATCCTCCGCGGTCGCACCGACTTCCTCTGCGGTAAGGGTGATGTATATTATAATAATGTAGAACTCTGGATGTGCGAAAAGGGAGGCTATCTCGCAGTTCCTTCTCAGCCTAAGAAGTATGGCTACATCTTCAAAGACTGTACCATCAAGGATGCTACTGCAGCAAAAGACCTGAACGGCAACTACACCTTGGGACGTCCATGGGGTAAGGGTACACCTATCGCTCTCTACATCGACACCAAGATGGAAGCCATCCCATCAGCAGCAGGATGGAGCGAGATGAGTGGCGGTTACCCTAAGCGTTTCGCTGAGTACAACTCTACCACATCAACAGGTAGTACAGTTGACCTCAAGGACAGAAAGAAAGTATATGATGCCTATGATTCAAAGGACGGCGACAATTATGTAAACCGCCGCAATGAAACAACAGAAAGCCCAATCCTCACAGCAGAGGAAGCAGCGACCTTCACTGTTGAAAACATAATGGGTCAGGATGATGACTGGGATCCTACAGCAGCCACAGAGCAGGCTTCAGCACCAACAAACGTTAAGCTGAACGGCACAACCCTCACTTGGGACAACAACGACTACGCTCTTCTCTGGGCAGTATGCAAGAACGGCAAGGTGGTAGACTTCACCATCAAGCCAACCTATCTCGTAGATGATGCCTCAGCAACATGGGGTGTACGTGCAGCCAACGAGATGGGCGGTTTGAGCGAAGCTACAACAATAGGTCAGGGCACCGGCATCCGCAACATCACCTCAGCTACAGAAGCAGCAGTCATCAAGACCGCTATCTATGCAGCCGACGGCACCCAGCTCTCAAATCTTCAGAAGGGTATCAACATCATTGTGAAGACCCTGGCAGATGGCAGCAAGAAGACAAGCAAGGTCATCGTAAAGTAAAGAAACAGAGATATTAAGTAAATTGATTGACAGATAACATTCGGAGTGCAATATCCCCACCCTCATTCAGAAGGGTGCTGGATATTGCACTTTTTCTTTGTCCTCACAAAATATGTGAAAGACTGCCGAAAGATATGAAAGAATAAAGGAAACATATAAAAAAACAGAGTGTTTACGTAAAAAAATGTAAACGTTTACGTAAATTTTTACCTCAAATATATCTCTATTCTCATATTTTTTATCTAATTTTGCAGCAAGAAAACCAAGACTTAGCTAACGCTATGCATCAAGGTTGCCCTACACGGAGCCTTCGGGAGCCAAGAGGAACAGCCATGATAAAGCAACTGCTCAGGACTGGGATTCTACTTAAAAACATTTCAAAAACATTAGAAAATTAGTAATTTAGAATAAGTTTTATCTAAACCTAAAGTGTATGTCTGGTAATTTTAGAAAAAAGAAAATTGCTTTGGCAGGCGCACTGATGTTCGTAGTAACAAGTGTATCTGCACAAACAGTAAAAGGCGTTGTTACTGACAATACGGGCGAGCCAATCATCGGCGCATCTGTCATGGAGGTAGGTGTAGCTGGCAATGGTGGCGTGACCGACATTGACGGTAACTTCACAGTAAACTTAAAAGGCAAAAGCAAGAAACTGAAGATTTCATACATTGGTATGAAAGCTAAGGAAGTAAGCGTTGCAGGTAAAGAATCAATCGACGTAAAGCTTGAGGATGACAACACCACCCTCAACGATGTGGTAGTAATCGGTTATGGTACTGTTAGAAAGAAGGACCTTACAGGTTCTGTATCTTCTATCAGCGACAAGCAGATTGCCAACATTCCTGTGTCTAACGTGAGCGAGGCGATGACCGGTAAGATGGCGGGTGTGAACATCACTACCACCGAAGGTTCACCAGATGCAGACGTGAAGATTCGTGTGCGTGGTGGTGGTTCTCTTTCACAGGACAACTCCCCTCTCTACATCGTAGATGGTTTCCCTGTTAGCTCAATCAGCGACATCGCTCCTAGCGAAATTCAGAGCATCGACGTATTGAAGGATGCTTCTTCTACTGCCATCTATGGTGCCCGTGGTGCCAATGGTGTTATCATCGTTACAACTAAGAGCGGTTCTGAGGGCAAGACCCAGGTGAACTTCAATGCATCTCTCGGCTACAAGAAGGTAACAAAGTTGATCAAGACTCTTGATCCTTATAACTTTGCATACTCTCTTTACGAAGTTGGTGCAACAAACTATGGTAACTACAGCGACCTCGACATCTGGAAGTCTGTAGAAGGTACAGACTATCAAGACGAAGTTTTCGGTCGCACAGGTAACCAAAAGCAGTATAACGTAAGCGTTAGCGGTGGAACTAAGGATATCAAGTATAACATTGGTTTCTCTCATAACGACGAGAAGAGTATCATGCTTGGTTCTGGTTATGCAAAGAACAACGTTAACGCAAAACTCAACGCTAAGTTGAATAAGTGGTTGTCACTCGACTTTAATGCTCGTATGGCATTCACCAAACTTGACGGTCTGAATGGTGGTGCAGACACCAATGAGAGCAACGCAGCCAACTCTATCGTTGCCAATACCGTAAAGTTCTGGCCAGTATATCCTCTTACAGATAGCGATGAGGATGAGGAGAACTCAACATCCGTAGAGCGCAATCCTATTGAGCGTATATATGATTCTTATAAGTATCAGGAGCGTTTCCAGCAGAACTACAACGTAGGTTTGAACTGGAAGCCTTTCAAGAATATCACCTTGCGCTCTGAATTTGGTTATCGCTGGGATTACAACAACACCGATCAGGTTTGGGGTTCTAATGCTACAACCAATTCTAAGTACGGCTACAATGGTCAGCCACAAGCCGTGTTCACTAAGGTAAGCAAAAAGAACTGGCGCAATGCCAACACTATCACTTACGATAACAGCAAACTTTTCGGAGGCCGTGACCATATCAACGTATTGTTGGGTCAGGAGTGGAGCAGCAGCGAGCAGACTACAAGAAATGCCATATCAGTTGCTTACCCAGCATCTTTTGGTATTGATGACGTTTTGTCAAATACAGGTGCAGGTACAGCCCTTCCAAACGAAGGAACTATCGCTGCCGATGAGAATATCCTCTCATACTTCGGTCGTATCAATTATACACTGAATGATAAGTATCTGGCAACATTCACTATGCGTGCTGATGGTTCTAGTAAGTTTGGCAGCGGCAACCAGTGGGGCGTATTCCCATCTTTGGCGTTGGCATGGCGTATGTCTGACGAATCATTCTTGAAGGGTGCTTCTAAGTGGCTCTCTAACTTGAAGGCTCGTTTGAGTTTCGGTACAGCCGGTAACAACCGTATCAATTCCGGTTTGATTTCTACCGTATACTCTATGGCTAGCAACACATCAAAGGCTCCATTCTTTGATGAGAATCGTGGTTCAATGTTGGAGCATGGAACTTATCTCTATAACCCTAACCTGAAGTGGGAAACAACCGTTACCCGTAACTTCGGTATCGACTATGGTTTCTTTAACGGACGTATCAGCGGTACATTGGATTTCTATTGGAACACCACTAAGGACCTCTTGATGCAGACATTGATTCCATCAAACACAGGTTATAGCTACCAGTTCCAGAACTTCGGTAAGACTTCTAACAAGGGTGTTGAGTTGGCACTCAATGCTGTCATCGTAGACAAGAAGAAGTTTGGTTTGAACTTCAACTTCAATGTTTCTTACAACAAGAACAAGATTGACGAGTTGAATCTTGAGAATCCATGGCAAAGCAGCAACTGGAGTGGTTCAACCATCTCTAAGTATGAAGACTTCCGTGTAGAACAGGGCGGTCGACTTGGTGAGCTCTGGGGCTACAAGATGAATGGTTACTATACCGTATATGATCCAGCTACAGGCACAGGTGACTTGGTTCTCAATGCCAAGGGCAAGTGGGAGTTGGCTGATGGTGTAAAAGACAAGAGCAAGGACATCTTCGGTGGTACCTACTATCCTGGTGGTCCTAAGGTACAGTGCGATGAAAACGGTAATCCTATTAAGCAGCGTCTTGGCAATACCGTTCCAACAACAACTGGTGGTTTCGGCTTCGACGGTCACGTAGGCAACTTCGACTTTAATGTGTTCTTCAACTACTCTCTTGGCAACAAGATTGTAAACGGAACCAAGCTGGCTAACGCCTTCTATTCTGGTTCTAACAAGAAGTACAACCTTGTGGATGACTTTACCCTCGACAAACGTTACACATGGATTGACCCTAACAATGGTTTGAACCTTGGTAAGATTTCTACTTCAACCATCACAACATATGGTGGCACAGAAGAAGTTATGGCTCGTTTGAACGAGTTGAACCAAGGCAAGAGCATCTACAATCCAGCTGCCGTTACAGCCATGCAGTTGACTGATTATGCAGTAGAAGACGCTTCATTCCTGCGTTTGCAGAACGTAACTATTGGCTACACATTGCCAAAGACTTGGTTGAAGAACATCTTCATCAGCAACGTACGTATCTACTTCACTGGCTACAACTTGCTTTGCATGACAAGCTATAAGGGTTACGACCCTGAAGTTGACACAAGCAGCAAAAAGAATCCTATGACTCCAGGTATCGACTACGCAGCATACCCTAAGAGCCGTACATTTGTAGGTGGTATTAATGTAACATTCTAAAAAGTAACAAAGAACATGAACAAGATATTTTCAAAAGTCTTGGTAGCTTTGGGAGCTGCAACATTGGTTTCTTGCTCAGACTTCCTCGATCAGAAGTCGCCTTCTGAGTTGGAAAACTCTAATGTATATGGTTCTACCTACTACACAGGCTTACGAGTTAACAAGATATATGGCGGTTTGACACAAGACCGTACATACTCTCAGGATCTCGCCATCGTATGGAACCTGAACAGCGACATTGAGTTGGTGGATGGTCTTGGAAGTGACGCTACTAACGCTACAAGTGAGCGTGGTAACATGAACTACAATGCAGACCCAGGATGGTCTAAGATTGCTGGCGTTTGGGATGCACTCTATGGTGTTATCGAAGACGCAAACGACGTTGTTGATGGCGTAAATAACAGCGACGTGTACCAGAATGGCAGCAAGTCAGACAAAGCAACAATGGGACGCTATCTCGGTGAGGCACTAACTCTCCGTGCACAGTGCTATCTCGACTTGGTACGTTTCTTCGGTGACGTGCCTTTCAAGGCTGAGTCATCAAAATCAGACCTTTCCAATGCATATCTTTATAAAATGGATCGCGACAGCATCCTTGACAGCTTGATGGTAAATCTTGATGAAGCCATCGAACTTCTGCCTTGGGCTGGTCAGGATGGTTATACCACTGAGCATGCAACCAAGGGTTATGCACATGGTCTTTTAGCACAGATTGCCTTGACTCGTGCAGGATATGCTATCCGCGAAAAAGCGAAGGAAGGCTACGAGACAGCAACTTACACAGACGCAACATACCCTACACAGCGTCCTGGTGCCGCTAAGTGTAAGGAACTTTATGAGATTGCACTCAAGCATCTCAGTGCTATCATCAAGAGCGGTTCACACAAATTGAATCCTTCATTCGAGAATGAATGGTATCTCTTGAACCAGCTGACTCTCGACAAGACCTATCAGGAAAATCTCTTCGAGATACCTATGGGTAGCAACGTTACTGGTGAGTTGGGGTATACAGTTGGTGTACGCTTGAATGGCGTTACTACAGAATATGGTTATGGTAACTCTGCTGGTAAATTGAAGTTGACAGCACCTCTCCTCTACTCTTACGACAAGGCAGACCAGCGTCGTGACGTTACAGTAGCAGCTTTCGAGATTAAACAGGATGGTAAGAAGACTGTAGAGAGCATGCTTGGCAACGCTCCATTTGGTCTTTACTGCGGTAAGTGGGACGCTCGCAAGATGAACGACAAGTGGTTGGCTGACAACTTGAAGGCAACAGCTAAGCACACCACAGGTATTAACCCTGTCGTGATGCGCTACTCTCAGATTCTGCTTTGGTATGCTGAGGTTATGAACGAGCTGGCTGGCCCTACAGGTCGTTATGATGGAGACGCAGGCATGACTGCACTCCAGGCTCTTGCAGAAGTACACGACCGTGCTTTCAGCGACAAGGCTTTGGCAAACCACTACATCAACAACATCCCAAAGACCAAGGAAGGTCTGTTCGAAGCAATCGTACAGGAAAACGCTTGGGAGTTTGCAGGTGAAGGCTACCGCAAATGGGATTTGATTCGCTGGAATCTTTTGGCTCAGAAGATTCAGGAGTTCAAGGATACTTATATCCAGGACTTGACTGACAAGAAATATCAGGAGAAGATTTACTTCAACTATACTGATGATACAAAGACCAAGATTGACATGAGCAGTGTAACTTGGTATGGTCTTGCTGCAGATCAGTCTGAATCAGACTTCACTGGTAGTGCAGATAGCTTTGGCAAGTCTAGCTTGACAAGCGGCAAGGATACTCAGGTAAACACAAACCTGCCTTCTATCAGCAGTGGTCTTGTAGGTGACAATGTACCTGTTAAAAACAGATACCTCATGCCTATTGCATCTACCACAATCTCTGCATCAAATGGTCATTTGTACAATTCTTATGGCTATAACGATTAGTACGAACTGTTAATAATAGAAACAAGATGAAAATAAAGAATATATTTGGACTGTCATTGGCCTTCTTGGCCATGACTCCAATGGTTTCTTGTACAGATAAGAACGACTGGGATGTTGACAGTGCTCACGACCGCTTGTTTGGTGTCAAGAGTTCTGCTTTGTCTGTTGACACAGATGACGACCAACCAACCAAGATTGCAGTCAACTTCTCTGCTTATGACAAGAACACAGAATACTATATCGTAGAGTTGAGCACAGACTCTCTTTATGATGACGTACCTATGGGAGGTGAGAACGCAAGAGTCTTCGGTGAAGACAAGAGCATCACATCAGCTCCAGTTGACATTAACAACTTGGAAGAATACACCAAGTACTACATGCGTGTAAAAGCTATGTCTTCAACCAAGGCTGAATCAAAATGGGTATATTATAAGGATGGCGACTCTTTCCGTACTCCAGGTATCCTTCACGATGTTTTGGAGAAAGACCGCTTGGACGATAATATCCGTTTGACATGGATTCCAGGTTCTAACGTAACCACTCTTCGCTATACTTATAAGGATAGCGAGGGAGAAATCCAGACTGAGGACATCGCTCTGACAGATGCAGACCGCGAAGCTGGTGAGTATAAGATAACAGGTTTGAACTCAAATCGTTCATATACATTTAGCTTACTCGATGGTGAGAAAGTTCGTGGTTCCAAGACGGTGAAGACTGCCAAGGGATTACCTTCTGCGGACTACACTGTTAAACTGAATGAAGATTGTTCAGTCATCACAAATGAAGACGTCGAAGAGTGGGCTACTAAGGCATTCGAGAAGATGGAAGGTGCAGCTACTGTATCTATCACAGTAGGTATTCCTGCTGGCAAGACTATCGACTTGGGTACAGAAGAAAAGGCTATCAGCATCCCAGAAGGTGTTTCCATCTCATTCTTCGGTAGAGCTGGTGAAAAGGCAACACTGAATGTAAAGAAGGCTGTATCTGTAGCAGGAAATCATGGTTACATCAGCTTTGAACACGTAAATATTGATGGACTTCAGAATACAGATGAAGGCATTTCAGGCTGTCAATATTTCATTAATGAAGATAAAGCTTGTGATATCGATTCTTTGGGATTCACAGAATGCAACATCAGCAACATGGAAAGAGCACTTGTTAACTTCAAGGCTTCTTCTGGTCAATCAGTAAACCTGCTTATCATTGACAATTGTATTTCAAACAATCATGGTACAGGTGGTTATGCATTTATTTGTATGAACAAGGGTATGGACAAGATTAACAACATCAAGTTTGTTAACTCTACATTCTCAAACATCAGTCTTGGAAAGAGTAGCGTCTTCGATTTATCAAAGGCGAAATCTTCAACAACCATAGACATTAATGCATGTACATTCTACAATGTAGTTGGCGCAGATGGCTATTTCATCAATGCAAAAGATGCAAAACAAGGAATTAAAATTAAGATGAATAAGACAATCCTTGCAAAGACAGCCAATCCAAATGCTAGAGGTATCCAAGCTTGGGATGTGGAAGCTGGCAAAAATAGTGTAGTAAAACCTGATGCAACAGCTACATACCAGACCACAGACTTCAGTTTCTACAAAAACTCTTTTGAAGTTAACAAACTTGAAGTAGCATCTGGTTCTGCGTTCAAAAATGCAGCCAATGGCGAATTCTATCTCAAGAACTCTATCTTGGAGAAAGAAAAGGCAGGTGACCCACGTTGGATTAGATAAATTCAATCAAACTATATTTTAAGGAAGTGCAATGCCCCATCGGGCGTTGCACTTTTTTATTTATCTCCTTCTCCCCTACCACCCACAAAAACTTTTTTAGTTAATTTCTTGGAAGTTACGAAAGAAAAGCGTATCTTTGCAGCGTAAGTACATAAGGAAGAGTGTACTACGTTTTTAGATTGTTGGATTTATAATTTGAAGCATATGGAGACATTGGAAAAAATGCCTTTCGAGGCTCAGCATAAGATATTCAAGAGACTGGCAGAAATTGCCGACTCCAAGAGCCTGACCAAAGAGGAACAGGAGAAATACGACAACAGCATGATGGTCATGTGGGACAATTATGCGGTATTTAAGCATGCTGAGGAGAAAGGAGAAAAAAAGAAAACTATAGAGTTTGCTTTGAAGTTGTTGGCGAACAATTATCCATTAGATGAAATTGCCAATCTTACCGACTTATCTATTGATGAGATTAAGAAATTGGAACAATATAATTAAAGTGTTCTAAACGTGTACTACGTTTTTTATATTGTTGGATTTATAACTTCAATCAAACTATATTTAAAAGAAGTGCAACGCCCGGTGTGGGCATTGCACTTTTTTATTCTGTTCAATCATGATACTATGTTAAATAGTATTGAACAACATAAAATATTGAACAAAAAGTTCGTTCGTTTAAGTTTTGTTCATTATCTTTGCAGTGTTCAATAGAATTGAACATAACTGATATGTTGAACAAATAATAAAAATAATGGCAAACAATAATATAATAAACCAAGCATTGGATGCTCTAAAAGCAAGCCTTCCTATGGATGATGTCATGTCGACAACAGCCATTAAAGAGAAGTGTGTCAATGATAATGATACCATTGTTAAGATAATGAATGTAGATTTTGTGTGCCTTGTAAAAGAAAACATAACCAAGACTTCATTAAATCCTACATTAGCAACGATGCAAGCTATGAACAATGACAAGCAGCAAATCTTGCTAATTACACAATATGTCACACCGCAGGTATCAACAGAACTGGCAAGCAAAGGCATTAACTATCTTGACTGTGCAGGAAACTGCCTTGTAAGATACATGAAAAGGGGAAATTTAATTTTCCAAATATCCAATCAAGGCAGGAAAAATACAGAACCACAGGTTAAGACATATCCCGTATTTCAAGATGCCGGATTGAAAGTCGTATTTTATCTGTTGCAAAATGCAGACAATGTAAAGAAGCCTTATCGAGAAATAAAAGAGCAGATTGGTGTATCTTTGGGCAGCGTGAAAAACATCTTGGACGAACTTGCAAGACGTGGTTTTGTCTGTGATACACGAAATGGTCGTGCTATAAAAGACAAAAAGAAACTGCTTGACTTATGGGTTAGCAATTACAATGAAGTTCTGAAGCCAAAGCTATTGGTAGGTACAATGGCATTTAGAACAGAAGCGAAAAGAAACGAGTGGAAAAATATAGAGTTACCACAAGGAATGGTATGGGGAGGAGAACCTGCTGCCAACTTAATAGATGGCTACTTACAACCAGGAAGTTTCGACATATACACGGAATTACCAGCTGCACATCTGATGCGAACTGGGGCTGTCAAGCAAGATGTAAATGGTGAAATTCATCTATACAACAAATTCTGGAATTGGGAAACAGACAACAGGACTATTCCTGTAATATTAATCTATGCAGACTTGATGGGTAGTGGCAACTGTCGCTGCTTAGAGGCTGCGCAACGCATATTAAAGAATGAGCTTAAAGATTTCGAGTGAAAAAATAAACAATCCATTCCTTGTGGATTTATTAGAGAAGCTTTCAGACAGCTTCCGAAAAATGAATCATGACTTCTTTATCATAGGAGCCACTGCTAGAGATATAATCATGAAGGAGATGCTGGACACGTCATCACGCAGAAAGACAAGAGACTTGGACTTGGCTATAGCTGTTCCAAACTGGCAAGAATTTGACAAAATAAAAAATCGTTTGATTGCGGATGGTTTCGAGAAAGACAAGTCAAAACACCAACGCTTCTATTATGGTGACTATGAGATAGACGTTGTTCCATATGGATATGTCGCCAAAGAAGATGACAACATCTATTGGCCACCCGAAGAAACAATAGCTATGTCCGTAAAAGGTTTTGATGAAGTGCTTTCAGAAGCTATTACGGTTAATCTTGATAACAGATTTACCATAAAGATTGCTTCTTTGCATGGATTATTCTTGCTGAAGTTTAATGCTTGGATGGACAGACATCTAACCACTAATAAGGATGCAGAGGATATGTCCTTCATCTTGGATAACTATCTTATGGCAAACTTGAATCGAGAAGCGTATATGGAAGTGTATGATTGGGAAGATTTTGACGAATATGTGGCTGGTGGCTACTGGCTGGCAAACGATTTGGCAAAATTGCTAACCAAAGACCAACTAACATATTATGCATGCAAAATAAACGAGGAATTGAAGTTGGAAGAGAGAAGCTATTTGATAAGCCAAATTCTCAATTCGCAATCAGGTTTAAATTATGACCAAGTAAGGAGAACATGGCAAGTCATTTCAGACGTGTTTCGCTCAGCCACAGAATAAAGGAAATGATAATGGAAGATATAAAATATTGTAGCCAGAAAGGTTTAGGTGATATAAACCAAGATTTTTTCTTGTGCAATCAATTACAAGATGGGACTTGCATCGCTATCCTTGCTGATGGCATGGGTGGCTTGCAATATGGTGAAATCGCAGCTGACATTGTTGCACAAAGTATTTATGAAACATTGACAGGACATTCTTCTGTGGATATAACAGAGCTATTTGTCAAGGCTTTTAAACAAGCTGACAATGCAGTTGCAGATAAATGTAAGGCACTTAGTTGCAAAATGGGAGCAGCTGTTACCGTCTTATATCTAAAAGGTGACATAGCATATTACGCATGGCAAGGAAATGTCCGTCTATATGGCAAAAACGGAAAAAGCATATATCAGCTTACAGAAGATCACCAAAAAGAAGGTAACAATTGTACTTTTCTAACTCGTTGCGTTAATGGAAGAGGCTTCCGCTACCCAATATCCATTCAAGAAACGAAAATATCAGACATGGATTCGTTGTTCTTATGTACTGATGGATTCTATCAATCCAGGAATTGCCTAGATTCAATTATAAATGAAGGACGATTGCCAATCCGTATCGAAGATCTGGAAGATGACGCATCCTGCATTCTCATACAGTTGCACAATCGTTGATACAATAAGAGACATGGCAGAAAAAGTTGTTGACATACAACTTTCCTATAGATGAAATTGCTGATATTACCGACTTATCTATAGAAGAGATCAAGAAATTGGAACAATATAATTAACAAAACTTTCGCAAATTTTGCCCCACACGCCCTGAAGGGGCAGAAGCTCCTAGCCCAGGGCATCGCCCTGGGTAATTACGAACGCAAACCTGTCGCCCTGTAAGGGCAAAAGCTTTAAAATACCGAGCAATATACAAAGCTTTTGCCCTTACAGGGCGTCTAGCTGACTGCTACTATACCCAGGGCGATGCCCTGGGAAGGCACTGAAAAAGGTACCCCATTTTAAATT
>JAJWOH010000190.1:0-4474 GCA_021635485.1 Segatella copri | reverse complement strand
AAATGGACTTTGAATCACTCTTTTTTATTATATTTGCAATCGAAAATCGATTTGAACCTTGACTAAACGATGAAATAGTTATGGAACAGAAGTTAAAAACCATATTTTATGCGTTGGGTGCGATGATTCTTGCGCCCCAAACCCTCAGTGCTCAGTCTGTGAACATCGAAGGCTTAGATTCTCTGCGCTTATCCGGTTCGGTGAGCGTGGTGGAACCTGAACTCCTGAAGAAGGGTGTGCTCAATAATGCACTGGATGCCCTGAGCGGACAGACGGCCGGTGTTAACGTCACTACAAACGGTCTTGACCGTATCGCTATGTTGAACTCCGTCCGCGTTCGTGGTACAACTTCTATCATGGGCGGCAATGATCCTCTGGTGATAATTGATGGTGTTACATCTGATGTGGCAACGCTTGCCACAATCTATCCCGCCGATATCGAGAGCTTTACGGTACTGAAGAATGCCAGCGAAACGGCACTCTACGGTTCCCGTGGTGCTTCGGGCGTTATCCAGGTAAAGACCAAGAAGGGTACGGGTAAGGGATTTCAGATTTCTTACGAGGGAAACTATGGTATAGAGGCGATGTACAAAAGTATGGAGATGCTCAATGCCGCCGAATACATAGCTGCTGCACAGAAGTATGGGCTGGAGTATAACAATAAGGGATATGATACCAATTTCCGCAAGGCGATTACCCGAACCGGAAATATTCAGAACCATTATCTTGCCTTCAGCGGTGGCACTCCGCAGAGCAACTACCGCGCTTCCTTCGGCTATATCGACCATAACACGATTATTCGGAGCAAGGGCTATCGTAATCTGGTGGCTAAGATTGATGTCACCCAAAAGGCATTTGGCGATAAACTGACGGGAGATTTCGGCGTGTTCGGTTCGTCTTTCAAGAACAATGATATCTTCGACAGTCAGGCGCTTTTCTATTCTGCCGATGCCATGAATCCTACTTATCCTTATGATAAACTGAACGGCAGTTGGGTGAAGAATGGGGCTGCATCTCAGGTGAATCCTCCCGGCGCCCTGCTCAAGGAGCTTAATGATACGAAGAACATGAACTTCAATGCTCATCTGAAGTTGAACTATGATATTACAAATTCTCTGAGTGTTTCTGCCTTCGGAGCATACAGTTATGCTTCCAACGAGAACAACCAGTTCTGTCCTACCTGGGTTTGGGCGCAGGGCAATCTCTATCGTGGGGAGTTCAAGAGCGAGGACTGGCTTGCCAATGTATCGTTTAACTATCAGCATTCGTGGGGAATCCACAATCTGAAGGCAATGGCGGGTGCAGAATATCAGAAGGATATCCGAACGGGATTCTGGACTTCTGCGAAGGGAATCACCAACAACGACATGTATTACCATAATATAGGTGCTGCTGCATCACGGCCTTTCGGTGGGACAGACAGCAAGTACGAAGATCCGACCCTGGCTTCTGTGATGGGCAATGTCGACTACACCTTATATAATAAGTATAGCCTTTCGGTTTCCATGCGTGGCGACGGTTCTTCGATGGTGGGCAATGACCACACCTGGGGCTTCTTCCCATCCGTCTCTCTTTCCTGGGATATGAAGCAGGAGAAATGGCTCCGTTCTCTCAAGCAAATCACCATGCTGAAACTGCGTACGGGTTACGGACGCTCTGGTAATCTTGGTGGAATCTCTTCTTATACCACTCTGAATACGGTACGGCAGAACGGCATTGTTTCGGTGAACAGTTCTCCTACGGTTACGATGGGGATGATCAGCAATAACAATCCTGATCTGAAGTGGGAAACCCGCGCTACCTGGAATATCG
Source organism: Segatella copri (assembly GCA_021635485.1). GTDB lineage: Bacteria > Bacteroidota > Bacteroidia > Bacteroidales > Bacteroidaceae > Prevotella > Prevotella copri_P. The sequence continues at coordinate 2,662 of JAJWOH010000190.1, read as the reverse complement.
GAACTGATCTGGGCTTGTGGAACAACCGGCTGGTTCTGACGGCAGAATATTACTATTCCAAGACCACCGACATGCTCTATGCCTATGATGTGCCGGTTCCGCCTTTCGCCTATGACAAGCTGCTGGCAAACCTGGGTTCTATGAGCAACCAGGGTTTGGAGGTAGGTGTTTCCTTCACTCCTATCCAGAAGAAGGATATGGAACTGAATATCAATATGAATCTCTCCTGGCAGAAGAACAAACTCCTCTCGCTGAGTGGTGAATATAACGGAATGCAGATGTCGGCAGCCGATATTACTGCGATGGGTGCCTTGTCGGGTGCCGGTCAGCATGGCGGCTACAACAATGTGGTCTATCAGATTGTAGGTCAGCCGCTGGGCGTATTCTATCTGCCTCATTGCAAGGGAATCATTGAAGATGGAAACGGACATTACCGCTATGATATTGAAGATTTGGACAAGAACGGAACCGTAGATTTGAGTGATGGAGGCGACAGATATATCGCCGGTCAGGCTACTCCAAAGGTAACGTTGGGCTCCAATATCAGTTTCCGTTATCGCGACTGGTATTTTTCATTACAGATGAACGGAGCCTTCGGACATAAGATATTCAATGGTACTGGACTGGCCTACACCAATATGTCGAGCTTCCCGGATTATAATGTGCTGAAGGGAGCGCCTGAGAAGAATATCGTAGACCAGAATGTTTCCGATTATTGGCTGGAGAAGGGCGATTATCTCAACTTCGAGTATCTTACGCTGGGCTATGATATTCCTATCCGCAAGGGCGTGGTGCAGTCGCTCAGAGTATCGGCGAGTGTCAACAATCTTGCCACCATCAGCAGTTACAGCGGCTTGACTCCGATGATTAACAGCTACGTGGTGAACAGTACGATGGGTATTGATGATAAGCGAACTTATCCTGTTTACAGAACCTTCTCATTGGGTTTAAGTGTTCAATTCTAAAATCAGAAAGTTATGAAACGATATAGATTTTTATTCCTGCTGTTGGCAGCATTGTCTATGACATCCTGCCTGGACGAACATCCTAAGGATCAGTTGGACGAGGATGCCATCTATGGTTCTGCATCTGATATTTATATCAATTCCGTGGCTTCTCTCTATAATTATATAGGTGGCGCCAACGAGAGCGAAGGCATCCAGGGCACCTGCCGCGGCATCTACGATTATAATACGCTGACCACCGATGAGGCGATGATTCCGATTCGAGGCGGCGACTGGTATGATGGTGGTCTCTGGAATGCCATGTACCAGCATCGGTGGACTGCCGATGACCAGTCTCTTTATGATACATGGAAGTACATCTATAAGGTTATCGTGCTGGCTAATAAGTCTTTGGATATTATCAGCAGCAAGTCGGGGCTGCTTTCTGCCGCACAGCAGGAGGAATACCGCGCAGAGGTAAGAGCCATACGGGCTATGTTCTATTACTATGCTATGGACATGTTCGGTCGGGTTCCATTGGTCCTTTCCAGTGCAGAACAGCTCCATTCCAGCCTGTTCCAAGGTCAGACGGATCGTAGTTCTGTCTTCCATTTTGTCTTTCAGGAGTTGCAGCAGGTATTGCCTTCTCTTCCCGACCAGCACAGCAATAAGGAAGGCAATTATTATGGCCGCATCACCCAGCCGGTAGTCAACTTCCTGTTGGCGAAATTGGCTTTGAATGCAGAAATCTATATGTATGATGACTGGACCCAGGGTTATGCGAACCGTCCGAAGGGAAGTGACATTCATTTCTCTGTGCCGGCTGCTGACGCCTCTTCGCACGATGGTGATAAAGAGTTGAATGCCTGGGAAACCTGCATTTATTATTGCGATAAACTGGCTGAAGAAGGCTATGTTCTAGAGTCGGATGATGCATTCAATTTCTCTACGCATAATGAAACATCGAAGGAGAATATCTTCACGATTCCGATGGATAAGAACATCTACACCAACCAGTTCCATTACCTCTTCCGCTCCTATCATTATACGCATGGCGGTGCCTTGGGATGGGGAAGTGAGAATGGTACCTGTGCCACGATTTCTACGATGAAAGCCAACCATTATGGCGAAGCAGATGAAGATGCCCGTTGCAAGATGAACTTTGTGGCGGGAGTGGTAAAGGTAGATGGTCATGAACTGCTGATGGATAATGGAAAGCCGTTGGAGTATCAGCCTTTCGAGGTGGCTCAGAACCTGACCAACAGTAAGTTTATCAAGACGGCTGGAGCGAGAATGGCGAAGTATGAGGTGGATAGAACCTCTTATATGGATGGCAAGTTGCAGAGCAACGACATTGTTCTTTTCCGCTATGCAGATGCTTTATTGATGAAGGCGGAGGCAAAGGTCCGGAATGGAGAGAATGGTGATGAGGAGTTGAATAGGATTCGTGCCCGTGTAGGAATGCCTTACCGTAAGGCTACGCTCGATAACATTCTGGAAGAGCGGTTGCTGGAGTTGGTATGGGAAGGATGGCGTCGTCAGGATCTCATCCGTTTCGGTAAATTCACCGGTGCCTACGATCTCCGTACGCCTCTTCAGGGTGAATCCTCCGGCTACACCACTGTCTTCCCGATTCCTCAGAAATGTATCGATTTAAATTCAGAATTGGTACAGAATAAGGGATATGTCAATATTTTGAAGTAAAGAAACTTGAATAG
>JAJWOH010000189.1:0-4476 GCA_021635485.1 Segatella copri | reverse complement strand
ATCTTCTCATAGTACCTGTTCTTGGAACAAATTTATGTCTATTTTATTAGGACAACTTAATGTTTCACTAATAAACGAATAGAAATGGAATTAGACAAATTTGAAGAGTTCCTAAGCCAAGGCAATATGGCTAAGAACACGATTTCGGCATATCTGTATGCCGTGAAGGAGTTTGGCTCTCGACACAAAGAGTTGAACAAGAGAAACTTGTTGGTTTACAAGACCTACTTGATTGAGACTTACAAACCAAAGACGGTGAACCTCCGTATTCAGGCGTTGAACAAGTACCTTGTATTTGTGGGCAAGACGAAACTCCGCTTGAAGTCGGTTAAGGTGCAGCAACGTTCTTATCTGGAGAATGTCATCAGCAATGCCGACTACACCTTCTTGAAAAACAAGTTGAAGAAGGAAAACAACTTGGAGTGGTACTTTGTGGTGCGTTTCTTAGCTGCGACTGGTGCCAGAGTGAGCGAACTTGTGCAAATCAAGGTTGAGCACGTGCAAGTAGGCTATTACGACATCTACACCAAGGGTGGCAAGATACGGCGTATCTATATCCCCAAGACATTGCGCACGGAAACAGAAAAGTGGTTGCAGGCACTCAACCGTACAAGTGGCTATCTCTTTCTCAATCGCTTTGGCGAGCGCATCACGACAAGAGGCATATCACAGCAGTTGAAGAACTATGCTGTGAAGTATGGCTTGAATGAGAAAGTGGTGTACCCTCACTCGTTCCGCCATCGTTATGCCAAGAATTTCTTGGAGAAGTTCAACGACATTGCCCTGCTTGCAGACCTTATGGGGCATGAAAGCATCGAAACGACACGTATCTATCTGCGAAGAAGCAGCATTGAGCAACAAGAAATCGTAGATAAGGTTATCACTTGGTAAAATGCCAATAAAGGTTTATAGGAATAAGAGTAGAAAGAAATGCAGGTCTCTTTCTACTCTATCCATGTAAAACGTTTTGTCATATGACATGCATATATCTCCACAAGAGGGTGTGTCATAAATCAACAGCTCGCAAGTCCGTTAGGCGTTAGGAACGCCTAGCGGACTTGCGTATCTCCCTAACGCCTAACGGAAAGAAACTATTGCATATACAACTTTATTTTCGTCCAAAATACCTTTGTTCCTGATAATCATCCAATATGTCATTCATCACATCATTGAAGCCTAGCCCTTTACCTTTGCTTTACCCTTCGACCAGCATTTTCAATTCCGCTACGCGCCGGCGACCGTTGGTTCAGGGCGTGTGGGACATAAAAGAACTAAAAAGATATCAGCGTCATCTGCGAATTGAAAAACAGATTAGTACCATCAAAAAAGCTATCCCAAATTCTACGATATGGACTTCTTGGTGATATACTCTGTACAAGACAATTAGTATCTAGAACTATTTTTTCCATAAAACTACTTTTTCAGCATTGCATGTAAGTCCTGATGGCGAAGTTCATCAAGCTTTGCCTGATTCAGCTTGCCTGAATCCCAAAGTGCCTCCAAACATGTATCAGCTTTCTTACGAAAGTAATCACTCAAAACAGTTTTCACCTCAGAAAGCCTTTCTTCAGAACCATCAAAAGCAAACATCTTTAATAGATGTTGTTGAACCGGATTAAACATTGTTGTTTCCATAACTTTTAATTTAAACGTTTAACTTTTCGCCACAAAAATACGCTTTTTCTCGAAACCACCAAGAAATTTGCAATAAATCTGCCAATCCCCCCGAAAATCAGTTTGCCTAACCTCATTCCAGTATCTGCGAAATCCCAGCCACCCAGGGTGAAAATACGATATCAGTGGAATCCGACAACCGACGGATTCCACTTTTTAATTTAAAAATCCAATTCAAAAGTATTATTTGTTAAAAAAGTAACTATCATCGAAGGCTGCTTCGATAAGGCGTTGCTTTACCCGGGCGTATTCTGCCGAGTCTTCGATAAAGTACCGAAGAGCAGAAACAATCCTTACATAAACACTGAGCCGATAATCGCCCTTACCCTTTTAGATTGCAAAAATGTTTTCCTTATGCATCCCAGCATAATACATCAGATCAGAACCAGATACATGATGGTTCTTCATCACTTCACTCAGAACAACACCGAAACGGCTGTTGTCTGCTTCAAAATTTTTAATTTCCATTTTTTAAAAATTTAAAAATGTTTGTAATTATTGTATACGAGTTCCCACTACGGGAACTCTTTTTTATTTTCTTTTTAGTATCTTTGCACCATGTAAAACAGATTCAACAATCTGCTTACCTATAAGGAAACGAATAACCGATACATATATTGTATAAACAATATAATATTTTTAGGAGATTATGAATATCAGTACATTCATCAACATGGCCAGCAAGATTCCTTCACCTGGCCAGTTGGAAGGCCTGGTAACCTTCATGAAGGAAGATGAGAAACTCAGGTTTTTCACCGAGTCTTACCGGAAAACGGGGAATAAGTCGTACAAGCACGATGCACCCCTCTTCGCCGTAGCCTGCATCTTCGAAGGCGGAAAAGGCAAGGACAACATCCGGAGCCTCACACATCTGTCACTGGTCGACTTCGACCACATCACAGAAAAACCGGATGACGGCACCCTGCGCTCGCTCAAAGAGAGAATCTGCCACGATGCCCACACCCTGCTCTGCTACGTTACCATGAGCGGCAACGGACTGCGCGTCATCTACCGCTACGAAGGCGAGGATTATCCCGCCGCCTTCGCCATGGGAAACGACTACTATGCGCATCTCATCGGCAAGGAAAGCGATCCGCTCTGCAAGAACATCACAAGGCTCAGCGGACTCGCCTACGACCCCGAAGTCTATTTCAATCCCGAAGCCACAGCCTTCAGCGCCGAGGAAATCAGCCATTTCCATTCCGCTACGCTCAAGACCGCACAGAAGAAAAAGAAACAGGATCGCATCGCCGACTACTACGAGCAGATCGTCAAACCCAAGCTGGAAAACGAAAAGATCAGGTACGAACCCGGCAACCACAACCAGTATGTGATGCGGGTGGGCTACATGATGGCTAAGAAACGGTACGACAGGAAAGAAGCCACCCAGTGGGCTATCAGGCAGTTTCCCGAATACGATGACGTAGAACAGGTGTTCAAATCGTGCTACGACAACACCACTCACCCACAGAAGGCGAGGGCAGAAACCGGAAAGATTCCCTATGCCACCGTAGATGAAATCAAAGACTTCCTCGACGGACATATCAAACTCCGCTTCAACCTCATCACCCTGCGCTACGAGTATCTGAAGGGGAAATGGCGAATCCTCCAGGACCGCGATCTGAATACGCAATGGAGCAACATGTCGCTAACCGCAAGGGTGAGCAAGAGCGACATGATCAATGTCATCGAGAGCGACTATACCCCGCCCTACAATCCCTTCACCGATTATCTGGAGAATCTCCCACCCTGGCAGGAAGGCGACAAGGACTATATTGCCGAACTCGCTGCCACGGTAAAGATGAAGGGAGACCCCGTGATGCCCTTCTGTAAAGCCCTCAGGAAATGGCTCGTGGCGATGATAGCAGGATGGATAGACGAAGGTGCCGTAAACAATGTCATCCTGGTATTCATCGGCAGACAGGGCGCCTACAAGACCACCTGGTTCAACTATCTCCTGCCGCCGGAACTGAAGCAATACTTCTATACGAAGGCGAATGCCAGACGCATGACGAAGGATGATATCATCGCCCTTTCGCAGTATGCACTCATCTGTTATGAAGAGCTCGACACGATGAGTCCGTCGGAACTGAACCAGCTGAAGGCTGTGGTAACGATGCAGTATACCAACGAACGGGCGGCATACGGCCATTATGCCGAGCAGCGCAAGCATATCAACACCTTCTGCGGCACGGGCAACAATCCCGAGTTTTTGAGCGACCCTACCGGTAACCGTCGCTGGCTGCCCTACGAGATAGAGAGCATCCTCTCACCCCGTGAGCATCCGTTCAATTACGAAGGCATCTACGCCCAGGCTTACGCCCTCTACAAGAGTGATTTCCGCTACTGGTTCACCGATGAGGAGATAGAACAGCAGAACCGGCACAACCGCGCTTTTGAGGCGCCTAGACTAGAACAGGAACTTGTGGATCTCTACTTCCGAAAGCCAACGGAGGCGGAGACAGGGGAGTTCGTGTCTATAGCCAGAGCGATGCAGATCATCAGTTGCAACATCTCCCAGAAGCTGAGCAGCACCAAGCTGGGCAGAGCTTTCAATGATCTCGGATTCGAAAAGATGCGCACCACCCACAACCGTGGTTACAGGGCGATTATACGTACTGCCGAGGAAATCAAGGCATACCAGGTATCCCTCTGCATCAACTCGCCGCAATCCGATGATGATACCCCGTTCTAGCCGTTCCCAAGCCATCAGTTCCAACTGGTCAGATTATGACACTATGACACTTATGACACTAGTTTTTCAACTTTTCGCCTCGCACGCGGGCAGGCAGGAACTTTCGG
>JAJWOH010000038.1:2637-27288 GCA_021635485.1 Segatella copri | reverse complement strand
AACATAGAACTCATCAAAGTAGGAGAAAAGGGACTCAGAAGCGGAAATGTATGGTACATCCATCAAGATATACACGGAAGAGAATGGGTGCTTACCGACAAAGGCGCATACGTATACAATTCGAAATTCCCAAGCCAGCTGCCTTTCAAATGGCTCAGAGGGGTGGGAGAAGATGAGTTCCTGGCAACTGAAGACGGTAAACTGGCAAAATATGACCTGCAGAACCGACTCACCATGATACCGATGCCGGAAGGCGTAACCCGCATCAACGAACTGAAGAACACAGGTTACCAGCTCCTGATGGCAACCAACCTGGGTGTAGTCATCTACAACCCGCGCACCTTCAAGTTTGATATCATCAACATACAGAGTCCGAGTCAACCTCTGCCAGAGGTAAAGAAGATTTATACCGATGATTTCGGTATGGTATGGGCATTTACAGACGGTATGGGAGTAACCCTCATCAACCCGAAGACCGGACAGAAGCAGTGGCTCTTTGCCGATCAGGACGACCCGATGGACCGCACAACCTGCGAAAGCAATTTCATCACACAAGACGAAAACAAGACCCTCTGGGTAGTGCCAAGAGGAGGAACCTTCAGTTATTTTGACCGCAAGGCAGGAAAACTGGTGCCTTATCTGCTGAGAAGCAATTCATCGGGCAACTACCGCATACCGAAGATTACGAAATATGTACTCTCAGACCAGGGAATCCTCTGGCTGACAGGCTCTCACGACCTGACACAGGTAGTCTTCAAATATCACCCTTACATTATCAACAAGCTGGATGTGGGCGAAGACGAAGTGTTCTCGGTAAATGCATCACCAGACGGACATATCTGGACAGGCTATCACAACGGAGTAATCCAGGTGCTCAACGCATCCTACCAGCGTATCGGATACCTTTCGCCAAGCGGACAGATTGTGCCACAGCAGGTAAACTTCGCCGAAAAGGGCATCTACTCCATCTACTTCGATATCAAGGGAAGAGCATGGATAGGAACCAACGGTAACGGTATTTATCTGATAGACAAGATGCAGGTAAGGCACTTTGCCTATGACCCGAACAATCCTTCCTCGCTGCCATTCGACAAGGTATTCGACATCGTAGCCGACCGCACCGGACGCATCTGGATAGGTACCTACGGAGGCGGACTGGCACTCGTTAATGAGGCGGCAGACGGCAGTATCAGCTTTATCAGCAAGCGGAACGGACTGCCTTGGGAGAAGCAGAACTACGACCGCATACGCCGCATCTGCTGCACTACTACGGGAACCATTCTTGTAGGAACTACAGACGGTCTCATCACCTTCAGTGATGCCTTTACAAACGCAAGGAAAATCAATTATCACAAGACCTACTACATACCGAACGATACCACAAGTCTGGCAGCAAACGATGTGAACAACATCATGGAGCATACCAGCGGAAAGATGTATATCTCGCAACAGGGCGGTGTGATGGAAGAGATTGTGAACAAATCGCTCCTGCAAGACAACCTGAAGATGAAATACTTCCATCCCATCAATATAAACGAAGGCATCGTACAGGGCATGGTAGAAGACAACCAGGGAAGAATCTGGGTGATCAGAGAATCGAGCATCGACTGCGTAGACCCGAAAACGGGCAAGTGCAACGTGTTCGGACCTAACGATTTCGACTTCAACATGTCGTTCTCGAACAGCCGCCCATACCACGACCCGGCAAGCAACAACATCTCGGTAGGTACCCCTATGGGACTGATTACCTTCAATCCGGCTACGCTGAAGAAGAGTAACTACCAGCCTAAGGTCGTCTTCAGTTCCCTCCACTATAGCGGAGAGAAAGAGTCGGAGCCTATCCTGCACAAGGAAAAAGTAGTGATTCCAGCCAATAAGCGAAACCTGACCATCACCTTTGCTTCGCTCGACTATGAACGCAAGTATCAGACCCAATACCTCTATCGCATCGATGGTTATACCGCTCCGGGCGAGTGGATTTCGAACGGAAGCAGCAATGTCATCGGCTTTAACCGTATCAGCCATGGCAACTATGTACTCAAAGTGAGAGCCACCAACTCTCATGGCGTATGGAGCAAATATGTAGCAGAACTGCCTATCGAAGTGCGCCCAACCTTCTGGGAGAGCATCTGGGGCAAATTTCTGATGCTGCTCCTGCTCTTCGGTATCGTAGGCGCTATCTTCTATACCTACAACCAGCGCCAGCGCGAGAACGTAACCCACGAAATGAGCGTGCTGAAGAACGAATTCTACAACGATGCAGCCAACCGTCTGAGAACCCCTCTAACGCTCATCGGAGCTCCGGTAAAAACCATTCTGGATACCGAGCCGGGTATTACCCGAAAGGGCAAGGAACTGCTGAGAATGGTAGTAGACAATGCCAACGAAATGCTGGTAATGCTGGACAAGGTTCAGAGATATGGCAGCAATGCAAACTTCCATACGAACAGCGGTCTGACCGAGGAAGATTACGACCTGGCAGAAAGAGAAAAAGCGAATGGCCAGATTGACGACCACAATGCATCTGACTATCTGGAAGAAAACAACAAACAGAAAGAAGAAAAGGATGCAGAGGCTGAACGCCTGGAAGAAATGGGCAAGGAACAGGAAACTGCACAGGAAGAAGCGGAACAAAAAGACCAGACGATACTGGTAGTAGAAGACAATGCCGACCTGCGCAAGTTCCTCTACAGTATCCTCTCGCCTACCTATAACGTGCTGCTTGCAGAGAACGGAAAGGCTGGTTTAGTGATGGTCCGCAAGGAGATACCAGACTTTATCCTCACGGACGTTACCATGCCTGTGATGGATGGTTTGTCGATGATTCACGAGATCAAGCAGGATACCACCCTCAACAACATCCCAGTGATGATTCTCTCGGCCAAGGCAAGCGTAGAAGACCAGCAGCGAGGTTTTGATGAAGGAGTTGACGCCTATATCACCAAGCCATTCTCTACCCCTTATCTGCTCGGCAGAATAGAGGCTATCCTCACCCAGCGCCGCAACATTCAGATAGATGTCATCAGAAAACTGAAGGAAACTGGCGATAAAGATGCCATAGCAGCCCTGCGAATACTGCCTGCAGCAGCTCCTCTGCCTGCTCTTAACCAGGCTGAAACTAGTGCCGAGAGCGAAGCGATTGACCCAAGCAGCGAACTGGCATTTATGGCGGCACAGATTCAGGACAGAACCATGATGCGTGTCTTCAGATTTGTTGTTGCCCATACAGGCAATCCGGAACTCAAGATTGAAGACATCTCAAACGAAATCGGTATGAGCCGAAGCGTACTATATAATAAGGTGAAAGCAACGACCGGAATGACACCGGTAGACTTCGTTCGCCATATACGTATCAAGAAGGCATGCGAGATGTTGCGCAAGACAGACGATACACTGAGCAGCATAGCCTTCGCAGTAGGTTTCACCGACCCTAAGTATTTCTCGAAGGTATTCAAGAAAGAAACGGGTATCGTACCTACTGAATACCGAAACAGAACGCAGGGATAGCCCGCATCATTACAGATGAAAGCAGTCATCATTACTGATGGCTGCTTTTATCTGTATTGACAAAAGTAATACATCTTACAGGATATATCTTCAGTTGTTGTCGGGCACAGCCTTATTCGTTATCGCACACAGCAAAACGTTTAAGCAAGGAAAAAAGCAGAATAGTCATAAAATTGAGCCGTTTTGCTTAGTTTTTTGACCGAATATTGCTAAAAAGTATAAAAATGGGGGGGTATTTGATTAATTTTCTCTTTTTACTGAAAAAAAACTGAGAAAAAGTTTGGTGTTACAAGAAAATGTAGTATCTTTGCAACAAGTTCTTAGAAAAGTTAAATGATAGATTAATCGTAAACCTCTTTTTCTTTGTTTTTTTGAGGAAAAAGAGGTAAAGAAAAAGGAATGCAGGGTTTGTGAAAATCCTGCATTTTTTATTTTTATGCTGTTTCATGCAGGCCGTTATGTAGTCTTATAATCTACACACCTTTCTATTCACAAACCCAATTATCTACGGAATCTATATACTCTTAACTGCGATACTATCTACATTATATATATTACGCTTATTCCTTCATCTATGATTTTGTTCGATTTTTAGAATTTTTAAAAAAACTATTGAAGTATTCTAAGAGAAAAGTAGTATCTTTGCACTCTAGATCATATAAGTTGAGATCGGAAATATAGATAACACATACATAAAGATAAAAAAAATGAGAACTGTTTACGAATTTTCTGTTAAAGACAGAAAGGGAAAGGATGTTTCCCTCAAGGAGTATGCCAACGAAGTGCTGCTCATCGTTAACACCGCCACAAAGTGTGGTTTCACCCCTCAGTATGAGGAACTGGAGAAACTTTATGAGACCTATCATTCTCAAGGTTTCGAAATACTTGATTTTCCTTGCAACCAGTTTGGTCAGCAAGCCCCTGGTACAGATGAAAGCATTCATCAGTTCTGCAAGCTTACATACGGCACAGAGTTCCAGCGCTACAAGAAGATCAAGGTAAACGGAGACGATGCTGCCCCTCTCTTCAAATTTCTGAAAGAATGTAAGGGCTTTGCTGGTTGGGACGAGAGCCACCCTCTCTACCCTGTTCTCGACAAGATGTTGAGCGAGGCTGATCCTAACTACAAGGAGAGTGCCGATATCAAGTGGAACTTCACCAAGTTCCTCGTTAACAAGAAGGGTCAGGTTGTAGCCCGTTTCGAGCCTACCACAAGCTTCGATGTTATCGCTAAGGCAATCGAAGAGTGGTTGAACTTCTAATGAAAGATAGAAGTCTCGAACTGAGAATAGAATTTCTAAATAAAAGAGAACAGAATCTCTAAATAAAAAGCCAGGTTGCTTTTCGCAGCCTGGCTTCTTTTATAATGTGATATTGTTATTTCAATATATCTCAAAGAATAATTGTCAACTGTTTGCTATAAACTATAAACTATTAACTGTTAACTGAAAATTAGTCAACCTTTGGCACATCCTTGAGGAACTGCTGGATTTCTTCATCACTTACTGAATAATTGTGCAAATCGCCATTAATATAGCTATCGTAAGACGGCATATCGATAAGACCATGACCTGAGAGACAGAACAGGATAACCTTCTCCTTGCCCTCTTCCTTAGCCTTCAGAGCCTCACGAATAGTGGCTGCAATCGCATGACAGCTCTCTGGAGCAGGAATGATACCCTCGGTCTGAGCGAAGAGCATACCCGCCTTGAATGACTCCAACTGTGGGATATCTACACCATGCAGATAACCATCCTTCAGAAGCTGTGAGATAATCATACCCGCACCATGATAACGCAGACCACCGGCATGAATGTTGGCTGGCTTGAAATCATGACCCAGAGTAAACATTGGCAGCAATGGAGTGTAACCTGCCTCATCACCGAAATCGTACTCAAACTTACCGCGAGTCAGCTTAGGACAGCTCTCTGGCTCTGCAGCAATAAATTCAGTATGGCGCTCGCCAGTAAAGTTATGACGGAGGAATGGGAAGGCAATACCACCGAAGTTACTACCGCCACCGAAACAAGCAATCACCTGATCAGGATACTCACCTGCCATCGCCATCTGCTTCTCTGCCTCAAGACCGATAATGGTCTGGTGAAGTGCCACATGATTGAGCACAGAACCCAGCGTATACTTACAGCCCGGTGTGGTTGTAGCCAACTCAACAGCCTCACTGATGGCTGTACCGAGCGAACCAGGATGATGAGGATCGCGTGTAATGATATTCTTACCCGCACGTGTACTCATAGAAGGAGAACCCTCTACAGTGGCTCCAAACGTACGCATGATGCTAGAACGGTATGGTTTCTGCTGCATGGTAATCTTTACCTGGTAAACCGCAGCCTCCAAACCGTAGAGCTTAGCTGCATAAGAAAGGGCTGCACCCCACTGACCTGCACCAGTCTCTGTTGTGACATTGGTATCACCCTCCTGCTTACAATAGTAGCACTGAGGAATGGCTGAATTGATTTTATGAGAACCTAACGGGTTGGTACTCTCATTCTTGAAGTAGATATGCGCTGGTGTACCAAGTGCCTCCTCAAGGGCGTAAGCACGTACAAGAGGTGTTGAACGATAGAAGGTGTACTTCTCCAACACATCTTCCGGAATGTCTATCCAGGCATGCTCTGTATCAAGTTCCTGCTTTGAGCACTCCTTATTAAATACGTGTGACAAGTCATCAGCATTCATTGGCTGATGAGTCTGAGGGTTCAACGGTGGCAATGGCTTGTTAGGCATATCTGCCTGAATGTTGTACCACTGAGTAGGAAGTTCCTGCTCGCTTAAGATGTACTTTTTCTGTCTCATATTTATATATATGTTTAAAATTGTTGTATGCCTGAACAAAGGTACAAATAAAAAATGAAATAAAAAACTTTTTATCTGATTTTCCACTATTTTTTTTATTTTTGTCCAACAAATCAGTTAATTCTATTGGTATTATTTGTTACGAAAGTATACAATCAGTGTGATTTCTAAGAATTTAACCAAATATTACACCTAAAATATCAAATATTACCCCTACTATTACAACAGAAAACAGTATCTTTGCAACAGAAAAAATTCAACATGCGTTGTGAAACGCTTATCATCATCTTTTACTTATACAAAAAAATAAAACATTGGAACTCAATAGGGGTATTGAGATTCCAATGTTTTTTTATGCACTAAACTGAAACATATCATCATGTAAAGTTAACATATCATCATGTAACTTTGTCTGATTTATAACCTTTCAGTATAAATCAATAGTCTATTTTATTGTCTACTTCCACAATTGATACAGGATTTTACCCATAGACTGTAGACACAGATTATTTCTTTTCATTACCTAAATCTATCTGCGATATCTGATTCAACAGATTTACAGCCTGCCCTACTGTCTTCACATCATTGATGCGAAGCATTCGCTTGTTGAATTTTTCCTTCAGAACACAGTCCTGAATATGACTGGTAACGTAAGCGAGAATGCGGTTAAACATCTGACTTCTGTAGAACGGACTGTTTACATTGCTCACAAACTGCATCTGCATATAGCCCTGCTTGAGAATAATCTTCTCACAGCCCAGTTTCTTGCCTACCCTACGCAGACCTACCACATGCATCAGTTCGTCTGCCTCGTGAGGCACAGGACCGAAACGGTCTATCATACGCTTGCGGTAAGCCTCTACTTCCTCATCGCTCTCCAGACGGTCCAGTTCACGATAAAGAAGCATACGCTCGCTGTCGCCCGGCACATAAGTCTGAGGGAAATACATCTCCAAATCGCTCTCTATGCCACAATCGTCAACGAAATCATCACCCGTAAGCTGGGCGCCTTCATCCATCTTCTCCTGATAAAGGTCACAGAACTCCTCGTTCTTCAACTCAGTGACAGCCTGAGAGAGAATCTTCTGGTAGGTTTCATAACCGAGATCTTCCATAAAACCGCTCTGCTCAGAACCCAGCAGATTACCCGCACCACGGATATCCAGGTCTTGCATGGCGAGATTGAAGCCGCTGCCCAGTTCGCTGAACGTTTCCAGAGCCTCCAGACGGCGACGTGCCTCAGGGGTAAGTGCGCTCTTAGGTGGCGCCATCAGATAGCAGAAAGCCTTCTTGTTGCTTCTTCCTACGCGTCCACGCATCTGATGCAGGTCACTCAATCCGAAGTGATGGGCATCGCTCACGATAATCGTATTGGCATTGGAAATATCGATACCATTCTCTACAATAGTGGTAGAAAGCAGTACATCATAATCGTAATTGATAAAGCCCATGATGATTTTCTCCAAATCTTCAGGCTTCATCTGTCCGTGACCTATTGCTACCCTACAGTCTGGGATATGTTTCTCGATGAGCATCTTGAGCTCTGGAAGCTTGGATATTCTGTCGCATACGAAATAAACCTGTCCGTTTCGGCTCATCTCGAAATTGATGGCATCGCAGATAACTTCACTACTAAACGTTACCAGTTCGGTATGAATCGGATAACGGTTAGGTGGCGGAGTGCGCATGATACTCATATCCCGGGCGCCCATCAGAGAGAACTGGAGGGTTCGCGGAATCGGAGTGGCACTCATCGTAAGTGTGTCGACATTCACCTTGAGCTGACGGAGTTTCTCTTTGGTAGACACACCGAACTTCTGCTCTTCATCGATGATGAGCAGTCCCAGGTCATGCCATTTCACGGTCTTGGATATCAGCTTATGTGTACCTATCAGGATATCTATCTTACCCTCTTTCAGGTCTTCAAGCACCTCTCTGGTTTCCTTCGTCGTGCGTGCCCGGCTGAGGTAATCTACCCTTACAGGCATGCCTTCCAGACGCTTTTTAAATGTCTGATAGTGCTGGAAAGCCAGAACGGTAGTAGGCACCAGCACCGCAACCTGCTTGCTGTCGCACGCTGCCTTGAAGGCTGCACGGATGGCAACCTCAGTCTTGCCGAAGCCCACATCGCCACAAACCAGACGGTCCATCGGTCTGCCGCTCTCCATATCCTTCTTCACCTCCTGAGTAGCCTTATTCTGGTCTGGCGTATCTTCATACAGGAAGGAAGCCTCCAGCGTATGCTGCAGATAATTGTCGGCACTGAAGGCGAATCCCTTCTCGCGTCGGCGCTGGGCATAGAGTTTGATCAGGTCGCGCGCAATGTCCTTGATTCGCTTCTTTGCCTTGTCCTTGAGTTTATCCCAGGCTCCTGTGCCCAGTGTAGACAGGCGTGGCGGAGTACCGGTATCGCTGCGGCGGTATTTACTGATTTTATAAAGCGAGTGGATAGAAACATCCACCTTGTCATTGTTCGTATATACGATGCGGATCATTTCCTGATAGCTGTTGCCCGTAGGAACCCTTACCAGACCGCCGAACTTGCCGATACCGAAGTCTACATGCACGATAAAATCTCCCACTTCCATCTCCTGCAGTTCCTTCATGGTGAGTGCCATCTTGCCCGCTCTCGCCTTATCTGAGCGCAGGTTATACTTGTGGAAACGGTCGAAAATCTGATGATCGGTAAAGAAACAGCACTTCTTGTCATGATCAGTAAAGCCTTCGTGAAGCGTCTTGTCTACCGGTGTAAAACGGATGGCGTAGCGCTTCAGTTCTTCGCTTTCAAAGATATCCTTCAGTCGCTGTTGCTGCTTCTGGCTATCTGCCAATATATATAAGGTGTAACCCTGGAGCAGGAAATTCTCCAGAGTCTGGCAAAGCAAATCGAAATTCTTATGGAAAAGAGGCTGTGGAGCGATATTGAAAGGTATCACCGCCGCACTCTCTGATGGAGCGACCTTGCTGAACTCGATACGGAGATGAGCCGCTACAGCCTTCTTGAAATCGAGCTGAGAAACGAGGTTGAGCTCGGTCTTCATATCATGTCTGATGCGCTCAGCCTCCACCTCTGTGGCTCCCTCCAACTGCTCAGTAAGGCTCTGCGATGAGAAGCCTTCGGTATAAATCTGACCGATGCGGTCACAAACGAAAGAGAGGTCTTTCGCTACGACGGGCGTACTTTCGGAGAGAAAATTGAGGAAACACTGTTTGGTACTTTCGATATGGGCGAGTTCGGGCACGATTTCTATCTCTGTGCGCTTCGCCTGCGAGAGTTGGGTCTCAACATCAAAGGTACGGATGGTGTCAATCTCATCGCCGAAGAAGTCGATACGGAACGGATATTCGCAGCTGTAGGAATAGACATCTAGGATGCTTCCACGCACGGCAAACTGGCCCGGTTCATAAACATAATCGGTTTCTTTGAGTTCGAAATCGCGCAGGGTATGAACCACATCGGTCTGAGCAATCTGCTGGCCTACAGTCAGTTTCAGAATCCGTTCATCCAGATTCTGCTTAGCCACAACGAGTTCTGCCAGTGCATCGGGATAAGTGACTACCAGAAAATGTCCTCCCGAAGAGAGGCGCGCCAGCACCTCTGTACGTAGGATTTCGTTCGCAGCATCACGCTGCCCGTATTTCACGGCACGCCGATAGCTGGAAGGAAAGAAGAAGACCTTCTCCTGCCCCATCATCTGAGTGAGATCGTGATAAAAATAGCCTGCTTCATCGGCATCATCCAGTACGAAGAGTACCGAACGCCTCATCTTCCCCTGCAGAGAAGCAAAGAACATCGGAGCCGAAGAGCACAGCAAACCCTGGAGAAAAATGGAATGAACCGACTTCTTCCCCATCAAATCAAAGAGGGCATCCGCCTGTGGCGAACGCCCGTATGTTTTTTCTATCTTTTGGATTTCCATCCAATTAATGATTAGTGATTACTGAGTAGTGATTACTGAGTAGTGATTACTGAGTAGTGATTACTGAGTAATGATTACTGAGTATTAATCCTTCTTCGGATATTTCTTGAACCAGCCATCCAGGCGCAGTCGCATCACACCAAAGAATGCCTCACCGAAGATGCCACCACTCATCTTGCTCACACCTTCACGACGGTTGACGAAGACGACAGGCACCTCCTTAATCTTGAAACCGATGCGATGAGCTGTGTACTTCATCTCTATCTGGAAAGCATAACCTTTGAATCGGATAGCATCCAAATCGATGGTTTCCAACACCTTACGGCGATAACAAACGAATCCGGCTGTGGTATCATTCACCTTAAATCCGGTTACGATACGCACGTATTTAGAAGCGAAATAGCTCATCAACACACGTCCGATAGGCCAGTTGACCACGTTCACACCCGAAATATATCTTGAACCTACAGCCACATCATAACCCTCATCGTGAGTTGCCGCATAGAGACGTGGCAAATCATTAGGATCATGGCTGAAGTCGGCATCCATCTCGAAGATGAAGTCATAGCCCTGCTTCAATGACCATTTGAAGCCCATGATATAGGCTGTACCCAAACCGAGTTTACCCGAACGCTCCAGGATATGCAGACGACCGGCAAACTCATTAGCCATCAAGCCTTTAACGATGGCAGCAGTGCCGTCAGGGCTTCCGTCATCGATAACGAGGATATCAAACTGCTTTTCGAGACCGAAGACAGCACGGATGATTTTCTCGATGTTTTCCTTCTCATTATATGTAGGAATGATTACTATGCTATCACTCATAACTTCTTCTAATTTTAATGATTCTGATACTAAATAATGTAATACAGATGCAAAATTACAACTTATTTTTGAAATAACAAGCGAAAAACCGAAATTATTGGTCCGGATTCTCTACAAAGCCCTGATATTCCTTGTCGAGTCCGTTCATAATCGCCTCATAGCTCTTGTTCATCTGGTTCTTGATATTGTCAGCTCCCTTGCCAATCGGCTCGATAGGCTCATGAATGGTGAGCTTCAGAGGATGCCAGAAAGCCCAGTAGATGTCCTTCATGCGAGGCTTCACATCGAAACTGCCATTGATGGTAAGCGGACATACCGGCAACTGCAGTTCATCGGCAAGCATGAAAGCACCGCGGCGGAACACGCCCATGTGCCCCGTAAATGTGCGGGCACCTTCAGGGAATACCACCAGCGACATACCCTCTTTGAGCACCTCGCGGGCACGGTCATAAGAAGCGCGGATCTTCGAAGGTCCGCTCTTGTCTACAAAGATGTGATGCGCATACTCACAGGCGATACCGATGAGAGGCACTTTGCGCAAGCCCTTCTTCATCATCCACTTGAAGTTTCTGCCCAGAAAACCGTATATCAGGAAGATATCGAAAGCGCCCTGATGATTGGCCACGAAAACATAACTCTGGTTCTTCTTGAGATGCTCACGTCCCTCCACCTTTACAGGCAGAAGGAGGATGCGGACCCAAAGCCAAGACCAATACTTACCAGGATAATAGCCCCAGAAATGACCATTACCCAGCATGCATCCCAAAACAGTAGTTAAACTGGTTAAAACGCTAGCTACCAACAGGATAGGCAAGCATATAACAAGTTGATACAGACGATATAAGTACTTCATTTTTTATTTAAGAATGAATAATTTAACACTCAACATTTAACATTCAACACTCAACACTCCTCATTTTCTTTTGAGTGTGATGACCACGATTTCTGCCGTAGCCCCGATGCGGATTGGAACGGTACCGCCCAGCCCCGATGTGGTATAAAGCTGGCAACCCTCCTCCTCGAAGAGGCCGTAATCATAAGGAGTGAACATCGACGGACGCAAGCCCAGAACGCTGATCTGCCCCGCATGCGTATGACCGCTCAATGTAAGCTGCGGCGCTACTACCAGCGAATCCTTCCTGTCCGGACCGATCACATCGCCATCCTCATCCTTCTCCTTATTAATAGTAGATGGCCAGGTCTCGCGCCATTGCTTCGGAATATGCTGCAGCATCAGCACGAAAGAGCCCGGTCTGATGCCATACAGCGCCTTCCTTACGTTGGTTCGCTTTGGTTTGTCATAGTTCTCTGTACCAGCTACATAGATGCTGTCAGCGCCTCTATGCACCGCCACATGTTCATTCATCAGCAGGTGCCATCCGCAACTCCGCTGGAAATCCTGCATCCGCTTCTCGAGCGCAGCTATCTCCTGCTCGTCATCTACATCCATATAATAGGTGTAATCGTGATTGCCCAGCACACTCATCACGCCGTCTCTGGCTTTCAGACTGCTGAGCAGCGCCTGATACTCAGGCAGTTCATCGGGTGTAACATTCTGCAAATCACCCGTAAAGCAAATCAAATCTGGCTTCTCGGCATTGATGCTGTCGATATCGCGCTGAGGCAGATGACCACGCCAGCCATAGTATGACCCGAGATGAATATCGCTGAACTGAACGATGCGATAGCCCTCGAAAGACTTCGGCAGATTAGGCACATAGACGGTGATTCGCTTGACCTGCATCTTAGGAAAACCCTCGGTAAATCCGTAGATAAAGCAGAAGAACGCCACCGCTCCTACTACCAGCCCGAGGAGCTTGCCCCAGTTGCGATGTCCGTGAAGGAGCCGCATACAGCACCAACCGAAGACACTGAACAGACTGAAGACAAACTGCGGCACCGCACATACTGCCATCATCACAAACCAGATGTCGATGAGCACCGGATTGCGGGGCAGAAAGTTGGGCAGCATCGTGATATACGCGCTGTAGGCGATAACCACGAGAGCCGGCAACCAGAAGAGCACCCGCTGCCAGAGGCTCTTCAGCCGTAACTTGCCATACCTTTTATATATCCACAGATACGGCAACAGGGTGAATACCACTACGGGTATCAATATTCTTGCTATCATTTCTTGATCAAACTTGATTGAAGATACGTTTTCATTGCCTGCACAGGCACTCCTCTGCGCTGTGCATAGTCGCGAAGCTGGTCGTCTCCTATCCGTCCCAGTTCGAAATACCGCGACTTGGGATGTGCAAACATCAGCCCTGAGACACTGGCATGAGGCGTCATCATTCCGCTTGTGGTGAGCCGGATGCCCACCTGACTCATATCGATGAGCTGGTCGATGATGAAGTTGGCACTGGTATCGGGCAGCGAAGGATATCCTATAGCCGGACGGATGCCCTGATAGCGCTCCAGATGCTGGTCTTCGATGCTCAGCTGCTCGTCGGGAGCATAGCCCCAGATGCTGCGTCTCACCTCTTCGTGCAACTTCTCTGCCGTGGCTTCAGCCAACCGGTCGCAGAGTGTCTGTGCCATCATATTGAGGTAGTCGTCCGAGCGATATTTCTTCTCCAGACCGCCATCTACCGTCGTGCAGAAGATACCCAGCCGGTCTGTTATTCCACTGCCCAGAGGACGGATGAAATCAGCCAGACAGAGATTGGGTTCTCCCTGAGCCGCCGGATGCTGCTGACGGAGCATCGGGAAGCGGACTTTCTGCCCTTCCAGCCAGATATCATCCCCCTCGCTGTTCGCCTCGAAGAGTCCGAAGACGGCATAGGTATGATATTCGCCTTCCCATGAATGGAGCATATCGAGCGCCTCAGCCTTCATTTTTTCCTTTTCCTCTCGAGGTTTGCCGCTCAATCCCCAGGCATGATAGAAATATAGCCAGTTGATATATGGCTCAATTTCGCTTATATTGTATACTATTTTTCGCATCCGATACGATATTTTATTTTACAATCCCCGTAAGATTTCCCTCTTTTCAGGAATTGCTTCTGAACTCCAGTTCCTCTCCTCTGCAAGCGGCATCAAACACGCCTTTGTTATAGATAAGACTACCGTTACAGAAAGTCTGTTCCACTTTCCATGCAAACTCGTCACCCTCTACAGGGCTCCATTTACACTTGCTCTGAATCACCTCTGCGGTCACCTTCCAAGGCTCTCCCTTGCGCACCACAACGACATCTGCCTTATAACCCGGACGCAGGAAGCCGCGCTGACTGATATGGAACAGACGGGCTGGATTATGACACATCAGTTCAACCAGGCGCTCGATACTGATTACCTTTTCGTCAACAAGTTTCAGCATGCTTACCAGCGAGAACTGTACCATTGGCATACCTGATGCAGCCTTGGCACAACCGCCCTGTTTATCCTTCAACTGATGAGGAGCATGATCGGTACCTACTACAATTATCTTACCATTACTCAGCGCCTTACGCAAAGCTTCGCGATCAGCAGCGGTCTTTACTGCAGGGTTGCATTTGATGCGTGCGCCCTTCACAGCGTAATCTTTATCCGAGAACATGAGATGAGCCACAACAGCCTCGCCTGTAATATTTTCATCCTTACCAAAGAACTCCAGTTCCTTAGCCGTAGTAACGTGAGCGATATGGAGATGCGCCCCGCTTTCCTTAGCCAGCTGCACCGCCAGACGGCTGCTTTCATAGCAAGCCTCCTCGCTGCGTATTTCCGGATGATGTTCTACGGCAGGGTCCTCACCCCATTTCTGCTTAGCCAGCTGCATGTTGCGGTTGATGATTTCGGTATCCTCACAGTGGGTCATCACCGGCAAATCCAGCTCTTTCGCCTTCTTGAAGATAGCCTGCAGCGCCTCATATTTATCCACCAGCATATTGCCCGTACTGGAGCCCATAAAGAGTTTGATGCCCGGAACACGATGCGTATCGAGCTGCTCAAAATCATTTACATTATCATTGGTAGCACCAAAGAAGAAACTGTAGTTCACATGACTCTTCTCAGCGCCCAGCTGCCGCTTTGCCTGCCAGGCCTCCAGAGTGGTAGTCTGAGGTACCGTGTTAGGCATCTCAAAATAACTGGTCACACCACCAAAGGCAGCTGCACGGCTTTCGCTCTCGATGTCAGCCTTCTGCGTAAGTCCCGGCTCACGGAAGTGAACATGATCATCAATCACACCCGGCAAAACAAAACACCCCGAGGCATCGATGACTTCATCGTAATTGCCACGGGGTGCCTCGCCTTCATATATCTCCTTGATAAATTCACCATCCAACAAGAGGTCGCCCACAAAAGAGCGACCCTCATTTATAATGGTTCCATTCTTGATTAATTTCATATTACTAAACTTATAAAATGAAGAGTTTTACAAGATGTTAATGCCCAAGACCTTGAAAGAGCCCTGTTTCTACTCCTGACCTTCCTGTTTTTCAGGAATCGTAGGCGCAGCCAGTTCGTTGGCTGTAGGTGCCGGAGCCGCATCAGGATTTACCTGTGGAGCCGCTTCCATCTCTGGCTGCATGCCGCTCTGGGCATCTCGTGTACCGTTCATAATTTCCTGATTCTCTTGAGCTTTCTTATAATAGTCCTTTACATAAGGATCATTCTTGAAATAGTCGGTAGCCTTGCTCATGATATCCTCAATCCAAGGAGAGAGCATCGGATACTGGTTGCCCATTGTAACGAGGAAGAAGACGCCCGGTCCCAGCACATTGTTGAAGTTGTCGGTAACAAACGAAGTGATGAGCTTGTCTTCCTGCTCAGAGAGGCGGATGGATTCCTCGTTCAGATGCTTGTTGACAGCCACCATATCGCTACCGTTCATGATAGCCTGGTCGTGCTTGTGTACCAGTTCGCGCAACTGATTCTGAATCTGCTGGTATTTCTTGAAGAATCCGAAGAGTTTATCGTTCATAGGAGTACCGCTCACCACCTGCTGTGTATCATCGAGCTTCACCGTAATGCTTCCACTCTCCAGCACCAGCGGCAGCACAGGGTCATCATCCATGAAGATATTCGCCATCTTCATAGAGTCGACAGAACCCTGAAAATGGAACTGTCCGTGCACTACATCGCAAGAATCTACGTTCTTGAAATCGTTGTTTTCCAGTATCTTAAGGTACAGCATGCGTCCGTCCAGAGTACTTACGTTAGAAGTACCCGAGATATCGTAACTGTTGGCACAAGATGCTAGTGCCATCAAGGCAATGAATGCGTAAAATATTCTATTCATAAGCTATCTATATCACTTTCGGTGAACAAAAGTACAATCTTAATTTGAACTGACGAAATAAATTGCAGCAATTTAATTCATTCTTACAAGATTTATGTTTTGTTTGCACTCCTATCGCTCACCGAAAGCCTTTTCTCTTCCTTATTACCGGTTGTTTTCTTTCTTCAGTTCATGAGAGATGCGGTGCGTGGTATACAGTTCCAGCAGGGCTGCGATGAGGAGGAAGACTACCCACTTATTATAAAAATAGGTGATATAGGTCTCATAATTCTCAAACCAGCGGCGCAGGAAAGCATACACCGTATCTACCATCGAGATGCCTGAGAGCACGAAGAAGATGTCTGCCACATACTGCATCCTCTTCAGTCGGTGGATAACCAGCGAAGGTCCCTCATAGACCTGCATCGCCTGCATCACGCTGAAGAGTATGGTGCCCAACAGGAATCCCCAGCTCGTAATCTGCACCAGCTGCGGATGTGAAAAACCAAATGCAAAGCACGCCGCGCCGACAACCATCAGCACGCCGCCCAGCAAGAAAATAACACTTTCCAGTTTACTCAATTGTTTCATTTTCGTCTTGTTCGTTAGTTTTTTCCGGAATATCCGAGCTCAATACAAAGATGTCTTCATCATCAGCCTGCATGAAGTAACGCTGGCGGGCTATCTTCTCAAATGCCCGCGCACCATGCTGCATATCACGCAGGGTATGCTTGTCGTTTTCATACTGCTCACGATACTTTTCTATCTCCGAACGGAGCGTAGCTATCTCTATCTGGTACTTAATGTGCTGTCTTACACTATTGTCGTCAACTACACCAACTACCAGAACACCCGCTACAATCACTATAAGATACTTATAATGAGCGAGATAATTCCATATAATACCAAGTTTTTTACTCATTTCTTCCGAATTTGTTTGCAAAGATAATATTTTTTTGTTATCTTTGCATCATCAATTAAGAAAAAATAATGGAAGAGTATATAGTTTCTGCAAGAAAGTACCGTCCGATGACCTTCGATTCGGTTGTCGGACAGAGTGCATTGACCACCACTTTGAAGAATGCAGTGAAGAGCGGCAAGCTGGCGCACGCCTATCTTTTCTGCGGTCCGAGAGGTGTGGGAAAGACCACTTGTGCCCGCATTTTTGCGAAGGCAATCAACTGCGAGCACCCTCGCGAAGACGGCGAGGCATGCAACGAATGTGAGAGCTGCCGTGCCTTCAATGAGCAGCGTTCCTACAACATCTTCGAGCTGGATGCCGCCAGCAACAACGGTGTTGACCAGATTAAGGTTCTGATGGAGCAGACCCGCATCCCGCCTCAGGTAGGCAAATATAAGGTGTTTATCATCGATGAGGTCCACATGCTCTCTACAGCCGCCTTCAACGCCTTTCTCAAGACGCTGGAAGAGCCGCCTCAGCATGTCATCTTCATCCTCGCCACTACCGAGAAGCATAAGATTCTGCCTACCATCCTGAGCCGATGCCAGATTTACGACTTCGAGCGAATGACGGTAGCCAACACCATCAACCACCTGAAGATGGTGGCTGAGAAGGAAGGCATACAATATGAAGAGCAGGCGCTCGCCGTGATAGCCGAAAAGGCTGACGGAGGTATGCGCGATGCCCTCTCTATCTTCGACCAGGCTGCCAGCTTCTGCATGGGCAACATCACTTACCAGAAGGTGATCGAGGACCTGAACGTGCTCGACAGCGACAACTATTTCCGTCTGGTAGACCTGGCTCTGGAGAATAAGGTGGCCGAGATGATGGTTACACTCGACGGCATTCTGAGCCGCGGTTTCGATGGCGGCAACATGATACAGGGGCTTGCCCAGCATGTGCGCAATGTGATGATGGCGAAGGATCCTCAGACCCTGCCTCTGCTCGAGACCAGCGACGACCAGAAAGCCAAGTTCCAGGCTCAGGCCCAGAAGACACCTACACCTTTTTTATATAAGGCGCTGGAACTGATGAACCAGTGCGATATCCATTACCGCGCCAGCAGCAACAAGCGATTACTGGTAGAGCTCACCCTGATACAGATAGGCCAGATTACGCAGCCCGAGGATCAGGATGTGCCTAGTGCGGGGCGTACGCCCAATAGATTAAAATCCCTGTTTCAGAAACTCCTGGCTCAGTCTAAGCTTGCCTCTCAGGGTGCAGGTTCTGAGCCTTCCGGCAGCAGCGAAAACCGGTCATCACAGCCGGGAGCGTCTGCTGCTACAGCTACTGCTGTGCCTTCGTCAGGGGCACCGACAGCCGCTTCTGCAGCCTCCAATGCTGCATCTTATTCTGCATCTTATTCTGCATCTGCCACCGCAGCCGCATCTGTCTCTCCAGAAGGCTCGGCCGCTGCCGGAGCTGCTACTGATGCTGCATCGCCTCACAAGCCACGACTCAAGAATATCAAGCTGGGCGGCATAGGCATGACTTTCTCTAACCTGAAGAAGAGGGAGGAGAACCAGCGCCGCCTGCACAGTCCGTATGATGATACCAATGAGGAAAAAGCGACCATCACGGGCGACCAGAACGAGTTCACCCAGGAGCAGGTGGAAGCAACATGGTTCAGTATGTGCATGAGAATGCAGAACAAGCTGGATTTCATAGGCTTAGCCAACCGCATGAAGAGTATTGTACCGAAGATAACCAACTATCCGCAGATAGAGGTCATCATCAACAACCAGCTCTTGCTAGACGACGTTTTGAACATCAAGAACCGCATTCTCAAGACTTTCGTCTTAGGGCTTCACAACAGCGAACTGAGCATCAGCTACCGCCTTGCCGACCAGGAAGAGGTAGGCAAGGTTCTGACCAAGAATGAAGTTCTGGAACTTCTTATGGAGAAGAACCCTGCGATGAAAAAACTCACAAAGGACCTGGATCTGGTCATGACATAGAAGATACTCCACACGATACGAAATTCTCCACTCCATGTAGGACAACCTATACGAAGTGGAGAAAATTGTTTTTACAAATATCGAAACTTGGAGTTATAAGAGATACATAAGAGGAAAAGACCAAGGGGCGTTACAGCGTGACAGTTGTGACAGTTGTGACAGTTTTCAGGGGAGGGGGTTATTGCGAGTTTGCAGCTATCAAATTATAAGTATATATATTTAAATTATTATATATATAATTATATATATAATAATTTACCTCTAAAGAAAGGGAAGGAGGGGGTAGGCGCTGAAAACTGTCACAACTGTCACACTGTAACGCTTTCTGGGTAAAAAGGAAGTAGTCAGAAGAAATGGCTTTTTATATAGCATCTCATTGTTTTCTTGCTCAAAACACACAGAGAAACATTTTACAAAATATAGTTTTCTCCCCCGCAACTCTACGACTTTTTTTGTTTAACTACGAAAGTCGGAATGTTAAAATCGGTTTAACATAACTCTGCAGGGTGAAATTTGGCGGTTCAGAAATTTTGTAGTACTTTTGCACCGTATTCATTTTTTTCCATGAAGCGCAGACCTTGAGGCTGTAAAACACAGCCTCAAGGTCGTAAAACAAAAAAGCCCCCGATGCAGAAAAGCACCGGGAGCCTTCGTAAGCAAATTATTATTATCTTAAAAAGATCAACTGAATATGCAGCACATCACAGTACACACCATGACGCACCGACAGAAAGGCTTAGATAAGATTCATGCCCGCTTCCTCAGCCT
Organism: Segatella copri; assembly: GCA_021635485.1. Lineage (GTDB taxonomy): Bacteria > Bacteroidota > Bacteroidia > Bacteroidales > Bacteroidaceae > Prevotella > Prevotella copri_P. The sequence continues at coordinate 7,332 of JAJWOH010000038.1, read as the reverse complement.
CCTTGCGCATCTCCTCAGGCCAGATGCTAGCCTGGATCTCACCAATGTGAGCCTTATGAAGCAATACCATACACAGACGGCTCTGGCCGATACCGCCACCAATGCTCAGAGGCAACTTGTCGTTCAGGAGCTGCTGATGGAAGTAAAGTTTCTCTCTATCCTCCTTGCCCTCCAGCTTAAGCTGACGCAGCAGACTCTCCTTGTCAACACGGATACCCATAGAACTGAGCTCGAAACTGCGACCCAGAACAGGATACCAGATGAGGATATCACCATTCAGTCCCACCTTGCCGTTCTCAGCCACGGTGCTCCAGTCATCATAGTCAGGAGCTCGGCCATCATGCTTCTTGCCATCGCTCAACTTGCCTCCGATGCCCTCTACAAATACAGCGCCATACTTCTTGCAGATAGCATCCTCACGCTCCTTAGGAGAAAGGTCTGGATACATATCGAGCAAATCCTGCGCATGAATGAAATGAATCTCCTTAGGCAGGAAAGGCTTCAGCTGAGGATAATGCTCGCAAGCCAGGAACTCGGTACGCAAGATGGCACCATAGATGCGGCGCACGATATTCTCGAGGAAGGCGATGGTACGGTCTTCCTTGGTAATCACAGCCTCCCAGTCCCACTGGTCAACATAGAGCGAATGAAGATTATCCAGCTCCTCGTCAGCACGGATGGCGTTCATATCTGTATATACGCCATAAGCAGGCTCAATCTCATACTCGGCAAGCGTCAGTCGCTTCCACTTGGCAAGAGAATGAACCACCTCAGCCTCGGCTTCGCCCAAATCCTTGATAGGGAAACTTACAGGGCGCTCTACGCCGTTCAGGTCATCATTGATACCAAGACCCTTCAATACGAAGAGCGGAGCGGTAACACGACGCAGACGGAGCTCGGTGCTCAGGTTTTGCTGGAAGAATTCTTTTATCATTTTAATACCCATTTCGGTCTGGCGCATATCCAGCAGCGCCTTGTACCCTTCAGGTTTTATCAAATTGCTCATTTTTATTTCATATTTAGTATTTGCGCTGCAAAGGTACAAAATAATAATTAATCTGCAAGCATTTTTCCGTATTTTTTCGCAAAATGATAGCATTTTTAAGTTTTTTAGTAGCATTTTGTAGAATAATTTGCAAATACACATTATATATATGAAAAAATCTGCCCCAAATATTTGGTTATTTCAAATAAAAGCAGTAATTTTGCAGTCGACTTCCCGATTCGATGTCATTCAGGCGGAGAAACGGGCGGCAGGAGAGGGTCTCGTAGCTTAGCTGAATAGAGCGTCAGATTCCGGTTCTGAAGGTCGTGGGTTTGAATCCCACCGAGATCACCCGAACAACAAGAATGATTAATAATTGAAAACATGGATTTAGTAGAACGATTTATAAACTATACGAAATTCGACACACAGTCGAGCGAAGAATCGACCAGCGTGCCTAGTACGGCAAAACAGCTCGAATTTGCCAAGTACCTGAAGAAGGAACTTGAGGACGAAGGACTGAGCGATGTCGAAATGGATGACATGGGCTATATCTATGCCACTCTGAAGAGCAATACCAAGAAAAAGACTCCTACCATCGGATTTATTTCACACATGGATACATCGCCTGATGCCAGCGGAAAGGATGTAAAGGCGCGCGTCATCAAGAACTATGACGGCAACGACATCGAGCTGAGCCCGGGCATCATCTCAAGCGTTGAGACTTTCCCAGAGTTGAAGGCTCACAAGGGAGAGGATATCATCGTGACAGACGGTACTACCCTGCTGGGTGCTGACGACAAGGCGGGCATCGCTGAAATCGTACAGGCTATGTGCTATCTGCGCGACCACGACGAAATCAAGCACGGCGACATCCGAGTAGGTTTCAATCCTGACGAGGAAATCGGTATGGGTGCACATCATTTCGACGTAGAGAAGTTTGGCTGCGACTGGGCTTACACCGTAGATGGCGGCGATCTGGGCGACCTGGAATATGAGAACTTCAATGCTGCCGGAGCCAAGATTGTTATCAAGGGCGTGAGCGTTCATACAGGCTATGCCAAGGGCAAGATGGTGAATGCAAGCCGACTGGCTGTGGAGTTCCAGAATATGATTCCTGAGAACGAGACTCCTGAGCAGACTGAAGGCTACCAGGGTTTCTACCACCTCATCGGCATCGAGAGCCGCTGCGAGGAAGCAAAGCTCAGCTACATCATCCGCGACCACGACCGCAACAAGTTTGAAGACCGCAAGGACTTCATCGAGGACTGCGTGAACAAGATGAACGAGAAGTATGGCGACGGAACCGTAAAGGCGGTTATCTACGACCAGTACTATAACATGAAGGAGAAGATTGATCCTAACATGCACGTCATCGACATCGTGCTCAGAGCGATGCAGGAGAGCGGCGTTCCACCTCGTGTAGAACCTATCCGCGGCGGTACCGACGGAGCCCAGCTGAGCTTCAAGGGTCTGCCTTGTCCTAACATCTTCGCCGGCGGTGTCAACTTCCACGGTCCTCACGAGTTTGTGAGCATCCAGGTAATGGAGAAGGTAGTGAAGACCATCGTGAAGATAGCGGAAATCACAGAAGAATTTAATGACTAATACAGATATGGGGAATTTAGACACATCTAAATTCCCCTTTTTCATAAACAGAAAAATATGGCTGAAATTCCATTCTTAGTAAAAGACCTCGCCCTCATCCTGATGGTAGCAGGCATCGTAACCCTCATCTTCAAAAGGCTCAAGCAGCCGCTGGTGCTGGGATACATCATGGCGGGATTTCTGGTTTCGCCACACATGTCCTACACCATGTCGGTAGTCGACGAGACGGATATCCAGACCTGGGCCGACATCGGTGTCATCTTCACCCTCTTCTCGCTCGGTCTCGACTTCTCGTTCAAGAAAATCGTGAAGATGGGCGCTTCTCCCATCATCGCCACCGTGGTCATCGTGTTCTGCATGATGATGCTGGGCATCAGCGTAGGCCACAGTTTCGGCTGGGGAAGGATGGACTGCATCTTCCTGGGCGGTATGCTCGCCATGAGCTCCACCACTATTATATATAAGGCATTCGATGATATGCGGCTGCGCACCCAGAAGTTTGCCTCGATGGTGATGAGCGTGCTGATACTGGAAGATATCCTGGCTATCGTGATGATGGTGATGCTGTCGGCGATAGCGAGCGGAAGCAGTCCCGACGGTGGACAGATGCTTGCCTCTATCGTGAAGATAGGCTTCTTCCTGGGCGTGTGGTTTATCGTGGGCATCTTCGCCATTCCGTGGTTCCTGCGTTCGGTGAGGAAACTTATCAATGCCGAAACCCTGCTCATCGTTTCGCTGGGTCTGTGCTGCGGCATGGCGGTACTGAGCACCAAGGTGGGATTCAGCAGCGCCTTCGGAGCCTTCGTTATGGGCAGCATACTGGCAGAAACCATTGAGGCAGAGAAGATTATCAAGCTTGTAGAACCGGTAAAGAATCTCTTCGGAGCCATCTTCTTCGTATCGGTAGGTATGTTGGTAGACCCGAAGATTCTGGTAGAATATGCCGTTCCTATCCTTGCCCTGGTAGGCACCATCCTGGTAGGTCAGGCGATATTCGGCACCTTCGGATTCATGCTCGGAGGCGAGTCGCTGAAGTCGGCGATGCGCTGCGGTTTCTCGATGGCCCAGATTGGTGAGTTCTCTTTCATCATCGCCTCGCTGGGTCTGTCGCTCGGCGTCATCAGCAAGTTCCTCTATCCGGTAGTGGTAGCGGTGAGTGTCATCACCACCTTCCTTACACCTTATATGATTCGTCTTGCCACACCTACCTATCAGGTGATGGAGAAACATCTGCCCGACAAACTCATCCATATTCTGAACCATTTCGCGATGAGTCATCCCCAGACGCAGCAACAGAGCAAGTGGAAATCGCTGATCCGACAGATGCTGGTCAACACCACCGCCTACTCCATCCTCTCGGCAGCCGTCATCGCCCTGATGTTCACCTTCGTGCTGCCACTGATGCGCAATCTGCTGCCCGGCTGGCATCTCCACTGGTATGCCAATGCCATCACCGGTCTGCTCACCGTTCTGTTCATCTCACCATTCCTGCGCGCCATCGTGATGAAGAAGAATCACAGTGCCGAGTGGAAACGACTCTGGGTGGAGAGCAGCATCAACCGCGTGCCGCTACTCTTTACGGTGTTCGTGCGCTTCATGATAGCACTTGCCTTCATCTTCTATATCATCAATTTCCTCTCGCGCTTTACCAATGCGCTGATTATCTGCATCGGTGCCGCCGTGGTGATGCTGATGCTGGCTTCACGCCGCATCAAGAAGCGAAGTATCGTGATGGAGCGCGTCTTCGTTCACAACCTGCGTTCGCGCGATATTGCGGCTCAGGTGAACGGCGAAAAGCGGCCGCTCTACGAGGGCAGACTGCTGGACCGGGATATCCACATCAGCAAATTTGAAGTGCCTGAAGACAGCAGTTGGGCAGGCAAATCGCTGAGAGAACTGCATCTGCGCCAACGTTTCGGTGTTGACCTGAGCAGCATTCACCGCGGCTCTCACCGGCTGAACATCCCGAACGGCGACATGATTATCTTCCCAGGCGACAAACTGCAGGTAATCGGCAACGACGACCAGCTGCTGAAATTCAATACCGCCCTGCAGAGCGACCTGCTGCCTGAGGAGGCTGAAATAGAAAAGCGCGAGATGAA
>JAJWOH010000038.1:0-2537 GCA_021635485.1 Segatella copri | reverse complement strand
CCCTGCAGAGCGACCTGCTGCCTGAGGAGGCTGAAATAGAAAAGCGCGAGATGAAACTGAGCCAGCTCATCATCTCTTCTACCAGCGAATTCCTGGGCAAGACGCTCATCGAAAGCGGCATCAGAGACCGGTACAATTGCATGGTTGTTGGTCTGGAGGAAGGTCGTGAGAATCTGACACACGTATCCCCTACCCGCGTCTTCAAAAAGGGAGACATCATCTGGATAGTGGGAGAAGAAGCAGATTTGAAGAGAATCAAAAATTAAATGAAACACCACTACTTCACGGTGATATGGAAGCAACCCTGCTTCACCTCATATTTAATATAGCAGCGGTTCTTGTCGCGGAAATCGCGGAGCACCTCTGAGAACACCCATTTCAGAGTATCATTCTGCACCTGGCGGCGAGGCTGCTCACGGGTCTGAATCTGCTTATAGCGGTTGTAGCAGATATCGAAGGTAGTGCCGTAGAGATGGCACGAATTCTCAGTAGCATTGCCGTTGCGGGTACGCAGTTTCGCCACATCATCCTTGGTGCGCAGAATGCTCGTCACGATAATCTTATGCAGCGGAATGCCCTTGATCTGCAGCGAATCGAAATAAGCCCTGCCGATATCTTGGAGCAGCACAGAAGCGCGAGGCACCAGGTAAGGAATACTGTTGTTCAGCTTGTCGACATAAAAGAAAGGATTGCTGCCCACATACACCAGCTTGCCCTTGCTGTTCTCCGCCTCCAAGCGGTTCTGTACCGGTTTCACGCCATGCTTTGTAGCCGCCAGAATCTGCACATCCTGCTGGTCGGGGAAAGTATTGCCGAAATGAGGCACCGAGAAGATACGATGCTTCACCTCCCTGCCATCCTTATCGAAGAAGATAGAAGGCTTGCCGCCCTGTTCCGTATCAGGCATAACAGAGAGTTCATCCTTCTTCAGGTTCTCAGCCACATTCCCTTCAGCATCAGCCGATGCATCAGAAATCTCAGCAGAAGAAGCATCAGAAGCAGCCGAATCCTTCGCAGCCACGAGTGTAGAATCAGCCGCATCAGCAGCCGCCGTTTTCGGTTTTGCCACCCCCGGAAAGATGACTCTAACCAGCGCCAGGAGCAAAACCACAACCATAAATCCCTGTAAATATCTGTTCTTACTAATCTTCATAATTATCTTATTTTCACGAAATAACATTCTATATCTTTCAGGCAAAACGGGAGCCGCATCGCCAAATTTAGCTGCAAAGGTAACAAAAACTATCGAAAAAATAGCTTTTTTAATATTTAAAGAATGTTTTATTCGCCGAAATTTGCTCATTTCGTGGAAAAGTAGTAATTTTGCAGCGTTATATAACAAAATATTAGATAGGATAGTTTAAACTTTATAGAATTAAGACATTTTGATAGAGAAACATATTGTACTCGAAGATATCGATCCAGTGATGTTCTACGGTGTGAACAATGCCCACCTGCAGATGATTAAATCGCTGTATCCTAAGTTGCGTATCGTGGCACGCGACAACGTGATTCGTGTGCTCGGCGACGAGGAGGAAATGGCAAAGGTGGAAGAGGATATTGAGCAGATGCGTAAGCACTTGCTTAAATACAACATGCTCAATGATGAAGACATCCTGGACATCGTGAAAGGAAAACAGACCAAGGCGGACAGCGTGAAAGGCGTACTGGTATACAGCATCAGCGGCCGACCTATCAAGAGCCGCAGCGAAAACCAGCAGCAGCTGATAGATGCTTACGAGAAGAACGACATGGTATTTGCCGTGGGACCAGCCGGTACCGGCAAGACCTATCTCAGCATTGCCCTTGCCGTAAAGGCGCTCAAAGAGAAAGCCATCAAGAAAATCATCCTCTCACGACCAGCCGTAGAAGCCGGCGAAAAACTCGGTTTCCTGCCTGGCGATATGAAAGACAAAATTGACCCATACCTCCAGCCGCTCTACGATGCGCTGGAAGACATGATACCTGCCGTAAAGCTGCAGGATATGATGGAAAAGCACATTATCCAGATTGCTCCGCTCGCCTTTATGCGCGGACGCACACTCAGCGATGCCGTCGTCATCCTCGACGAGGCTCAGAACACTACCTCCCAACAGATTCGCATGTTCCTCACCCGTATGGGCATGAACACCAAGATGATTATCACCGGCGACCTGACACAGATTGACCTGCCACGCGAACAGCGAAGCGGACTGAAGGAGGCGCTCAAGATTCTGGACGGCGTGGAAGGCATCGGAGTGGTGAAGCTGGGACAGAAGGATATCGTGCGCCACAAACTCGTAACCCGCATCGTCAACGCATACGATAAGTATGACAAGGAGAGAGCGGAAGCACGGGAAGCTCAGAAAGCAGAAAAAGATAATTCAAAATAATCAGAATGAAGAATGAACTGAATGATTCTTTAAAAATAGATTTCATCAAGAATGCAGATCATAAATAAAGCATATCATAAAGTTCAAAGTTCAAAATTCAAAGTTCAAAGTAAAATGAAAGCATTAACAAAGACAGATTTCCATTTTGATGGACAGAAGAGTGTT
>JAJWOH010000037.1:0-27425 GCA_021635485.1 Segatella copri | reverse complement strand
TTAGAATGGTAACCTATGAGGACTATGCAACAAGTAAGGTGTATAGGTTTCTCACTAACAACATGGAATATGAAGCGCTTACTATATCTGAATTATATAGGGAAAGATGGAACGTGGAACTTTACTTTAAATGGATTAAGCAACACCTTCACATCAAATCCTTTTATGGAACTTCCGAGAATGCCATATATCTGCAAATCTGGATTGCCATATGCACATACTTGCTTTTAGCTTATGCAAAGAAAGTGATGCACATAGATCAATCGCTACACACTATTTCAAAGAACGTGGGTCTATTCCTTACGGACAAGACTCCTTTAAATGAATTGTTTAACAAAGCTGTTCCAACAGAAGAGACGGAGGATTGACTATATCCAAGCCTTTTCAGGCCCGATGATTTCTAAACGGGACAGCAGTGATGTTCTATACCATTCAATTTGAAGGCGATTGCCTTTAAATTCTCAATTCTCTGTTGTGCATTCGGTGTGAGTTCTGCACCGCAAATGAGGACTGCTTGCGAAAGGTTCATTACCTTGTCGTATATAGCGAGAGTTATGCTTGAAATCTCATCGCTTGTAAGTGTTATTGTCTTTTCCATATTCTTATCGTTTTAATAGTTCAACTTTGCTATAATCTCTTTAAACTCCTTCAATCGCTTGTGCGTTATAGGAGTATCATCGTGGCTTGAAATACATTCCTCTAGAAGGATTATTCTATCGTTAATAGCTGATGTGATATTGTATATCTCATCGCCCGAAAGTGTTATTGTCTTTTCCATATTCGTTTATTTTAATCAATGTTGTTATTGTAACTCTGAAGATAACCTCACGACTATCTGTTGATTGCTCAATACTCTTGCGCTCGTAAGTTGTGTAATAGTTATCATACATATCCTTGCTGCGTCCAATATACTTGTAGCCTACCTTGATAAGGTTTCTTTTCAGTAACTCAGTTTCCTTATCGCTCATGTGCTTTGTGTGTATTGGGGTCATTACCACTCTGTCTACAAATCTTTCGATTTTGCGAAAATTTACGATATACTCTGCCATAGTCTTTTGTCCGTTAGGCGTGGGGAGGGGTGTTAGCCCCGCGGGGGCGCTGCCCCCTTATCTCCCCACATTGTTACTTACTCATTTCATACACCCAAAGTCTCCCTTCATGATACAAAGCGTAATGTTCTGCTTGCCACCTTTCATTGAATTGAGCGATAATCTTTGGGTCTTTCTCGGGTTCTGAGAATTCCTGTACTACGATATACGTCTTCATGCCCTTGTTTTCTTCGTCTTTGAATACTCCAAAGTACTCTTCCCAATCTTTGAACACAAGAACTTGAACTTCCTTTCCTTTGTACGTTACAGGAAACTTCCCGATAAACTCGTTGTCTCCCCAATACTCTTTGATATACTCGTCACTATCCTCGTATATACAAGGCATTATGGTTCTTTCTTCATCGATTTCGAACTTGTTGCCCTTGTGATAAATTAGGCTACAAGCGATATAATCTGCTAACTTTGCCATAGTCTTTAATATTTTAGTCGTACAACTGAGTGAGTACGTTATCGTACAGGTCTCTTGTCTTCTCAACGCTGCTTTCCTTCCAATGAAATGGATTCTCGTTTGCAGTTCTTCTAAGCGTGTTTGCTATTACCATAGCCTCAGCCTTAGTCAATTCTAATAAACACATCTTTGTTGTTTCCATTGTCGTTGTTGTTAAAATGTTATACATACAAAGTGCAGGTGTACGTTTGCGCCCAACGTTCACAAGTTACATGTGACCTAACTCCCTTCGTTTAACGTCCGTGGGTTGACGTGTTTCGATGTTTCTCTAGTCTAACACGACTAGCGTTTTTACATCTTGCGTGATGAGTGTTTGAGACTTCTTTGTCTTTGCCTTTTTAACGACCAAAAATGCTAAACGAAACTGACGTTGTTCGCTACGCTTTTAGAGAGTTGCGTCTCTTGCTTTCCCGACTAATCTGTACTTTTATAGAGGTAGTTAAACGTGAAGTGCTAAACGTGCCATCGTTCCTCTTGAAACCAAACTAACTTGATTTCGAGTGCAAATGTAATGCTTTATTGTTACACTACCAAATTTTAAGGTAGTATTTTAACACTTCAAGTATGTATTTTAACACAATTAACAAACCATTACATTAAATTCACCAAATTAGTGTCTTAACATTACTTTTCTCTAAAAATTTGGTAGTATCAAAATATTTATGTAACTTTGCACCGAATATTATAACATTACATTGGATATTTATGGATATAGCTAAGATAATAAAACAAAAGGGGTTTACTCAAAAGCAAGTGTCTGACGCACTCGGCATTAATAGGGTAAACCTAAATAATATGATTAATGGCAACCCAACGTATAAGACTATGCGCCAAGTTGCTGACGTGATAGGTGCGAACGTGGGTGAGTTCTTCGAGGATGAAGTAAAGAAACCTAACGAGGACTTTGCGTCCTTCATCCGCTACAAGGGCATCCATTACACGGCAGATACGCTTGAGGAGTTCTTCAAGCAAGTTGACGAATTAAAGATTATAGCAAAATGATTATAGTTCAAGTTATCATGTGGCTCGCTTTCGGTGCGGTTGCGCTCGTTTGCATCGCCTATCTCTTTCATGTGTTTGGGAAGGTAGAGGAGCATAAGAAATCGTCCGTGAAGTATGCTGAGTGGCTCTTGCAACTGCTTATCGTGGTGTGTTACCTGTATTCGGTGTACCACTTCGGAAAGTGGCTGCAAGGCTTGTGGTGAGGGCGTCAGCCCCACAGGGCATGGGGAAGGGCGCTTGCGCCCGTGGGGGCGCTGCCCCCTTATCTCCCCCGAGGATTCTTCACTCTCTCATCCAAGAAGAACACACACACAACAGAGAAGAGAGAGAACAGAGAGAGTACAGGGAGAGAAAACAATTTCCCTAACTAGGAAAAAATATTTCTCCAACTAGGAAAATAAAAACCGCCTAAATCATCTTCAAAAAGCCTTAATCCTAGATGAGCGCATTATCCGGCACAAAACCATGAAATCTACGAAAAACCCACAAAATCGGCTCTAATCTGCTTGCAAATGGCTCTTAAACGGCTCAAAACTTGCGAATTTGAGAGAAATCCCGACCAACTGCCCGAAAATCGCAAAAATCGCAAGAAATGGAAGACTTTTACCTTGATTTAGGGTGAAAATAATTCAAGATGGGCAATAAGGCTAGTTAAAGTTTGCTAACGAACTTCTTGCGTGCGTGCGTACCTATTAATGCAAAACCACTTTTTTGTTTGCAAAGAATCTTCTTTTATGAAATAAGAACTTTCTTTACATCTTGCTTTTGTTTTTCCTCGGGAGTGATTGAAACTAACTTGCTTATAATTAACCACTTGTCTTTTCTTTACAATAATCACGTATGTTTACAAAATGGGTCTTCTAGAGGGCGAAATGGGAGGAGAAGAAGGGGAGTTGCGCCCCGAGAAAGAAATTGGTGGGATTTTGGGCGATTTTGAACGAGGTTGGAACACGGCAAAACGAAACTTCAAATATTATATATTTGCCCTCGAAACATCAAATAATTGCAATTATGACGGAAATATTATCAAAAATCCCAAAGCATTTGACCTCTTGCCCTGTTCTCGGGGATAAGAAAGAATGGGTCTTAGGTGCGTTATCCTTGGCTGGCGGTGTTGCGTCCTCTCTCTTTGGCGCAAACAAGGCTAAGAAGGCGGCTAGAAGGGCAGCAGCAGAGAATAAGTACAGAACGAACGCTGAGAAGGCTTGGTACGACAAGAACTACAACACGGACTACCTTGACACGAAAGCCGGTCAGAACCTCATGAGGAGGGCAAAGGAAGTACAGGACGAATATGTACGCAAGGCTGATGGTGCGGCTGCCGTTGGCGGTGGAACCGCTGCAAGTGTGGCAATGGCGAAGGAGAGTGCTAACAAGGCTATGGGCGACACGATAGCCAATATCGCTGCACAGGACACGGCTCGCAAGCAGCATGTGGAGGATACTCACCTTCAGAACACTCAGCAGTTGTCCCGAGAACGTCAGCAGATAGAGCAGCAAAAGGCGCAAGCAACAAGCGATGCGGCTCAAAATGCGTCTAATGCTATGTTCAATTTCGGTGTGAACCAATTGGGGTCAGAACTCGATAGTGCTAAAGGAGTGAAAACCAACACTTTAGGCTCAAACGGAAAGCCAATTGATAACACAATTGTAACACAACAAGACCGAACCGCTCATTCTGCTGCAAGCGACCACTTGGCTGAGAGCATGATGTCTCCCGAGGAGGTGAACCAATACCGCTTGAAGAAGGCGGTTGGCTTGTCGGGGCTTGGGTAGCGGCTAGAAGGTGGAGCGGACGAGTGGCAAGCGAGGGCAGGCAAGGCGTAGAGGGCACCCCAAGACCCCCACCCCCTTTGACCACCGTCGCAAATTATAGTAGAATAATACAAATAAAGAAATTCTGCCTCCCCCCACCCCCCTTTTTCTGGATTTCGGTTTTCCGATTTTCCCCACCCCTAAATTTTCGAGAAGTGTTAATGAAATTAAATATTAAGAATATGAATAGATTTCAGAGATTTATAAAGCGAATTGGTGGCGAAGACAAGGTATTGCACTTTGAGACTTGCTGCCTGATCACGATGGTTGTTGCCCTTTTGGGTATGAACGTGCTTGGTCTGGGTATTGCAGCTTCGGCGGTATCAGCCTGTTTGATTGCGGTTGTTTCCGGATTATTGAAGGAGGTGTACGACAACAACACATACGGCTTGTTTGACATCAAGGATATTGTAGCAGATGTATTTGGTGCATTTGCTGGTTTATTAATCATTATTTTTATTGGATAGATTATGACATTAAAAGAATCAAAAAAGATATTGAAGAAGGAAGGTTTCATCTTGAGTTTGGCGTCGAAAGTAATAAACCAGACTGGCGCGATAAGAGAATTTGAGAAGCCAGAGGTTTGCGAAGCCATAAAGGTTGCCAATGCTAATAGATGGACCATTGGTTTGTCTCCTATAGAATGGGATAAGCGTGAGGCTCGCTTGAAGAAGGAGTACGAAAAGAACACCAAGGCTTCTGGTCCCGGTGAAGAGCAGCCAAAGGAAAAGAAAGGTATCATTTACCCTACGACCTCCCCAAAAGCTGATTTTTACTACAAACATGTTCTTAATGAAGGCAACCCTGCCCTTAAAGAAGCAGCCTCCCAGTTCAACGATGCTTTGTTGGCTGAGCAGGCAAAGCAGATTGCTGAGCAGAATAAAGAGATTACTCGTTTGCTTTCTCTTGTAGAGAAGAAGGAGAACAGTATCAGCCGACTCTATTATGAAAAATCAGTTCTGGAGAAGGAAAATGAGGAATTGAAAAAAGGTGAGATTCCTGCAAAATACTTCGATAAAGCCTTGGTTGACGAACAGGCAGAGAAGATCAAGAAGCTGGAGCATGAAAAGCTCGATATATTGGAAATGGCTAGCTCTTGCAAGCAAACCGTTGCTGAGCGAGCCAAGAAGATTGCTCGACTCAAAAAGATTATCCGCAAGAAGAACATGAAGATTGAGGAGTTTCGGAAGGAAAGTTCTATACACCTAAGAGGAAAGATAAAGATGTTCGTCGAGAATAGGGATTTGGAAGGTAAGCTAAAGGATAAGGACGCCGTTTTGTCTGACGTTGCAGAGGAACTTCGCCTTTCAAAGATTCGTGAGAAGAATCTGACCGAGGTGTGCCAGAAGTACATGAAGGAGAATGAGAAGTTGAAGAAGGAGCTTGCCGACAAGGTTGTTGACAAGATTGATGCTCAGGCTTTGAAGAGTGCCGAGAGTGCTCTCGCTTACAAGGACGAAGTTATTGAGACTCTAGATAAGGAGTTAGCTGAGGCAAAGCATGAGCTTTCTTCACTTAAAAGACCGTTCCGGCCAGACTCGACGGAAGCAGTTGTTCTGTTTGCTAACGCTTATGCTAAAGCAGAAAGGAAGCATTTGCCTTGCACCGGTTGGAGAAATGACGGAAAGGAAGTATCTGCAACGTATATTTTGGAAAATGGGAAGAAAAGCAAGATTGCTCTTGACTTTACCGGTGATGAGATTATTTTCTCTCGAACAGACCCTGATAAACCTAGAAAAGACTCATTATACTCTTATAAGGATAAGCAGTTGGCTGAGAAGGACAAGGTAATTGCCGACTTGGGTAATGGGTTGGCGGCTACCAAGAAGGAATTGGAGGAAGCAAACTATCGAATTAAAGCGATTCGCAATGGTTCAAAGCAGTATTGTGAATATGGCATTGCTGCTGAAAAGATGATTCAGAAGATGGCGGATATTATTGTCTATGATAGACCAGTCTTCTCAAAAGATTTCGAGCAATATCGTCTTTGGGCGAATGGCTACAGATTCAACCCTCAACTGCCTGAACTTAGCGAGGAAGAGGAGAAGAAACTTTCTCCTTTCAGAGACGATTCTGTTGGCGCAGTAACGAACCAGAAAGATTGTTCTCCTGTCAAAGATAATCATCCTACAGAGGATAACCCTGAGGAGGTTGAGGTGGATGAAATTCTGGAACGAGTTCGCAAGGCTCTAGAAGAAGGCTGCACGGTTTCTATCGACTATGAAATATAATCATTATGGCAGTAAACAATAATCAGAATACGCAGCAGCCTAGGAAGAAGCCGGTAACTATCGGCGGCTATCCTGAGGCTGTGCATGACCTGATGAGGGCGAAATATCCCGATTATGATCAGGTGATGAATGGCGACAACGGAGGAGCGGCGGCTGCTAATGGCGGTACTGGCGTTAACTTCTTCGGGAATGGGGGCGGTGCTGCTGGCAAGTTTGAGGCTCAGCCTATTCAGACTGGTCAAGCACCAATAACCGACTTCACACAGATGCCTAAGCAGGAGGAGTTTACTCCTCAGAGTAACGGCAATGCGAACCCAGCCTTGGGACCAGTACAGACTCCTTACATGGGCGATGCAGCAGAGAATACTCCCCAGCCTCAGAGCAATTTTGAAGGAATGCCACAGCCTTCTACCGGTTGGAATGCTGACGGAACACCACGCTATGATACGCTTTCTACAGCTCTTAGCGGCTTTCAGATGCCACAGGAGCAGCAGGTTCCAGAGTTTGAGGCTGACCCTAAGCAGAGGGATGGCGGCTTTTTCAGTTGGCTTGGCAAGATTATGCCTAAGAGCAGACCGGGCATGAGAGATGGCGAGACTCCAGAAGAGTATGACCGCCGAATCACTACCAACCGTGAGAATATCGCTGCCTTTGCAGATGCTATCCGACACATGGGAAACATCATTAATACTTCGAAGGGTGCGCCTCTGCAGGTATTCAACGACCCTACTGCCATGATGGAAGAAGCTTATCAGAAGCGCAAGGCGCAGAGACAGAAACAGGCTGCCCTTGATGCGGATGCTGCCTACAAGCAGGCTAACCTTGATATTAAGAGTGCTGCTGCAAAGGCAAATCAGGTTTACAGGGAGTATCTGTTGGGTCTTCGTGGTGAGGGTAATCAGCTTGCCAAGGATAAGTTTGAGTACCGAAAGGGAAAGGATGCGGCGGCTACCCAGTATAAGAAGGATAAGGATGATCGTGACTTCGAGTATAAGAAGGGGCGTGACAAGGTGAAGGATGAGCAGACTAAGCAGCGTCTGGCTATTCAGGAGTATAACGCAACCCATAAGGGACGTAGCGGCGGTGGACGCTCAGGCAAGGGCGGTAGCGGCTCAGGCGGCAAGTACTGGTTTGAGGATAAGAACGGCAAGATGCGCTATCAGCCTAACAAGACCATGTGGGAACAGGAGTACTACCGTGAATACGGCAAGCTTCCGCAGGGTGAGACTTCTACTTCTACCAGTACGAAGACCATTAACCCGAAGACTGGCGCAGAGGTAACGACCACCACAAGAAGAAAGGGCGCATCTGTTACCAGTCAGGCAGCAGCTTCGCAGAATGCGGCTAAGAATGCAAGAAACAGACCGAAGTCTGCCGGCAAGTCGAAGAACGGCTATAAGAATACAAAGAAACTTGGATTATAAACATTAATATATAATATATGGCTGGAGATAAATTTGACCAACTTTATAACGCCTTGAAAGCAGATGGCGCAGTTACAGGAACTAGAGAGCATTTCAGACAGTTCGTGTATGCGCCGGGCAAGCAGGGCTATCAGAACAGAAAGCAGCTCTATGATGCGCTTTACGCAGACGGTGCTGTTTCCAGTAAATCGTATGAGGAGTTTGCTCAGCGACTCGGACTTCACGCAGTAAATCCGAAGCCTCAGCAGAAAGCAAAGCCTGTTCAGCCTGTCAAGAAGCAGACGATGAAGGAAAGAGCGCAGGAAGTGGCGGCTCAGTATCAGAAGCCAAGACAGCAGAAGGCTCAGCAGCCTAGTACGGCTACTGCTTCGGGCACAGACTACATGCAGAACTGGCGGTTGGCGCACATGCGCAACGACCAGATGAACCCGATGCAGCAGGCTCAGGCTAGTAATGCGCGCGCACGCATGCAAATAGCACAAGAGCAGTCTGCACGTCAGGAGCAGCAGAGAGCTACCCCTATCAGCAGAAGCAGAATAACCCCTACTGCCAAGAACTTCAACGAAACGATGCAGCAGCTTTCTACTCCAGAGGCTAAACAGGCTAGAGCCAAGCAGCAGAGAGAGGATGATGCTAGAGCATTCGCCCAGTATGAGGTGGAGGGTAATAATTTTACCAATAATGACGGCAAATATGGCACCATTGCGCCTGAGATTGATTCTCTTGTTGCCCCTTCTATGAAGGAGGCTGATGATTTGTCTTGGTCTCAGTATCAGCAGGCTTTGAAGAAAGCTGGTAATGATGCCTATCTGAGAAACAAGGCGTGGAAGGATTTGCAGGACAACAGGATCAAGAACCGCCAGAATGTACTTGCCGACACCCTCAGTTCCAAGTTGCAGGAAATATACTCTCAGAAGGGATTGCAGGAGCACATCATACAGAGTGCCGACAAGTTGAACATGGGCGTGGAGGAGTATGTTGACAAGTATGTTACTCCTCAGATGATGCAGCGTGCCCAGAATATACTGGGTGTTAAGAATATTGAGGAGATTCTGCCTCAGAGTGCCACGGAATATGTGGTGAGAAGACTCAGCGATTCCATCTTGGGAACCTTGTCTGCCGGACAGGATAAGTCGAGAGAGCAGATTGCCAGAGAGCAGGAGGCGATGGCTATTGCAGACGGTTTGGAGGAAATGCCTACCGTTAATGGCTACAAGGCTAACGAAGGTTACAAGTCTGGCATGGGCGCACGTTTCGTTTCTACGGCGGCTAACATGGCGATGGACTCCCCTATTCTCGGAATGACAGGCAGCGCATCCAATTTGACCGTGGATTTGGGTAAGCAGGTCCTGATGAAAGGTCTCGCCAAGGCTGGAGTTGTGAAGATGGGAGCCAAGCTTACCGCACAGCAGTTGGCATTCAAGGCTGCAAACATGACGATGGCACAGAAGATTGCTTCTGGCTTGGTGGAGGGAACGGCGAAGAGTGCGCTCAATCTGGGCGGTTACTCCAGTATTACCGCAGCCCTAGGACAGGCATCCACCGGCGATGATACTTCATTGTCGGCATTGGGTCAGGCGGCATTGGGAGGATTCGAGCATGGTGCTACCACTGGTGCGATGTTCGGAGTATCGGGTGCTATCATGGCTCCTTGGGTGTCAAAGTTCGGTATCACTGGCTTGGAGAAGAGCACAGGCGAGAAATGGCTGCATGGCACACAGAAGCTTGGTGCTACCGCCGCAGGTCTCGGCGTTGAGGCTGGTACCATGATGGTTGCCGACAATATCACTGGCGATAAGGACATTTCCTTTGGCACATGGCTTGAAGACGTGGTGATGGTGGGCGCATTTAAGGCTGGAGAGCCTAAGAATTACGCTCATATCGGAAATGCGTTGTATAATCTTACCCATAATAGCGGTGGTAATTTCGTGATTGGAAAGAATGCCAACGGCTCCCCTATCGCCGTGGATATTCGTCTGACTCCTGACGAGAAGAATGAATTGATTTCTTCTGCATCGGGCAAGAATCTGATGGATGCTTTCGTGAAGGTGGACCGTGCATCGAAGACAGCTCCAAGAGATCCGAAATACAAAACGGCATACACGGATTTTATGAACGACCCAGACGTTTCTCAGAGCACCAAGGAGAAGGTGAATGCGGCCATGGGCTTGTTTAACACGACAAGAGGCAAAAGCTACCGCAGCGTGAACGACGTGAAGAACAAGCAGATTCTTGAATACACCAAGAACGGAACGCTGCTTACACGTACCTCTTATAAGAATGCCGATGAGCGCAGAGCTATTCTTTACAAGCAGAAGCTTTATCGTGATAATGACGATATGATGTCGCTGATTGGCTATTCCAAGATGAAGGATATGCAGCTGACTGATGAGGACGGAAATGTTACCAGTCTGGCACTTGGCTTCCTCCGTAATAACGGCTATGACACAAGCAAGGATGTTACAGACCCGATAAACGCCCAGCTGATTAATGACTTGCGCAACCCGAAGAGTGCGCTCTATCTTGACTGGGAGAAGTATGTGGACGTTTACGGTTCGTATGGCGATCTTAAAGTAGAATCCGCAGACGTTGTTGATGGTCTTATTGACACATGGAAGAAGATGATCAACGACAAGGGGAACATTACTGTTGATATTGACAACATCATGCGCAAAGACCCGATGAAGCGCACCGACCAGGAGAACAAAATCTTCTATTATGTGAAGAGCGAGCTTGAAAACAGACTTTTCCCTAGCGGAAAGCCACACGCAGACCAGTCTGCAAGCCAAGGTAAGACGGTTGCCGAGGAGCATAGTCTGGGAACAGACAATCCGGATAGCGGCGTGGTAGTTGATGAGTTGCGCAACCTTCGCAACGCAGAGCAAGCCCTTGATGCAGCGATGGATAGCAACGATGTGTTCAAGCAAACCTTTGAGAAATTGCACCAGCAGGGCTTGACACCGGCACAGATTTACGATGCACTCATTCAGAATGGATTGACCCAAGAAGAGTTAACCCCACTTGCCCAATATATTAATGCGAACGCTAGAGTGCAGGGTATGCAGCAGGCTACTGCTGATGCCATAGAGGAAAACGTGAAGAGCTTTATTTCTGATTGGAGCTATCACGGAACATTGAACGGTCAGCCGATGAATGGCGAGCAGGCTTTGTACGTTCAGGACAGCAGCGGAAGAACACTTCTTGTTGGTTCGGGTGATGTTGCCTTCGACCAGACTACAGGTAGAGCCAAGGAAGGCAGCGGTGATATGCTGGTCTGTCTGGACCCTAATGCCAAGGAAATGGTTTATGTGAAGGCAGACGATGTTACTCTGGTTCAAAACCAGCCTATCGACCAGTTTGCTGCAGAATATCGTCAGAGATTGCAGATGAAGAACTCTGAGCCTTACAATCAGGCAGCACAGGAACAGGCTATGCAGGATGCTGCTAAGGCGCAGCAGGAGCAGAATGCACCACAAGATAATACCACAAAATCGGAAGATAGTACCACAAAAGAGGGTGATTTAACAAAAGATAATACCACTTTAACAAAAGTTGATACCACATCGGGCAAAGATAATACCACAAATGAGGACTTAGTACCACAAGAGCAGCCTCAGCCTACCCGAAAGTTTGCAGATGGTTCCGATGTTCCTATGGCTACGGATAGCAAGGGAAGACCTACACCGGACTATGAGAAAATGACTCCTGAGCAGAGTGCAGAGATTCTTACTGAGGACTTCGGGGAGAATGCCGAGAAGGTAGTGGACGGACAGATTCAGAAAGCAGAGAAGGCTTTGAAGGATGCCGAGAAGATGAAGGTGGACTATACCGCCGAACCTAACGACATCATGGAGCAGGAGACTTTGAAGAATCAGACTATTGAAGCTGCCAAGAAGCAGCTGGACCACGCCCGGAATATCAAGAAGACTATGACTGCCAAGAAGGTTGCGGAGACTGTGGGTAAGACAGAACAGACTGAGAGCGCACATGAAGCTGGTAGCGTGGCAGGACAGAAGTTTGCGAATGCGCCACGACTTGTGGGAAACAAGCGCACAAGAATGCTGCCTGACGGAGAGACCAAGATAAAGGGACACTATGAGATTGTGCCGGCTGACAGTCTTACTCCTTCTCACGATGTGAACAATGGCTACAAGAAATCTGAGGGATTCCCTACCGATGCTGAGGGCAGAACCGTGAATGACCGTGATTATGAGCACGACAAGGCGGCTCAGCAGAATACGGACCAGATTGCCCGAAAGTATAACGGTATGGCTATCGAGCAGGTGCCAGTGGTGTCTGATGAGGGTATCGTTTATGATGGCAACGGTAGAACGATGGCAGGACAGAAGGCGGCAAAGGAAGGTACAGACGCTGAATACATCAACGACCTCTTGGAGAATGCCGAGAACTTCGGTTTTACCAGAGAGCAGATTGAGCAGAGCGGAATCGAGCATCCACGTCTGGTATTGGTGACGGATGAGCGATTGCCATACGATGCAGCGACCTTCGCCAAGTTCAACCGCAACGAGAAGAAGACTCAGAGTAATACCGAACAGGCGGTTGCCAAGGCTAAGACTTTGACTTCTGACGAGGTAGGCGCGATTGTTGCCGAGATTGAGGGAAATGGTTCTCTTGATGCTTTCTTTAACAATTCCAAGGCAATAAATGACTTGGTGAAGACGTTAGTAGATAAAGGTATCATCGGGCAGAACGAGGTGGCACAGATGATGGATAGTCCTGAGCGACTTTCTGCACAAGGCAGGGAGTATGTGAAGAACCTTCTTTTAGGTTCTATCTTCAAGCCTGAGACTATCAGAATGCTGGGCATCGACTCTACGGTGAAGAATAAAGCTATCAACGCTATCCGCTCGGTAATGGACAACATGAAGCTGGGCGAGTTCTCTCTTCGTGATGAGATTGATCAGGCTATCCAATTGCTCTATGAGGCAAGACAGGGTGGCAATAAGGTTGATACGTTGCTGAGAACACCAGACATGTTTGGTGAGGATGCGGCTAAGCGTTACTCTTCTATCTCTCAGATGATGGCTTTGGCCTTGGAGGGCAAGGTTTCTGATTTCAGAGATTTGCTTGACGAATACAACCGCATCGCTAAGGCTAGAAATACTGGCGAGGGCAATATGTTTGAGGCAGCTCCTACCAAGGAAGAGTTAATTAATGAGTATTTGAACTTTAAAAAATGGCAAGATTATGGAACAGGACATTCAGAAATTGAAGGAAGCAATGATGTTTCAGGCGTTGAAGAACCTCAACAAGAAGCATCAGGAGGAAATGAACCAGCAGAAGCAGAGCGACCAAGAGTAGAAGAGGCTGACGACTTAGAAAACAAGGAACTCGAAAGTCGCATTGAGGTGACTGACGAAGAAACCGAGACTCCATCTGAGAACGGTCCTATCACAAGGCAGAAGATTCTGATTGATGGCGACAAGGAGGTTATTAAGGTTGATGAGCCTAACGACAAGGGCGAATACACCGGCTCATACTATGAGTATGATGGCAAGAAGTTTGGTGACTTGAATGAGGTTGTCGAATATGTTGACGGTAAGGTAAAAGAAAAACCTCTCCCACTCCTTCCTAAGGAAGAGAACCCAGACCCTACTTTTGACCCGATTGCGGCGGCCGCCCAGGAATTCAAGAAGGAGCATCCTCTGACTGAGGATGAGATTAAGAAGGCAGACGTGGATGATTTGTCCAAGGATATGGCTCTTGATTATCTGAACGGAGAAGTGACAGATGATTTGCATCGTGCTATCTATGAAAGCATCTTTGCCAAGACTAGAGGGCAGAAGACTGAACCAAAGGTTGAGGCTCCTAAAACGGAACCATCTGCTGACCCTATGGAGGGAATCAAGAATGCAGCAGAAGGATTCGAGAAGGAGAAGAAATCAAAAACCGACAAGAAGCCTCAGCAAACTGCTGACGATGAAGCGGTAGCGGCTTCTAACAAGAAGGTTAATGACCTCTGGGATATGCTCAAGAATGCCGGCAAGGATGAAGCGTCTGCTTCGTTCATCGGTCTTAACTCTAGACAGCTGGAAGTGTTGCCTAAGCTGGTGAGCGCCATGGCAGAGAATGCTTATCTGAGAATCAAGAGAGGTATGCACAATCTTGAAGACGTGGTGAAGGAAATGCGCAAGGAGTTTGCTCCTGCTGCCAAGCTCTTTAAGAAAGAAGATGTGGATGCTATCTATGAGCAGATGATGAATATCCGCTATCGTGATGGTGAGCAGCGCATGAGCTTGAAGGAGTGGGCTGACTACTACGAGAAGACTTCGCCTAAGCATCAGGAGAATCTGGTGGGCGACTCAAAGACTGCCGAGGAGAGAAAGCTGGCAGAGAAGAAGTTTATTGATTCCGTGAACCTGCAGTTGGCCTTCAAGCATAAGTTTAACGGTATTGTTGAGCTGAGAAAGATAGCTGAGAAAGTTGGTTTGAAGGATATTAAGGATACAGACCTTCAGGAGCTTGCTGAAACAGCCATTGTTAAGCGTGCAAGAGGTATCGCTTCTTCTGAATCAACCAATAATTCCGAGAAGTTCAAACGCATCAAGACACTCTATGAGAACCAGCCTAGCCTCAACCAGCGTGATTCTGAGCGAGTGATGAAGCAGCAGTACTCTACCCCTGCCCCTTACGCTTTCCTTGCTGATATGTATGTGAAGGGCAACGGTAAGGTGATTGAGAGTGCTCTGGAGCCAAGTGCCGGCAACGGTATGCTTACCATCAGCTTGCCAATGGATAAGGTGCATGTGAACGATATTGATGCCCAGCGATTGGCGAACCTGAGAAGACAGGGGTTCAAGAACGTGACGAGTCAGGACGGAACTCAGCCTTTTGCAGACAAGGACGTTGACGTGGTGGTAACAAATCCACCATTTGGTAGTGCTACCCCTAAGGAGTATGACGGCTATAAGATTTCTTCTTTGGAAGGACAGATGGCTATCAATGCCTTGGAGAGCATGAAGGACGATGGCCGTGCTGCCATTATCATTGGCGGCAAGACTGAATACGCCAAGAACGGAAGTCTGAATCCGAAAGATAAGGCTTTCCTTGGTTATCTCTATAGCCACTATAATGTGGAGGACGTGATTAATGTGGATGGTGGCCTCTATGCAAAGCAGGGAACCAGCTACCCTACACGTATTATATTAATAAACGGAAGACGCTTGAACGAGAATGCCTTTCCACCAGTAAAGGATAAGGCTAGAGCAGAGACCGTGAAAGATTATGACGAACTTTATAAACGAATTGAAGATGATATACTACGAGGTGAACGGATGGATTCTTCCATCGGAGGAGAAACAAGAAGTGCTCAACCAGAACTTGATAAACAAGGCGCTGCTGGTACTCCTAAAGAGAGAGTACGAGCAGGAGAACGAGGAGGAAGCAAACCAGATGGTGAGCGAGAGTCTGACCTATTTGACTCCACTTCCGTATCAGGAACCCATGATGACTTGGAAAATCAACGAGGAACCGAGCCAAGAGAAGATGGAAGACTTTCTGATGGAGATAGTAGAACAGACAGAACAGGGACAGAGCCTTCTACAAGCAAAGAACCAACCACTGGAACCAATGAGCAGCGAGGAAATGGATCAGGAGGAGCTGGACGGAATGACGCTCAGCCAAGTACTGATGAACCTGCCAACGCCGGGAGCGGAAGCGGACCACGGGGACAATTACAGCGGGTGGACAAATCCGTACGTGGACTAAGTACTGAGAAGGTTGCCTATGCCCCAAAGAGTGGAAACCCATTCACTTTGAAGGCGGTGATGCCTGCCGACCAACAGGAGGCGGTGAATAAGAATCTTGAAAAGTTGGGCGATGCCGACCAGTTCCTTGTTGATGAACTGGGCTATAATGATAAGGATGATTTGTATTCTCATCTTGCCGCAGAGCAAGTTGATTCTGTAGCCCTTGCCTTGCAGCAGGCTAAGAAGGGCAACGCCTTCATTATTGGAGATATGACCGGTATCGGTAAGGGAAGACAGGCTGCTTCGCTTATCAGATACGCCAAGAAGCAGGGTCAGGTTCCTGTATATTTCACCAAGACAGCAGGATTGCTGAGTGATGTTTACCGTGACTTGGTGGATATTGGCAGCCCAGACCTAAGACCATTTGTATTCGGTAGTGCCAAGGAAGCTGCCATTACCGACTCAGACGGAAAAGTTGTATTTGCTTTGCCATCGAAGAGCGAGGTGAAGCGAGTGCTTGATTACATCGAAAAGAACGGTAAGCTGCCAGACGAATATGACTATGTATTGACTACTTACAGCCAAGTAAGCAATGGTGTGTATGAGTTTGACGAGGACGGCAACCGCAAGGAGAGAAAGCTTGCGAAGGGTAAGACATTCGGTGCTGCTGCCCTTAGCGGACAAAGAAGACGTGATGCTATTGAAAAACTGATGGACAACGCCTATCTTATCCTTGACGAAAGCCACACGGCTGGTGGCAATAGCGGACAGGGAAACTATTTCCAACACATTATTCAGAAGGCAAAGAACGTTACCTTCTTCTCGGCAACCTTTGCCAAGAGACCAGACAACATGCCTATCTACGCTTTGCGTACTGCCATGAACGAAGGCGGTATGAAATCATCCGATTTGATTGATGCGGTAAAGCGTGGGGGTGCAACCTTGCAGGAGATTATGAGCCAGACCTTGACGCAATGCGGTCAGATGATCCGCCGTGAGCGAGATATGACTGGCGTAACCATCGACTGGAAGGCGATTGATGATCCTGAGCGAGTGCAGGAGCAGCGAGAACAGTATGATAGTATCATCGGATTGTTTAATGATATTATCAATTTCCAAAAGAAATATGTTTCAAGTTACGTGGATGAGCGTAATGATGAGCTGGCTGCCATTCAGTCTACTATGGGAATCAAGAAGGGAACGGCTGCCCTTGGTATCAAGAATCAACCTTTTGCCAGCAAGGCATTCAATACCGTTCAGCAGGTTCTTCTCTCTCTGAAAGCGAAGTCTGCTGCAGAACGTGCCATCGACTATTTGAAGCAGGGCATGAAGCCTGTGATTGCGTTGAACAATACCAATGAATCTCAGACAGGCAACCTTGCGCTTGGTGAGGAAATGGACGCACCAGACTTGGGTACATCTTTGAAGAAGGGTCTTGAAGGTACACTTCGCTATACCCAGAAAGATGCCAAGGATAACAGCGAAAGCGGCTATATCAAGCTTGAAGACTTGGGTGATGAGGCTATTGAGGCTTATCACGAACTGGAAAAGAAGATTGAGCAGACAAGTACCGGTCTTTCCCTCTCCCCTATTGACGTTATCAAGAACGAGTTGCAGAAGGCTGGCTATAAGGTTGGCGAGCTTACCGGTAGACAGACCGAGTTTGTTTATAACGACAACGGAACTGTTACCAAGGTGAAGCGCGCTGATACAGACAAGAAGAAACTCGCGCGCGACTTTAACGATGGCAAGATTGATGCACTTATTCTCAACAAGAGTGCAGCAACCGGTATTTCCCTTCATGCTTCGAGCAAGTATAAGGACCAGAAAAAGCGTGTGATGATCGTGGCGCAGCAGCAGCTTGACGTAAACGATGAGGTTCAGATGCGTGGACGTATCGACCGAACCGGTCAGGTGGCTAGAGGTGCATACGAGTATGTGGTTTCCCTTATCCCTGCCGAGCAGCGACTGCTGATGATGTTTAAGGCTAAGTTGAAGTCACTTGATGCCAACACTACTTCTTCTCAGAAGAGTAAGTTCAACGAAATGGAAGTTGCCGATATTACCAATAAATATGGCGATAAGGTGGTTCGTGAGTATATGGCAGAGCATCTTGACCTTTATGCACGCATGGCAGATCCATTCGGATGGGAAAAGAGTAATGGCGATGATTTGTCCAGAATCGACCCACAAACTCTTGTTGCTAGCGGTGGCGGTGTTGGTGATGGTGAAGCTGGTGCCGATGCAAGCAAGTTGCTTGGGCGTATGGCTCTGCTGAGAGTTTCTGAACAGGAGAAGATGTTACAGGAGATTGGCGAGCTTTATGCCAACGAGATTCAGCGACTCAACGAAATGGGTGAGAATGACCTTGAGATTACCGAGCTGCCTTTGAAGGCTAAGACTCTCCACAAGGAAGTTTGGAAGCAGGGTGCAGAGCCGGGCGGCGATAACGCCTTTGCTGATAACACCTATATAGAAAAGGTAAACATGACCATCTTGAAGAAGCCAATGAAGGCTTCTGAGGTGAAGGCTTCGCAGGATGGTTTGACTGGCGGCAAGACTTGGGATGAATACAAGACCGATAAGAAGGCTGCCGTGAAGGAGTACTTCGACCAGAAGATTGCGGACGAGACTCAGAAGTATGAGGAGCGTGCGGTGAAGGTTGCAACCAAGGCGAAGGAGAAATATATCAAGGACGCTAAGAAAGGTCAGAAGGATTCGGGCATGAGCGATGAGCAGATTGAAAAGATGGCTGGCTATCAGTATGACAACATCTACAAGCAGGAAAAAGATAAGCTGAACGATGTTGTGAAGAACCTGAAAGCCAAGGCTGAAATGTTTGAGCGTGTGCTTGATACCTTCGATACAAACCAGACTTTCGCTCTGCCTACGGATATGAATAACCCTAACGAGTTGAGCGGATTCGGTAACAGTTATGGTAGACTTATTGACATCAAGATTACTGATAACTATTCGCCTAACGCCTCTTCCGTTTCCTTTGCTACCTTGGATGGCAGAAGAAAGATTACCTTCCCTATCGCGGGTAAGGTGGGCGCAGGTGACAACAAGGCTGATGTTATCAGTGCCATCGACAACATGACTAAGCAGGCAATCGGTATGGGAGACAGCCATCTCAGAGTATTGAACCAAAACTTTGATAACTGGGATAGACTGACTAGCAATGAGAGCCGCAAGAATGGCTATATCGTGACCGGTAACCTGATGCAGGCTTTGGTTGACAGTAAGGATCAGGGCTTGGGCGGTCAGCTGGTGAAATATACAACTGATACTGGCGAGGTGAAGACTGGTATCTTGATGCCAGACAGATTCGACCCTAAGGGCTTAACTACGGATGCGCCTATCAACAGCGTGGTAGATAAGTTTGAACTTTCATCATGGCATGGTGGTATTGACGAGGTTACTTCATCGGATGGTGAAGTAAAGGTGAAGCGCATAGACAACAATCGTGGCAACTTCTACGAGCTTCGTGTACCGAAGAGCAAGGCGAAGGGCGGCAAGTACTTCATGGATGAAGATTTGCTGAAACTGGTTAATGGCAATAACTTCGAGACCAGAGGCAACAATATGCTTGCTGAGTTCAAGCCAGAGCAGTTGAAACCTGTACTGGACCGCCTGTCTAAGATGGGCGTGAAGGTACAGGAGGAGCGCAATACTTCTGAGGATGAAGGCACCCACTTCCGTGAGGACCGAGGCTTGCAATATTCTAAAACAGATACAAAAGATGTTAATAATGGTAGAATCATTCCCGAAGATGTAGATAAAAATGTATCTTCGCAGATTGAAAAGAGATTTGATTCTGCCATTGAAGACATTGTAGAGCATGCAGAAGACAGAGACAAGTCTAGACTTGTTGATGATGCAGACTATGCCGTGGAGGAGTTTTCCAATCTTGGCAGAAGTGTTATTGAATATTACAAGAATGATTATGAAAGAAAAGTCGAAAAGTTATCAGGACAGCATACCGGAGGACATCTTGGTGGTAAGAATGACGGTAAGGGAAATAGAGGCTCTTATCTACTGCAATATTATAAGACCATTCTCGCCGTCGCTGAAAGAGAACTTGCCTATAGAGACGCTAGAGCAAAGAATCTCAGAGAGACTTGGGGATTGCAGTCAGGAGGAACGTTCACACTTGGAGACGTTGAACGAATTTTTAAAGAAACAAATCGAGATAAAGAAAAGGCTAAACTCTTCCAAAGAGTTCTCGATATAAACAAACGTCTTGGTGTTAACATCAAGGTAAGTGCCGAAAGTCCGAAGAAGAGATCTGGAGAAGCAGACATCTATAGAAACATTGATTTGTATATTGATGGCCTGACAAAGACCAAGGCTCCAGACTACGCCGCCCCTACTATTATGCTGCATGAAATGATTCATGAGGTAACAATGGGTGCTATCAATCTCGTTAAGAAAGGTAAGGCTGAGGGCATTCTGACTCCTAAGCAGATAGAGGGCGTTAAGACTATCCTCGAAATCTATGACAAGGTAAAGGACGATAAGGAACGCTTCAAAGAAGAGCCTTACGGTCAGACTGATGCTTACGAGTTGACTGCTCAGATGGCAGATTCTAGACAGAGAAAGGCGATGGACTTGTCTATCTGGGATAGAGTTATGAATGCAGCACACGAATTTGCAAGAAGGGGCGATCGCTCTATCTTGTTGAGAGTGAAGGATGCAATCAAAAAACTCTTTGAGGTTTCTGACAAGGATAAGATGGATAAGGCTATCAATGACATCATGGATAATTTCAATGAAACCATTGATGATATTTCCATGAATGAGATTGAACAGGACGGATTCTCCTATAAGGTCACAGATAAGGACGAGCTGGACCGTCTCAACAAGGAGAAGACTTTCAGAATGTATAGCGGAATGCAGGAGGTGGATGGTAAGCTCTACTCCCCTATGGCTGCTATCATTGACGGAAAGCGTACCGATGCTACCGAGATTGGTGCTTGGATGGGCGCAGACGAGCGACCTGACCTTGTGAAGAACGGTAAGTTCCAACTTGTGAAGACCGATAAGAACCCTGGGGCAGGTGAAGGACCAGTACCAGCGGCTTATAACCCTTATATGCACACTTCCACTTCGGTGATGAACGACCAGTTCTCTGGTGCTTACGCTAGAGGCAACATCAAGGTTGTTGAATGGGAGATTCCTGAGAGCGAGAAGACTAGCGGCTATCACGCCGAGGGCGCAAAGAACTCTGTGGGCTTGGTGCCTTGGACTTCTGGAACAGTAAACAGCCTCCTGCCAAAGGACAGACAGAGAAGCGTGATGCTCTCTAGATGGAGAAAGGCAGTAAGAATATTGCCTGACGAGGAGGTTGCTGAGAAAATCGCCGACCAACTGAGAGGAACAGGATTGGCTATCCCTTGGAACGTAGTTACCCCTAACCAGTTGAGAGAGCTTGTAAAACTTGGTGTGCCTATCACTACCGTAGAGCAAGGCAGACAGAACCCTGAAACAAAGGAGAAGTTCTTGAAGCAGATGGCTGAACTGGAACAGGAATTCCCTCAGGCTAAGTTCGTCAACGTAAAAATGACAAAGGATGCCTACAAGGAATGGGGCAAGAATGGCGGCACCAAGTTCCGCACAGACCGCGGTGATGGCAACTATCCTGCTTCATCTGTTGAGAGCCATATCGAAAAGGTGGCTCAGAAGACTGGTGCAAAGGTGAACATGGTTTCATCGGTTGATGAAATCACCAACAAGGCGGCTAAGGCTGCTGTTGAGGAAGGCAGAAAGATAACTGGCTGGTATGACGAGAAGACTGGCGAGGTGCATCTTTACATGCCTAATATCCACGACAGATATACTGCCGAGAAGACTATCTGGCATGAGGTGGTCGGACACAAGGGAATGAGAGAGTTGTTTGGTGATGAACGATTCGATAAGTTCCTTCGTGAAGTATGGTATGACTTGGATAAGCCTGAGAATGCGGCTTTGAAGAAGCTGGTGGATGAGGAGAGAAAGTTCAATCCTCTGAATATCTATGATGCCATTGAGGAAGGTATCGCCCGACTCGCCGAGGATGGCAAGGGTGAAGCTGGCTTCTGGAATGGTATCAAGAATAAGGTATCTGATTTCCTTCATGAAATCGGTTATCGTGTTGCTCCTAATACTAAAGATGTGAAGTATCTGCTCTGGTTGAGCAAGAACTTGCAGAAGAATCCGAATGATCCTTATTGGAAGCTGAGAGCCGAGGCGGTGAAATACCGTCTCGACCATGAGCGTATGCCTGCTGTCGTGGCGCATGATGGCATGTTCTACGGAAATTACGGAAAGGTTAGAAGTATGGATAATCTTACCAAGGCTGAGTGGAATGAGGCTACAGATGGTGGGATTCACTTCCGTACTACCCCATCTGCCGGCACGGCACTTGACAGATACCACCGTTCGCTTGACGAACATGGCTATATGTTCACCGAGAGCTATATGGACAATATGCTTTCGTTGAAGAAGTTGATGAATGCGATTGTGCCTGACAAGAAGATTGAAGATATTGCTTCTTCGGAGAATCCTTATATGCTGCAGAACACCATGCAGGGTGCGATGAGTGATGCGGCTCAGATGTTTGAGCGCAACGTGATGAAGCCTCTTGACAAGGCCATGGCTGACGTACTGGATGCTTTCGACGGAAAGAAGGATGATGAGAAGATTAGAAACTTCAATCTCTACATGATTACCAAGCATGGTTTGGAGCGAAACCGTATCTTGTATGTGCGTGATGCCTTGAAGTATATGCGCATGAACGAGAAGACTAAGAAGCTAGCTGATACTGTGGAGTTCGATTGGAACAACGAAAAAGCTACCCTTGACGAGAAATTGGAGCGAGGAGACATCGACTTGAAGACTTATTATGAGCGCATGGACGATTTCATCCGTACCTACGTGGATAGTGACAATAAGTTTGATGCTGGCGAACATGACTATTCGGGTATTCACGCTATACAGGAAGTGGCTAAGTCTTCTGATCCTTACGATGATGCTGAGGCTATCGCTAGCGTGATGGAATCAGAAGCAAAGATGGAGAGTATCAAGAAGGGGGCTGTTAAGGACTATTGGGATAAGGTGAAGGCTGCCACCCAGTATTCTATTGATACTGACTATAAGAATGGTCTTATCAGCAGAGAACTTTACGGTCATGTGTCTGATATGTTCAACTGGTATGTGCCTTTGAGAAAGTATGATGAGGCTACAGCAGAAGATACTTATGGCTACATTACTGAGCAGGGAGACCCGAAGAGTTACATCGGAAGCACGATCATGAGAGCGAGAGGACACAAGTACCTGAGCGAAACAAACGTACTGGCGCAGATTGGCGCGATGGGCAACAGAGCTATCAAGAATGGCGGTATGAACGCTATCCGTCAGGCATTTGCAAGATTCGTAAGAAACAACTCGAACAATAATCTTGTGACGGAGACTAGGGTTTGGTACGCCGATGACCCTATCACTCACACCACCGTGGAGCGTTACCCAGACATTCCCGAGGACGCTACGGCTGATGAAATAAATCAGATAGTAGCAGACTTCAATATGGAAATGAAGGATTTGGAATCAAAGGGGTTGGCGACAAAGGTGTATCGAAGAGGAAGAATCGGCTATAAGTTCCAAAGAGCAGAGAATAAATCGCAGCATATCGTAGATGTGAAGATTGCTGGAAGGACCCATACCTTTATTATCAACGGAAATCCTAGAGCGGCGCAGGCTCTGAATGGATTGCTGGAGAACTCGGGCGCCAAGGGAATCATGAAACCATTGAGTTCTATTTCAAGAATGATGGCGCAGTTGTGTACATCATATAACCCTGAGTTCGTGATGCGAAACATTATGCGTGATGCGGAGTTTGCATCTAGCAACGTTACTTCCAAGGAGGGTGCAAGATACGGTGCGCTCTGGGCGAAGTACTATGCGCAGTTGGGCTTGTATAAGGGTGCTTCAAATATCAGCTTCAAGGATTTGAGCGGAACAACTGGCTTGGGCTTGTTTGCCAAGTACCGTAACGGAACACTTGATACTTCTGACAAGGTACAGAGATATTTCAAGGAGTTTATGGAGAACGGTGGCGAAACCGGTTGGGTTCAGATCAAGAACATGCAGGATTGGACCAAGGAGTACAAGAAAGATGTAAAGAGCGAAAGAAGCAAGATCGACAAGGGCGGTGCTGCCCTTCGTGACTTCTTCTTCGGAAATCTGGCGAACATCAACGAGGTGGCTGAGAATATCGCCCGATTCGCTACCTATTGTGCGAGCCGAGACAGTAACCGCTCTATCATCCGTTCTGTCTATGATGCGAAGGAGGTATCTACCAACTTCAACCGCCATGGAAGCGGTGATGCCATCAAGAGTTTCAAGAACGGAGAAATGACTGGCGGCAAGGCAGCTGCAAGATGGGCTTACGGATTTACGGCTAGCTATCTGAGACATTGTTCTATGTTCTTCAATGCCGGTATTCAGAGTACAAATCTTCTTGTGAAGAACTTGAAGAATCATCCTGTAGGTACTTCTATCAACATGCTTGCCATTCCTTTTGCCCTAGGTGCTCTGGCTGCACTTGGTAACAACGTGCTGATTGCGAGTGAGGACGAGAAGGACAGAAAGGGAGTGAAGGACCCATACGGCGAGTTGCCTGACTACGTGAGAAGAAACAATCTCTGTATATATAAAGGTGGCGGCCAGTTTGTTACTATTCCGCTTGCCATCGAGTTGAGAGCCTTCTATGGTTTGGGTGACTTGGCGGCTGGATTGACCTTCTCGCCAAACGTAAGCGGACAGAAGAATCCTGCCTTGGATGCCGTGGGCTGTATGTCGCAGCTTGTGCCTGTGATGGACTATCTCGGTAACTCTTCGGCGGGCAAGGAGCCATTGAATGAGACGATCAAGGCTATCTCTCCTTCTGCCCTATCTCCTTTCGTGGAATGGGAGCTAAATACCGACTGGAAGGGTGCGCCGATTGAAAGACGTGGTGACTGGAATGAAAATTCCCCTGCTTGGCAGAGAGCCTACAAGGGTGTGCCTGATGGCTATCTGGCTGTGAATAAATGGGTGAATGCCCAGACCAACGATGTAGCCAAGGGTAATGAGGATATGCTGGGTAATAGTTTCCTGGATATGGTGACGAATCCTAGTATGCTGAATCACTACATCGGTGGTATAGGTGGTGGCGCTGCTACCTTTACAGAGCGAGCTATCGGTGTTATCAAGCACGGTAAAGATACGGAAACCAAGGATATTCCTTTCCTTCGTTCCCTACTCTATACGCCTAGTGAGCAGATCAGCTTGCAGCGAACCAAGAGCAAGTGGTATAACTACAAGGACGAAATGGAAAAGACCATGGCCAACGTGGACCGCCTGAAATCGAAGAACGTTCCGATTGATAAGAGAATCACAAACATCGGTGAGTATTATCACTTCCAAAACTCCAAGGAGGCTGCCAAGGTTAGAATCATCGAACTGGCAGAGAAGCAGATGAAGCGATGGAAGAAGATGAGAGATAAATCTTCAGATACCGAGAGCATCAACTTCGCTAACCAGAATATTGACAGAATCATGATGGATGCGGTTGATGAACTGGATAGATTGGAATAAATAAAAAAAGGAGTGGGCTTAGTGCTCACTCCTTTCTTTTATACTATAGCAAATATGACATGGAGTACGAAACATACTATCAGCCTTTTCTTTGCTAACCTTTTCTATTTTTCCACCACACCTACGCAATCCTTTACAAGATTCAGTCTTGTGGTACCTTCGTGAATAACTACCCATGCAAACATAAACGCTATCAGAGCATGATGAAATTATAACAAATAAAAATAAAATATACGGCAAGAAAAAGTTTCTCTTTCTTTGCATTATTTCTATTTTATCCAATTCTTTTGAATACAAGCTTCTTGTTATAGAAACAGGCAATGATAGTAGTACACATATCGCATTTACCGATATTGATGTTAAAACATGATCTTCTTGATAATAATAAAAATCAAATAATGCTTTTATGATGTTGCTTACTGTAAGCAAAACTATCAAGTTGAAATATCTGCTTTCTCTTCTGTACTTATAGATTCTACCATTTTTGCAAACATCTTTATCTCTAACCACAAAGAACACAACAGGGCCACAAGTAATAAACATATATAAAATTTGATACCATTCTCCACAGCTATTATAGATATGAAACCATTCAAATGCTACAGGGAAAATGATAAACAATACATTTACCCAGTAAGCGTATTTCCCCAATAAAAATTTCTTCATAATTCAATTAAATGTTAAGCGTTATTTTTTGCAAAAGTACGGAAAATATTGATAGGTTGTATCGGGTTGATGGTGATTTCTGCACAGTTTAGACTTTTGCTAAATAAATGAGCAGGAGGTGACTCAGCATAAAATGCTGAGGAACAGAGGCTTGGAGAGCGAAAATTTTATTTTGAGCATAGTTAGGCAGAGCCTCATCTTCTTCGTAACTTTGCACCAAGTTCAATAGTGAACGAAACGAATAATCTATTTTATTATGTCAGAATCTAAGACATACATCTTTGGTGAAAACCAAAACGGAGGTTCAAACGGAATGCTTGGACTTCTTGCTCCTCTGCTCCAGAAGCAGGGTGTAGATCCAAATGTGCTTCTCGCTATGAAGGGCAACAACGGCTTCGGCGGTGAAGGTGGTTGGTTCATGTGGGTTATCTTCCTCTTCTTCCTTATGGGTTGGGGCGGCAATGGCTGGGGCGGCTTCGGCAATAACGGTCGTGGCGGTCTTGCTAACGAGATTAACAACGACAATGGTCGTGCCCTCTTGATGGATGCCATCGGTGGCAATCGTAATGCACTCAGCAATTTGGCTACTCAGCTCAATTGTACCGAAGGTCAGATTCAGAATGCCATTTCTGCTTTGACTTCTCAGGTTCAGAGTGTAGGTAATCAGGTAGGTATGAGTGGCATGCAAACCATCAATGCTTTGCAGCAGGGTAACATGCAGATTGCTCAGCAGATTGCAAACTGCTGCTGCGAGAACCGCTTGGCTATCTGCCAGCAGACTGGTACATTACAGAATGCCATCAACAACGTGGCTGTAGGTCAGGAGCGTGGCTTCTCTAACGTAGCTTACGAAACCCAGCGCCAGACTTGCGATTTGCATAATGCCATCAAGGAAAGCACTCAGACCATCGTTGACGGTCAGAAGCAGGCTGAGATGCGCGAAATGCAGAACAAGATTGATTCTCTGCGTGAGGAGAACAGTACCTTCAAGGCTTCCGCAATGACTTCACAAATCGTGGGTCAGGCTGTAGCACCAATCAATCAAGTTCTGGCAGGTCTGCAGAACGAGGTTGCAGGTATCAAGTGCAAGCTGCCAGAAACAGTAACCACCCCTTATAGCCCATTTACTGCTGTTCCTAATTGTGTAGCAGCTCAGTATGGTCTATATGGCCTCAATGCAGCCGCAAACGGCTTTTGGGGTTAAAGAAAGGAGGCTGCTATGTTATGGTTAAGACCTTATACATGGGTGAATCGTAACGGTTCGGCGGCTATCGCTTCTACAGGCGTGAAGGTGAATACTGCCGATGTGGTGTTCACCTTTAAAAACCACGCCTTCGTGAATGCCAGCTACTGCACACTTACACAATAATTGGAAGACCATATATAACCATAATGGAATAATTATC
>JAJWOH010000188.1:0-4555 GCA_021635485.1 Segatella copri | reverse complement strand
TATCTTGGAATCAGCCAAGTCGGTGTTCAAGATACGTGGATTGTCATCTTCGCTGACAGTGAAGTATGGTTCATCGTCAGAAGAGCAAGAAGACAGTGTAGCAGTGCCTGCGAGTGCGAAGCTAATGGCGAAAAGCATCATCCATGACTTCAACACCTTACCCATATATTGATTCATTATCTTTTTCATCTTAATAATATTTATTCATAAAGGCGTCAGCCCCTAATTATTAATTCTTAATTATTAATTCTTAATTACTTAATGTAGCCCTTGCCGTAAGGAGGATTGAAGTCGCCCTGTACGTTGACATCCGACTTATCCCACCACAACTTCTTGTGCCAGTCATCAGTACCACCCATGCGCTCGATGGCAGCCTTATAGTTCACACTGTTGTACTGACCTTCCAACTCAGGATAGCGCAAGCGAGTAGGCATTGACATATTAGGGTCGTCATATACGAAACCATCACCAGGGAATGTCGCCAAACGACTGCGATCCAACAAGGCAGAATAGTCGGAGCGACGCATGTTCGCCCAAGCCTCAGATGGGTTCATCATGTGGAGAATCCAAGCCTGTGTGTTGATGGTTTGCTTTGGATTTTCGCCCAACTGATTGTTGGCGATAAACGCATTGATTTCATCCTCAGAAATCTTATTGGATGTAAGATAATAATTGTTGAGCATCTCCATGGAAGCACGCACACCAGCCTCGTAATGGCTCTCGGCATCACCGCTTACGTTCCATCCCTTGGTCTTAGCCTCAGCCAAAAGGAAATCCACCTCGGCAGAAGTGATGAGGATACCAGGGCATGAAGGCATCTCGAAATCGATGTTCAAGCAAGGACGCATCAAGCGGGCACGATAGTCGGAGTTGTCATAACTGTTGGCATCCTGCTCAGCAAGTTTTGCCAAGGTAGGGAACTCAGCAGCATCAGCTACATTCATCCAGTTCTCATACCACGCCGAACCTGTATTACATGGCTCCTCACCGATATTGTTGCGCTGGAAATAAGCCAACACCTCATCGGTAAGGTCGATGTTCTGCTCCTTGTCAGGCTTCACCTGGCTACGCTTGATATTGTAGTAGTGACGGCAGATGCGATAGAGACGAGGGTCGCCTGTATTCTGTAACTGATAGAACAATGTCGAGCTGACGAAAGTTGGCGACGATGGATCCTGACCATAGAGAATCTCGCCCAAGGCATTGGTACGGAAGTCGTAGTCGTTGGCACCATCATAATAGGTATAAGGTGAATCAGCATACTTGATATAAGCATCGTCAGCAGCTGATGCAATATAGCCATCGGCATGGTTCATCGCCTTCTCAAACTCTTCCTGGCCCTTGCTTGGATTTACATCAGAGATACGCATCGCATAACGCATACGCAGAGAGTTGGCATATTTTTTCCATTTAGCCACATCACCACCCATGCTGGTAACATCGCCAGAGATATGGTCGGTACCAGTACCCAACTGCTGCTCGCAAGCATCCAACTCGGTGAAGAACCAACCATACAAGTCCTCTACGGTATCATACTTAGGATTGGAAATACCTGAGATGTAACCCAAACCTGCCTCTGAAGCAGGAATGTCACCATAAGTATCTGCCAATACAGAAAGTAGATAGACACGATGGATGCGGAGGGCAGCATTCAGGTTAGCCTTGTCCTCAGATTTGTGGATGGCATCTACGAGATTCTTGATAGCCACCTCATAATAACGGTCCCAGATACGGCGGGCAATATCATCCTCATGATGTACGGCACCTGCGTAATTGGTCACATTCCAACCACCAGCAAAATGCTGAGTGAAACCAGTGATATAGTTACGATAGGTATCCATCAAACTAAAGTCACCATAAGTCTGCAACAAAGATGTTGTCAACTGCGCATTAGGGTCCAGCTGGTTCACCTTGGTCTTATCGGTGTTGGTGCGCTCCATCATATCGTCTGAGCAAGAAGTCATCACACCGCCAGTAGCCATCAACAGCATAGTCATGGCGAAACCGCCTTTGCCTATATATTTCTTGATTATATTGTTCATTTTTTCTTGTCTTTTAAAATAAAGTTAGAACTTCACATTCACGTTGATACCATAGCTCTTGCGAGATGGCAAAGAACCATACTCCAAACCGAGTCCAGAAGTATTATAACTTGAGTCTGGGTCGATGTTAGGAATGTTCTTCCAAACAATGAATGGGTTACGTGCCACGAAGGAAACATTCAAGCCCTTGACCCACTTGCCCAACAAACTCTCAGGGAAAGTATAACCGAAGGTAATCTCACGACACTTCACGTAAGAGTTGTCATATACAAAGGCACTCTGCACATTGTTGGCAATAGCCTTCCAATAAGTCTCTGGGTTGACTGCGATATCGTTTGGGCGATAAGTTCCATCACCATTGTCGATGACACCTGGAGCCACAAAGCCCTTGGCATTGCCCGCAGCACGCCACTGCTCATCTGTCATACCAGCAGCCTCACGAGCTTCCTCAGAAGCATACCACTCATCACGACCAGCCAAGGTCTGCTTTGCCTTACCAGTCTTATAAGCAGAGTTCATAGACATAGAATAGATGTCGGCACCCACCTTCACATCGAAGGATGCAGAGAGTCGGAAGTTCTTGTAAGAGAATGTGGTATAGAAACCACCTGTCCAATCCCAAGAAGAGTTACCGATGGTCTTCACTGTTTGGTCAACCTCTGGCAAACCGCTTGTTGGATTGATAATCACCTGTCCATCAGCAGTGCGCTTGAAGTCCTTACCACGGATAGCACCATAATTCTCTCCTACCTCGGCACCTACAGATACGCCGCACCAGGTAGCTTTAGCCAACTCGAAATAGTCCATGCCATCTACAAGCGACTTCACCTTGTTGGTATTCTTGGAGAAGTTGACACCCATGTCCCAACCGAAGTCCTTGATCTGGAGCAGACGACCATTGAGGGCAATCTCGATACCCTTATTCTGAATCTCACCGGCATTTACCAAGCGGTAAGAGTAGCCAGAAGTAGTGGTAGAGGCAAGGCTCAAGATCTGGTCCTTGGAGTTCTGATTATAATAGGTGGCATCCAAGCCCAAGCGACCATTGAAGAACTTCATCTCCAAACCCAACTCATAAGAGCCTGTCATGGTTGGTTTCAAGTCCTTGTTTGGCTGGGTAGCATTGCTAATCATACCGATGGTATAGCCAGCATAGCTGTACTTGCCTGTGGAGTAGTTGAGTGCAAGCTGATAAGGGTCGGTATCGCTACCTACCTTAGCCCAAGATGCACGTACCTTACCATAGTTGATAATCTTCTTGTTCTTGATGAACTCAGAGAATACCAAGCTACCTGATACAGATGGGTAAACGTATGTATTATTGCTGGTAGGGAGCGTAGATGACTTATCGCCACGGATGGTTCCCTCCAGATAGTAAGTATGCTTGTAGCCGATGCTTGCGCTGGCATAGAGAGAGCTAATCTGCTTCTTGTACATGCTCTCACGAGTGTTCTGCTCCTGATAGTTCATGATGTTCTTGATGCCATTCATCTGCTGGTTGAGACCGGTGTTGGTGATGGTCTTGTTGTTCACCTTGAAGATGTTACCACCAGCTGTGGCATTGACATCGAAGTCGCCCCATGAATTGTTGTAGAGGGCGAGGAGCTCCGCATTCAGTGTGCGGTTATTGAAGATTTGGTCGGTAAGCTTTCCTGCAGGTGTACCAGGAGTGGTCTTGGCGATGAAGTCCTCGAAGTTCATATTGGTGATGTCGGTACCGATGGTACCCTGCAACTTCAAGTGCTTGTCGATGTTCCAGATAGCTTTACCTGTCAAGCGGAACACATCCTTCTTAGATGTATTGCTGTTCTTATAGAGATCCCAATATGGGTTCTTGTTATACAGGTCGTTACCATTCCAGTTCTGGTAGTTGCCATCGGCATCCTCATAGTTCTTGAGCCATGCCTGGTTGTATGTACCAGCCAAAGTCATGAGGTTCTTACCTACATTGCTCTGAGAATCACCCAAGGCAGGACGGTTCTTTACATCCTCACGGGTATAGTTGGCAGTGAAGTCGAAATCCACAGGACCAGCTGATGTGTTGACACGCAGGTTGAAGTTGTCACGACTCATGTTGGTGTTAGGCAGGATGTCCTTGTTGCGCATATCTGTGAAAGAGAAACGCATACCAGTCTTACCAGAGTTAACAGAGAGGATGGCTGAGTTCTGAGCGGTCAAACCAGTGCGGAAGAAATCAGAGGCATTATTAGGATACATCATGAAAGCATGCTCCTGACCATCAAAATACTTATAAACAAAGTCATCCGCCTTAGGTCCCCAACTGGAGTTGGTTCCAGAAGTACTAGAAGTAGGCAACTTGCCACCATATCCCATACCATACACTTCCTGGATGTCGTTCCACTTAGCCAACTGGGTATCGATGGTGAAAGAGCCATTATATTCTACAGCCACCTTATCCTTCTCCGCCTTCTTGGTCGTAATCAAGATAACACCATGGGAAGCACGGCTACCATAGAGGGCAGAGGCAGCAGGACCTTTCAATACGGTCATCG
>JAJWOH010000036.1:0-28161 GCA_021635485.1 Segatella copri | reverse complement strand
TCGCCGG
The DNA here is from genome assembly GCA_021635485.1 of Segatella copri. Lineage (GTDB taxonomy): Bacteria > Bacteroidota > Bacteroidia > Bacteroidales > Bacteroidaceae > Prevotella > Prevotella copri_P. Next base: position 28,154 of record JAJWOH010000036.1, on the reverse strand, counting down.
CAAAGATAATATATGCCGTAGGGTACGAGTCAAGAGAAAAATGAAAAAAGTTTAATAGAATGTTCGCATCCGGCAAATGCTTCACGCTTATTAACCCGAACTTACTTGTATATCCGATTAATCTCCTCCTGTGGATTGGCCAGGAATCTTCCGGCGTGAGCACCGTCCACTTGAACATAGTCGCAGGCGACGATGCAGCCGGCGTCTTGGATCATCGATTATTCCCTGAATGGTGTCCACAGGCCGCCACCAGCTATGGGCAGGAACCTATCCGGAACCTCTGCCCTGGCGTACTTCCGCTTCCACCAGAAGTACTGGTGCTCTGGAATGCCTTTCTCTTTCAACAGGGCCTTGATTGCTATCCCTTTCTCCCGGGCCTCGCCCTGGATCTCTTCGATTTGTTCGCGTGTAAGCATGTCAGTTAGTATTAGTGGTGCAAAGTTATATGCCACTTAATCAAACTGCGGTCGTACTTTATCGAATGCTTACGCACGGTAGGCGGACACCACAACCAGTGTTGATGGCAAAAAGAAAAGGGAATGACCAGAGTTGGCCATCCCCCTTGTGAATATCAGCGTGTTCGGATTATTTGCCGAAGACAGCGTTGATTACATGTACACCCTCTGTGTAGTTTGTGGTTCCATGTACAAAATTAGCGAAGTTGCCGGCGTCAATCTTGGTCCCTTCAACAGATCCGGATACTTTGATCGGGCTGGTCTCTCCAAGAGTGATGTTCTTCGTCTTACCGTTGAATTTACCAATCACAAGACCTCTTGTGGCCTCGGCTCCGCCGGAAATCACGCAATCCACGACACAACCGTTTCCTGTGTTGTGAGCGGCGTTTCCGATGTTTCCGATAAGGCCTCCGATGCCATCAACAGTTGCCATGGCGGTCACTTTTCCGAAAGCCTTGCAGGTCTCTATGGTGTTGCCTTGAGAGTGGAAACCGCAGAGGCTGCCGATAACGCTGGCCTTGTCGCCGGATTCGAAGATGATCTCACCTTCGTTTGTACAGTTGTCCATGTTGCCGGTACCTCCCTGAACTCCACCTGCGCGAACCTTAACAGTTCCGCTAATGGTAATGTCACCCTTGTTGACACAGTCTTTCGTGCATGTGCTTTGCTTAGCCTCTTTTCCTGGCCAGCCCACGATTCCGCCTACTGCTGAATTGGACTTTGACGCATCAGAGAACACGTTGATCGGACCTTCGTTGGTACAGCCCGTGATGTTCGACTTGATCTGTCCCACGGCGAAGTAATCTCCTCCTGTGATGCCACCTGCTAGAACAATCGCCTCATTTCCGGACATGGCAGAACCATTGCTGGAAGCAAGTTTCGCGTAAACCTCGCCGTAGTTGTGACAATTAGTGATGTCACCGTTGGACGCTCCGGCAATACCTCCGACATCCTGTCTCTTCACGTTTCCCGTTACTGAGTCAATAGATGTGTTCACAAGAGATACCTTGCCTTTGTTCACGCAATTCGTCACAGCGAACTGTCCGTTTTCATCATTGCCGCCGTAAGCGACAAGACCGCCTACTGAAGGTGCGCAGTTCTTCACATCGACAATAGTCGAAGCGCCGTTGACAAAGGCGCATGAGGCACTTATCGTCCCTTCGTTTGAGCAGTCTTTCATTGTCGCCTTGAGATATCCGGCGATGCCGGCGACGGCCGCACCCTTCATTGATGTCTGAGCTGTCACTGTGATGTTGCCGGTGTTGTGGCAATCGGTGATGTCGGCCAGACCTTCAGCGACAAGGGCTCCACAGATGACGGCGTCGTCAAAGGCGTCGGCGCTCATTGTGATGTTCGCCTTGTTTGTCACGTTGGTGAGCTCACCCTTGTTCCTTATGGCAATGATTCCGAATTCGGAAGCCGTCGGAACGAACGAGCATGACGCGTCAATGACAAGATCCTTGACGGTGCCGACTTCAGTGAACAAAGGAGCGGTTCCCTTCCAGTTCTTGATGCTGTGGTTGTTACCGTTGAAGATTCCAGGGAATGTCGCGCAAGTCGGGATTGTCTTCCCCGTAAGGTCGATGTCTGCGGTCAGGTTGACAACACTCGTGGCATCAGCTGTGGTTAGTTCCTTTCCGTTAAAGAGTTTGACGAACTCATCGGCTGTCGCTATGTCCTTAGGGAATGCAGCCTTTTCAAGTGTGGTGATGTCAAGAGTCTCGGAATATTCGGATTCCTTGCCGTCCTTATTGAGAGACTTGGCTCTCACGTTATACTTTGTCTTGTCTGTAAGGTCTGAAATCTTAAGCGCTGTCTCCTCTGTCTCTATTGTTGTCCAGTCAGAAGCGGAAGCGAGTTTGTATTCCACGACATATTTGACAGCGTTCACGCAAGGATCCCATTTCAAAGTAATGGCGTCAGCAAGCGGAGTCGCCGCAAGATTAGGAATGCCGACAAAATCAGGCTTTACGAACCCGTAGCCGAGAACAAGTTGGACAGGCTCGTTGTCTTGAGCGATATATACCCAGTCAGAGAATACGGATCTTGGATAGTTGGCTCTGATTCTGATGTAATACTGGCTGAATTTTTTCAGACCTGTGAAAGTCGTGGCGTTTTTGACCTTTACCTTTTCGTCGCTGTAAACGATGGTGTGAGAGACACCGTTGTCGTAATTGTCGCCGTTGTTGAGTTCTGTGGTAAGCTGGACGGTCGCGCTGGTCGCTCCAGCCTCAATCATGCTGGCGTCGTCCCAGTAGACTGAAATGGATGTTTCCGATGAATTGTCTTCATCATAAGTGAATTCCTTCGGTGCCGGTTTGGATGAGTCTATGCCAAAGTGCTCTTCTTCTTCACATCCTATAAAAAGAGAAGATGCCAAGGCTACGGCCGCGAGGGCTTTAATGGATTTCATATTTTCTTTAGTGATTGTTAGTTGGAAACTGTAAATACTAAAATTAAGGCTATGCTTCTTAAGCACCCTTAACAACCATCAGAAAGATGTAAGATGTCACTCGAAAGTGAACTTTATTTCAGTTTGCCGAGACAAAAATATTCAAGTTAAATGAAAAATGCAAGGCGGAGGCTGATTTTTTTTGTACTTTTGTGAATCCTTTCAATCGTTTTTAGTCGTAAGTCTGAAATTCGCTGTGGAAGGTTACCCGGTAGGGTATCATGGTATATGCGAACTTATATATGTCAAGTTATGAGTAAGGTATTAAGGTTTTTATTTGTTATTGTGCTGTCTGTGTGGGCGGTGGACTTGTCCGCACAGTCTCAGGCCGTACAGTTTTTCGCTCATCGCGCCAGCCGTTTCGAGTATGATGAGAACACGCTCCCGGCATTCAAGGCTTGCTATGAACAAGGAATAAGGGGCTTTGAGACCGACATCAGAATGAGCAAGGACGGACAGCTTGTTGTGAACCACGATGAGACGTTCGCCAGATTGACTCCGTGCACCGGTGCGGTCGAGTCGATGACATCTGATGAGATCCGCAAGTTGACAACATTCCAGGGCAACAAGATTCTTTTCCTTGATGAGCTTGTGGGCTTCCTTTCGGACAAGGATGGCCTCTACGTTGAGTTTGAAATGAAGGTCAGCCCGACATCAAGTTATCCGGAGGATCGCCTTCGCGAGTATTGCGACAAACTCTACAAGGCGGTCATGTCCAAGAAGCCGGAGCATTCCACTTATCTGTTCACGTCCAGCAGCAGAGATGCCTTGAATATGATGAGAAAACTTCATCCGGACGCTGACATGCTCATGATTTTCAGCAAGCCGGTTTGTGATGAGACCATCCAGATGGCGGAGGCTATGGGAATCAAGCGGATCGGGTGCAACATGAATGGTACTACGCGCTCCATGGTGAAAAAGGCAAAGGAAGCCGGTCTGGCCGTTTCCCTTTGGCCTTCAAGGACTCCTGAGGACATCATGCTGGGCGTGTATCTTGGTGCGGAGTATCTGTGCTGCGACAGGGCCATCGAGGTGAAGAAATTTTTGGACGAAAAGGCCACGTTTGTGAAATACAAATAGTTTTTTTGCTAAAGGGGCGCTTTAACAAAATCATTGAAGTTTAATAGTACTAAATATTCATTATTTAAAAACATTGATGCGAGGATAAAGAACCATAATAACCTTGTAAACCATTAGAAATAATAACCAAGGATTTCAGTTTGCCGCAGAATCTTGAACCTTGCTATAGGTTCTGGTAATTATTTTTATTGAAAATTTATTACGATTGAAATGAATCACATAATAACCAGTTCTTCTCCCGAAAAGGGGAAGAGTAGACAATTGTTATTGCTTACGAAAGGTTTGATGACGACCGTTATGGCGATTCTTTTGTTTCTGGTGCCATCTGAAGTGTTTGCTCAGAAACTCACTGTATCAGGTTTTGTCAAAGAGGCCGCTACCAATGAGCCTGTTCCGGGGGCGGTTGTAATGGTTAAGGGCACATCTGTGGGTACATCGACTGATGCGAACGGAGCGTACACCCTCAAGGCTGACGCCAACGCTGTCCTTGTATGCCAGCTTTTCGGTTATAAGACTGTAGAGGTTAATGTCAGCAAGAGAACAAAATTGGACATCCTTCTTCAGGAAGACACCCAGATGCTTGACGCGACTGTTGTGGTCGGTTATGGTACTCTCAAGAAGACTCAGTTGGTGGGAGCCGTCGAGAACCTGTCGGGTGAGGAACTTGAAGGCAGGACCAACTCCAATGTGACAAGGTCTCTTCAGGGACAGATCCCGGGGTTGAACATCGTTCAGGCTGACGGTAAGCCTACCCATCAAGGGTCTATCACCATCCGAGGCAACGGAACTTCGTATCAGTCCAGACAAAAGGTTGGCGGCAACGCCAAGGGTGCGAAGCACTCGATCGGCCAGGGCAGCAGCGCCCTTGTCCTCATCGACGGAGTCGAGGGAGACCTGACGACAGTGAACCCGGAGGACATCGAGACTGTCGCCGTCCTCAAGGATGCGGCTTCCGCCGCTGTATACGGTGCCAGAGGTGCTTTCGGTGTCATCCTCGTGACAACCAAGGCTCCGAAGACCGACAAGATTTCCGTGAACTACAACGGCTCTGTCTCATTGAACAGAAGAAACATCATGTGGGAGGACGAGCTTGTCACAGATGGCCTTCAGTGGCTTGATACCTTTGTTGAGTTCTTCAGGAACGACAAACGCACTCCGACTTCCGCCGGTTCTTTGCCTGGTAATGTCAATAACAGGTCCAATACCTATTCTGAGGCTTATCATGAGGAGTTCCGTCGTCGTAAAACTGATCCTACCTATGAGAATTACGGTAAGATTTATGGTGACGGAAAGGATGTCGGTTTCGGCGGCAACTATGCTTACTATGGAAGCACCAACTGGCTTGACATGTTCTACAAGGACATGAACATGACACAGAACCATAACCTCAGCATCAATGGCGCGTCAGAGAAGGTTAGCTATGCCATCAGTGGGCGTTATTATGGACAGGACGGTATCTATAAGCTTGGCAATGAGGACTTCAACCAGTTCAATCTTCGCGCCAAGGGTTCCATAAAGATTACTGATTGGTTGAAATTGACCAATAACACCTCGGTGTTCAAGCGTAAATATCACCAGCCGATGGTGTCAGGTGGTTCACAGCCGCTTCTCCGCCAGTTCGAGCATAGAGGACAGCCAATCTATCCGGCATTTAATGAAGACGGTACGCTTACGTTCTATGGCGCTTCTTGTATGTACGGTGCGTTTGAAGACGGTAATACTTATCAGGAAAATAACAAACTGGATATTATCACATCCACCACTCTTGATTTCGAGCCGATCAAGAACGTCCTGAAATTCACAGGCGACTTTACTTACAAAGCCATCCGTTCCACTCAGGCAAGAGTCTCTTGCATCCAGAGTGGTTATAGTGCCCCAGGTGCTTTGGAGACTTACAATAGCTCCTCTTATAAGTCAGACTGGCGTTTCAACACTGATTACATCTCCTCAAACATCGTCGGGACATACACTCCGAAACTTGGTGACAACCATGATTTGAATATCGTGGCTGGATGGAATCTTGAGAAGACGAACTATCGCCGTTTTTATCTTACCAGAAAAGACCTTCTGTATCCTTCCATCCCTTCATTTGAGCTTATGGCGTCTGACGAGTATGGTGTGGAGGATCGTGGTCACGACAAGAGCATGGTCGGTTTCTTCGGGCGTGTGAACTACACTCTTCTCAACAGGTATATAGTCGAGGTGGCCGCACGTTACGATGGTTCCTCATTGTTCCCTTCATATTCACAATGGGGTTTCTTTCCTTCAGCGTCCGTAGGTTGGAGACTGTCCGAGGAGCCTTGGATGAAATGGGCCAAGTCTTGGATGAACAACTTTAAACTCCGCGCCAATGTGGGTTCCCTCGGTAACGCGACCATCGACCCTTACTCATTCCTGGAGCTTATGGGTGTGTCAAAATCCACAAAACTCATCAACGGGGAGAAAGTTCCTTACACAACGGCCGCCGCGATCATTCCTGACAACCTTACCTGGGAGACTGTCACCACTTATGACGTGGGACTTGACGCTGATTTCCTGAAGAGCCGTCTCTCGATCTCGGCTGACTACTATGTGCGTGATGTCAAGGATATGTTCATTCAGGGTCCGGATCTTCCTGAGGTGCTTGGTGATTCCACCCCTAAGGGTAACTACGGCGCTATCCAGACAAAGGGTTGGGAAGCCACGATCGGCTGGAGAGACTCGTTCAAACTCGCCGGTAAGGATTTCAATTATAACATCAAGGCCAGTGTCTGGGATTCACGCACTTGGGTGAAGACGTACTATAACATCAACGGTGACATCCTCAACTACTATGAGGGTAAGGAACTTGGTGAGATCTGGGGATTCAGGACCGACGGGTACTTCCTCAGCAATGAGGAGGCCAACAACTGGGCGACCGATAAATTCCACAAGAACGGATCCAACTTCAGGGCGTATGCCGGAGACCTTAAATTCATAGACATCAACGGTGACGGAAAGATTGACTACGGCAAAGGTACTCTTGATGACCATGGCGACCTTGAGCGCATCGGCAACCAGAGCCCACGCTATTATTTTGGTATCAACCTTGGCGCCAACTGGAACGGAATCGGCGTCAGTGTCTTCCTGCAAGGCGTAGGCAAGCGTGACTGGTATCCAAGCTGCGAGTCCGGATTCTTCTGGGGAATGTACAACCGTCCTTATGGCTATCTGCCGAAGATTCATACTCAGGACGCTGTGGAAGTTGATTACTCTACTTCCAACTGGGTGGTCACCAACGCCGCAAGCAAGCCTTACTTCACACGTCAGGTGGCATACGCCGCGAACAGAAATGACGGCCCTCTTACGTTCGAGAATGACTACTACATGCAGAATGCCGCTTATGTAAGACTTAAGAACCTCACTGTGGACTATACTTTCCCAAGCAAGCTTACCAAGAAGATCCGCGTCGAGAAGCTTAAGGTTTACTTCTCTGGTGAGAATCTGCTGACTTTCTCTCCGATTTACAAGCATACCAAGATGTTTGACCCTGAGACCCTTGGTTTCGGTGATTCTGACTTCGGTGACAATGTTGGAGGTCTTAGCGGTGTGGGACAGGGATATACCTATCCTATGCTCAAGACATACACCTTCGGTCTGAACATTACTTTCTAATTTGAAGGAAGATAAACTCTAATGAATTTTAATATGAAATCAAGTATAGCAGTTAAATTACTTTTGGGAGCCGCGTCTGTTCTCGCGTTGTCTTCATGTCAGGATTTTCTCACAGCTGATCCGGTCAATAAAATATCAGCCGAGAATTTCTTCAGGACAGAAAGTGATTTGGAGATATATTCCAACGGACTGATTGAGGCATATCGCCCAAGCGGAGAGACTGTCGGCAAGGGTGATAATTATACGGATCTCATCTGCACCCAGACCTCGACGGATTTTTATCGTCCCGGCATTTGGAACTCTGTAAAGCAGACCGGTTGGGCTGTAGGGGACTGGAAAGGCATCCGCAGGGTCAACAAGATGATCGAAGGCATTGAAAAGAACAGAAGTCTCTTTAAGGATGAGGTCGCCAATCATTATCTTGGTGTCGCCCGGTTCTGGAGAGCCTATTTCTACTTCTCGAAAGTGAAGACTTTCAGCAATGTTCCGTGGATTGATCATGTCGTGAATGTTGATGATCCTATCCTTACCGCCGGCAGGGATGACCGTGAGCTTGTAATGCACAATGTTCTGGAGGATTTGAAATTCGCAAGCGAGAACATGTCCGCCGATCTGAAGACTTACAGTGGCGTGATCAACAAATATGTCGCATTGGCATTCATGTCAAGAGTCTGCCTGTATGAGGGCTCTTTCCGTAAGTACCATACGGTGAACCCGGCTACAAACAACGCATGGTCAGGACAGTATGAGTCTTCTGATGATTTCTTCAACGCCGCCGCCACAGCCGCCAAGTCTGTGATTGATTCCAAGGAGTTCTCTCTTGTTACCGGATCACCTGTCTCGGTTGCCGATGGTAAGGAGGTCGCTTCCTTGTATGACAACATTTGGAGGAGCACTGATTTCGGCAAGTCCAAAGAAGCCATCTGGACCGTGGAATATGAAGGTGGTGACCTTAACGTGTATAACGAGCTTACTTGGGTTGTGAACTCAAGTACGTACGATCAGAAGGCCGCCCCTACCAAGAACCTTGTGCGTATGTTCCTTAACCTTGACGGAACACCGGCAAAGCCGGATGTGTCTGTGACGAAGGAGTTTGACAATAAGGATTGGCGTCTTTTCAACACTGTTCACGGCCCGGGACACTTGTACACGACGTTAGCAGGGGAATCCGTCCCAAAGAAACTGAACTTTACATATACATTCAGCGGGTATCAGTTCAGGAAATGGAGTCAGGAAAAGGAGGAGAATTATTCTAAAGGAAGGAATGATAATGATATTCCTATCCTGCGTTACGCGGAGGTTCTTTTGAACTACGCCGAGGCCAAGGCTGAGCTCGGTCAGATTGATGAGACCATCTGGAATGAGACCGTCGGAGAGCTTCGCAAGCGCGCAGGTGTCAAGAATATTTATCCTGCATCCGCCGGTTATGTCGAGGATGCCTGGCTGAAGTCATACTATGGTGATCCAGCTCTCTCAAACACCATGCTGGAGATAAGAAGAGAGAGGGTTACAGAGTTGATCTGTGAGAACCTCCGCGCTTCGGATCTCAGCCGTTGGGCTTGCCAGAATCTGATTGTGGATCGTGGTACAGACAATAGTGGTTGGATGGGTATCTACGTGACCGCCGATGAGTATAAGAACGGCATCCAGTTCAATGGTGAAACGTATAAGTTCAATGCATCTAAAGTTTCTCAGTTTGCTTATAAAACAGGTACCTCAACCGCAGACCAGAACTTGACTCTCTCTGAGGGCGATCATGGATATCTTATTTACAATTACAAGCTTGAGTGGAATGACAGGGATTATGTCCGTCCTATTCCATCGACAGCCTTGACAAAGAATCCTAATCTTGGCCAGAATTATGGTTGGGAGGATTAAAATCTTAAACTATTATACATGAATAAATTACAGCTTAAAAAGCGTTTATTCGGTCTAATGTCTGCAACAACCCTCATGCTGGGGGTTGTTGCTTGCGGTAAAACAGGGACCGATGATCCGACTCCAGACAAACCGGATCCGAAGCCGACTCCCGGAACGGAGACGGTGATCAATGGCACCTCGATTGAGTCCACAAACACTCTTGTCGGACTGATCACAGATTCCAAGACCGGAAAGGGCATCGCTGGTGTACCAGTCACAGACGGGTATTCCTTTACCACGACAGATGCCAATGGCGTTTACCAATTCAAGGCGAACCGGTATTGCCGCAATGTGTACTATACATTGCCGTCAGAGTATAAGGTGGCGTTGGACAAAGAGACCAAACTGCCTTTGTTTTACTCCACATCGACTATTTCCTACAACCGTCAGAACCGGAACGACTTTGTTTTGGAACCGCTTGATTCTCCTGAGAAGAATTTCACTTATCTGGCCATTGGGGATCCACAGTGTAAAACTGATTCCGACAGAGAGAGATTCCGTACGGAGACATTGCCGGACATGAGGAATTTCATTTCGACCTCACAGGCGAATGGTAAGTATAAGAATGTGTACATCATGTCAATGGGTGACATCACATTTGACAACACCGTTCAGTGGAAGCCAATGCGTAATGTCATGTCAAAGTTCTCGGCCAACGGCACTGATTACATTCCGTTCTATAATATGGTCGGCAATCATGACCATGACGCATCGACAAACACGCGGTATGAGTCAACGCAAAACTATGTCGATCTTTTCGGCCCGGTGGATTATTCTTTTAACAGAGGCGATGTTCATATTGTTGTGATGGACGATGTCCTTGTCACTACTACAAGCGGCAAGACCTGGGATTATGATGCTGGAGTCACGAGTTCTCAGCTGAAATGGCTGAAGGCGGATTTGGATCTGGTGAAAGACAAACAGAACAAGATGATCCTGTTCTGCGCCCATATTCCTTTCAGAGGAGGCGCAAACAGTGGCGGTGCCTCTGTGAACAAGGATAAGAATTATGCAGAGATCCTTAAACTTCTTACGGAATTCCACGAGGCTCATATCATGGTCGGTCACACCCATTATCCTCAGAACTGGATTCACTCCTCTTATGTAACCAAGGGTGGCACACCCGTTTACGAGCATGTCCATGGTGCCGCTTGCGGTGCATGGTGGTCATGCAATATGAATGTGAATGGCGCGCCTAATTGCTATAGCCTTTATGAGATCGAAGGGAACAGCATCAAGAACTGGGTTACCAAAGGCACGAAGAATGAAGTCGGGTATCAAATGCGGGTTTATAACGGCAGCCAGATTTATGGTGGTACGGATGGCACACCTTCAGGAAAATATCGGTACACATGGTACGATGGTGGTAAAGGAGGAACCGCCAATATTACCGCCAAGGGTAATTCAAATCTGAAAGGATCTTTTGTCGCCGCTATATGGAATGACGATGACAAGAACTGGAAAGTGGAATTTTTCCAGAACGGTCAGAAAGTCGGTGACATGAAGAGAGTTCCGTCCAAGGTTCCTGATATATGTGTTGTCTCATATTATTTCAACAATTTGGGTAAGAACACGACGACATGGACCACAACGACTGCTCAGCATTATTGGTACATTGAGGCTCCTGGCGGTGATCCGACCAAGGTGAAGAATTGGGAAGTGCGCGCCACGCAGACAATCCCGACCAGCGGAGAAGTCAATGTCTATTCCTGCACGGATTTGCAGACGGACTATAGCGGATTTTAGAATCCATACATAGGTGTTTTGGAACGGGGAGATTTCCCCGTTCTTTTTTGAGTACTATTTGCTTCGAGAATACAGATGATGAGAATATACAGAAAGATTGCATTCTTGATTGTGGCGATGACGTTCATGTCTGCGTATGTGGCCGATGCTATGAGACTGAACGGCACTCGCATAGACAAGAAAAACAATCTCTTTGGTTTGGTCAAGGACTCCCGCACAGGGAAGGGCATCGCGGGGGTGCCGGTGACGGACGGGTACACTTTCACGGTGACGGACAGGAACGGGGTTTACCAGTTTGTGGCGGACGAGAAGTGCAGGAATGTGTACTACACGCTTCCGGCGGAGTACAAGACGGCGCTGGATCCAGTCACGAAACTTCCTCTGTTCTATTCCACGACCCCGATTGACAGGAGCCGGCAGAACAGGAACGATTTCGTGCTGGAGCCGCTTGACGCTCCCGAGAAGGATTTCACTCTGGTGATGATCGGGGATCCTCAGTGCAAGACGGACTCTGATGTCCACAGGTTCGAGACTGAGACGCTTCCGGATCTCAATAGATTCATGTCCGAGTCACAGGCCAAGGGAAAGTACTTGAATGCCTACGCCGTCACCCTCGGCGACCTGACGTTTGACAACACGGTGCAGTGGGGGCCGATGCACAAGGCCCTCTCGGGGTTCGCGCTGGAGTCTGGGGATTATCTCCCGATCTACAACTGTGTCGGCAACCACGACCATGACGCGGCCTGCGTTGATGACTACGCGGCCACACAGACCTACGTCGACCTCTTCGGCCCCACGGACTACTCGTTCAACAGAGGAGACGTTCACTTTGTGGTTATGGACGACGTGGCTGTTACGACGACCAACGGCAAGACCTGGAAATATGCCGACAACATTTCCGACCGGCAGCTGGAATGGCTCAAGTCAGACCTTGCCCTTGTGAAGGACAAGGAGGAAAAGATGATTGTCTTCTGCGCCCACATCCAGTTCCGTCACAACGCCGACAAGGACAACCCGGACAAGATCAAGAACATGGCCGCCGCAATGGACTGCCTTACGGACTTCCACGAGGCGCACGTGATGATCGGTCACACGCATTACGCGCAGAATTTCATCCATCATGACTATGTCACGAAGGGAGGCACTCCCGTTTACGAGCATATTCATGGAGCGGCCTGCGGCGCTTGGTGGAGCTGCAACCTCAACCTTGCCGGCTCTCCGAACGGCTACAGCGTTTACGAAGTCTCCGGGAAGACGATGAAAAACTGGCTGGCGAAAGGTACAGGCGAGTCGCCTGATCTCCAGATGCGTGTCTATGACGGCAACCAGATCTACGGCGGAGCGGAAGGTCATCCTTCCGGTGAGTATGAATATTCATGGACGGAAGGCGGCATCGGCCCGAAAGGCGCCCAGGCGCCGGGTTTCTCCGGACTCAAGGGCTGCTTCGTGGCATCCATCTGGAACAGCGACGAGGACAACTGGAAAGTCGAACTCTTCCAGGACGGGAAAAAGGTCGGAGACTTCAAACAGGTTCCTTCCGAAATCGGGGATGTCTGCGCCATCTCGTTCTTCTACAATGACTTGGGACGCAAGACGGCGACATGGTCACGCAGCACGCCGCAGTACTATTGGTACATAGAGGCTCCGGGTGGCGATCCGACCAAGGTTCAGAACTGGGAGGTGCGCGCCACGCAGACCATCCCGGGCGGCGGAGTGGTCAATGAATATAAATGCTCCACGCTTCAGACGGACTATTCCGGATTCCGAAACGTGGAGTAAGGTCAGCGAATATGCCGCTTCTAGAAATCTATGGCGGCCCGCATTTCAGGGATGGTCTCGGAAAGAGCCATCCCTTTTCTATAGATTCCCGCGGTGCCGCCTACGAATATGTCGGCTCCCATTCCGGCCATGAGATTGGCCCTTTCATTGCTGACGCTTCCGTCAACGCTGATGAGGATGTCCTCGCGGCCGTTGGTGTCGAGGAATCTGCGCATTCCGGCGACTTTGTCCATGATCCCGTCCACCATCTTAGCACCTGCGGCTCCTGGGTGCACAAGCATCAGGGTGACCGTGTCAAGCACGTCAAGATACTCCTTGATGGCTTCCACATCGGTCTCCGGGTTGACCGCAAGGCCGAAAAGCCCTCCTGCCTCATGAACCTTGGCTGCCAGCGCGCGGTAATCTTTCTTGACCTCGATGTGTGGGGACACTATGTCGCCTTTGCGGACCGGGAACTTGCTCATTATGAGCTCCGGATCATCGACCATAAGGTGAACGTCCACCGGCATTGTCGTGACTGCCTGCATAGCCTTTATGAAGTCCGGCCCGAATGTGAGATTCGGAACAAAATGAGCGTCCATCACATCGATGTGCAGCATATCCGCGCCGTTCTCTTCCAACGTCTTGATATCCTGCCCCAGGTTCATAAGGTTGGAGCACATCACCGAGACGGAAATATACCTATGTTTCATATTGTCTGTTTTTATTGAATACTCCACTCGGCTCCGTCCTTGGTGTCCTTTACGGTGATGCCGAGGGCCTTGAGGTGGTCACGGATGGCATCGCTGGCCGCCCAGTCCTTCGCTGCCTTGGCCTTGGCGCGTTCCTCAAGCACCATGTCCATCAGTCCGGAGACAATCTCCTGACCCTTGCCGGATTCGGCGGCGGACTCGTCCTTCAGGCCGAGGACACCGAACACGATGTCATCAAAAAGCTGCGTCAGAGTCTCCAAATCACCCTTGCTCAGTTTTAGTTCTCCAGCCTTGGCGGAGTTGACAAGGCGTACCGCGTCGAAGATGTGCGACAGTGCGATCGGCGTGTTAAGGTCATCGCAAAGCGCCTCATAGACAGCATTGAATATTCCCTTGACCTCCTCGGAAGTCGCCGGGCAGGTGTCAGGAGCAATGGCTGTGATGAACTCGCCGTACTGCATCGCGTCCACAGGATCGCCTTCCGTGCCCTTGGCCGTGTCAGTGATTCCTGCCGCCGAAGCCAACGCACGCAGATCCTTCGCCGCCTGCATCACCCTCTTCAGACCCTTCTCGGCAGCCTGCAGTGCCTCGTTGCTGAAATCCAGCGTGCTGCGGTAGTGCGCCTGGAGGATGAAGAAGCGGACGGTCATCGGGGAATATGCCTGCGTGAGTTTCTCGTGCTGTCCGCTGAACAGCTGCGGCAGGGTGATGAAGTTGCCCAGGGATTTGCCCATCTTCTGGCCGTTGATCGTGATCATGTTGTTGTGAACCCAGTAGTGCACGCCTTGTGTGTGGCGGCTGGCCACATTCTGGGCGATCTCGCACTCGTGGTGAGGGAACATCAGATCCATTCCGCCGCCGTGGATGTCGAACTCGTTGCCGAGATATTTCTCGCCCATCACGGAGCACTCCAGATGCCATCCCGGGAAGCCTTCGCTCCACGGACTTGGCCAGTGCATGATGTGCTCGGGCTCAGCCTTCTTCCAAAGGGCGAAATCGTACGGAGCCTTCTTGTCGCTCTGTCCGTCAAGTGTGCGTGTTCCTTCACGGGTGTCGTCCAGAGTGCGCCCGGAAAGGATTCCGTAGTGGTGATCCTTGTTGTATTTCTCCACGTCAAAGTACACGGATCCGTTGGAGATGTAGGCGTAGCCTGCGTCCAGAATCTTCTTGACGGTCTCGATCTGCTCGATGATGTGCCCCGAGGCTCTCGGCTCGATGGATGGCGGCGCCACGTTCAGCAGGCGCATCGCCTCGTGGTAGCGGAACGTGTAGGTCTGCACAACCTCCATAGGCTCAAGCTGTTCCAGCCTTGCCTTCTTGGAGATCTTGTCCTCTCCCTCGTCGGCGTCGTGCTCAAGGTGTCCCACGTCGGTGATGTTCCGCACGTAGCGGACCTTGTAGCCAAGATGCCTGAGCAGTTTGAAAAGCACATCGTAGGTTACTCCCGGACGGGCGTGTCCGAGGTGAGCCTCTCCGTAGACCGTCGGCCCGCAGACGTACATTCCCACGTGTCCCGGTTGGATCGGCTTGAAAAGCTCTTTCGTTCGAGTAAGAGTATTTGTCAGAAATAAAGGTCTCATATTCAGAAATAATAAATAGTTGTCAGTCAATCTTTTTGCCGGTCAGACGCTCGTAGACCGTCCTGTAGGCTTCGCCGACGTGGCCGTTGTCCCTGCGGAAACGGTCCTTGTCGAGTCTCTCGCCGGTGGCGATGTCCCAGAAGCGGGCGCTGTCCGGAGTGATGTCGTCGCTCATCACGAGCCGTCCGTCCGACAGGTGGCCAAACTCGATCTTGAAGTCCACCAGGGTGATGCCGATCTCCTTGAAGACCGGGGTCAGGATGCTGTTGACCTGCTTTGTCAATGAATATATCCGTTCAAGTTCTTCCTTGCTCACGAGGCCGAGGGCGACGGCGTGGTAGTCGTTGATGATCGGGTCGCAGAGGATGTCCGACTTGTAGCAGAGGTCGTAGACCGGCTCCTTCGGGATGATACCTTCCTCCAGTCCCAGTCTCTGTGCCATCGAGCCGGCGATCACATTCCTGACGATCACCTCCATCGGGATCACTTGTGATTTCCAACAAAGCTGCTCAGTGTCAGAGATCTGCTCGATGAAGTGCGTAGGCACACCTCCCTTCTGCAGCAGTCTGGAGATCTCGCAGGAGATTCCGTTGCAGTAGACACCCTTGTCCTTGATCACCGCCTTCTTGATCTTGTTGAACGCCGTGATCTCATCCGTGAAATGTATGATCACCTTCTGCGGGTCGTCCGTCTCGAAGATCTTGATGGACACCCCATCGTGAATTATATTCCTCTTCATTTATTATATAAAATATTCTTTTGCCGCGGTTGCCATATGTCGCTTCAGCGACCGACGCTCCGCGCCCTGTACGGGTAAAGGGTCGCCGAAGCGACATATGGCAACCGCTCTCCGTGCCTTCTACTATGCAACCTCAGCAAAGTAACTATCCGATAAAATACTTGACTGCGTTCTCGAACAGCGGCTGCTCGAGGTCGGCCTCTATGTTCTTCAACAGGTTCCTCTCGTACCTCTCGCTGTGACCCATCTTCCCCAGAATCTGCCCGTTACGGCTGATGATGCCCTCGATGGCGTAGTAAGACCCGTTCGGATTGTAAGGCGACTCCATAGTCGGTTCATCCGTCAGCGGATCAACGTACTGGAACGCCACCTGCCCGTTGGCGAACAACTCACGCGCGAGTTCCTCGCTGACCACAAACTTGCCCTCGCCGTGGCTTACAGGGATAGTATATTCATCCCCGATCGCCATCCCCTTGAGCCAAGGAGAGTTTGTGGAAGCCACACGGGTCGTCACCATCTGCGAGATGTGCCTGTTGATGTCATTGCGGAACAGAGTAGGGGAGTCTTTGGTCACCTTCCCGAGCTCACCGTAAGGCAGCAGACCCGACTTCACAAGTGCCTGGAAACCATTGCATATTCCTAAAATCAGACCACCACGGGACAGCAGTCCCTCGATCGCCTCCGCGATGTCCTTGTTGTTCAGTACATTGGCGATGAATTTGCCGCTTCCGTCCGGCTCGTCACCGGCCGAGAAGCCACCGCTGAGCATCAGGATCTGACAATCCTCGATGTTCTTCTTCATCTCGGCGATTGACTCGAACACATCCTTGTCCGAAAGGTTGCGGAACACGGAAGTGCGGATCTCGGCTCCCGCCTTGCGGAAAGCTTTCGCCGAATCGTAGTCGCAGTTTGTGCCCGGGAACACCGGAAGGTAGGCGATAACCTTATCGACCTTCGGTCCCTTATATTCAAGATCCGCCTTCTTTGCCTTGAACGGCTTCACACCCTCCATGCCCTTAGGCAGCAGCCTCTTGAAGTCTGGCTTGCTGACTGCGGGGTAAACCTTCTCGAAGAGCGACGCGTTGAAATCCATCATCTCGAAGATGGAAAGTTTGGTCCCGTTCACACGGACGTTGCCGTCCTCACCGGAAGTTACGGTGCCGATCTCGACAGCGTTCTCGAAATCAAGCGCGCTGCCATCGGTCTCCACCACAATGGAACCGTAGTTCAGGTTGAACAGCTCGTCCTCCGAAAGGTTGACGTCGAACCCGAACGCGTTGCCGAAGCTCATCTTGCAAAGCGCCTCTGCCACTCCACCGAATCCTACCGCCCAACCGGCCACGATCGTGCCGTCCTCTATCTTTTCCTGAATATGATTCCAGTTCCTCTTGAGCTGCTCCGTGTCAGGCATCCTGTCAGCGAGCGGAGTATGCTTCACGAGGTAGAGGCGGTCTCCCTCCCATTTGAGTTCCGGAGAGATCACCTTGTCAGCCTTTACCGGAGTGATACCGAACGCGATAAGGGTCGGCGGTACGTGGATTGTCCCGTCCTCGGTCTCGAAGGATCCGCTCATCGAATCCTTGCCTCCAATGGAAGCCAGCCCAAGCTCCTTCTGCATCTTCAGAGCGCCGAGCAGAGCCGCCGTCGGCTTGCCCCATACCTTCGGATCAGCTGTCATCCTTTCAAAATATTCCTGGCAAGAGAATCTCATTGTCTCCCAATGGCCTCCCGCCGCCACGACCTTGCTGCAAGCCTCGATGAATGAATATGCAGCACCGTGGTAAGGGCTCCAGTCGCAGATGTCAGGGTTAAAGCCGAACGCTATCATGCTGGCTGTGTCGGTATAACCCTTGACCGGAAGTTTCTGCACTGAGACCTGGGTCTCGGTGGTCTGTAGCTCGCCTCCGAACGGCATCAGCACGGTGGAGCGGCCGATGGTGGAGTCGAACATCTCTATAAGGCCTTTCTGGCAGGTCACGTTCGGATCCTGCAGGTTGGCGAACATTCTCTCTTTCAGGTTCTTGCCCGGAACGTCGCGGAAGAACGGATCCCTGTCCTCGACCGCTCCGATAGTGGCCTTTGAATAATGCTTCGCACCGGCGCTGTCGATGAACGCTCTGGTGAGATCCACAACGACCTTGTCGCCGTAGAACATCCTCATTCTGGCGGTGTCGGTGACCTCGGCCACGTGCGTCACTTCGATATTCTCTGAATGGCAAAGCGCCTTGAATTCCTCCTCGTCCTTGGCTTCCACTACGACGGCCATACGCTCCTGGGACTCGCTGATGGCCAGTTCCGTGGAGTTCATTCCGCTGTATTTCACCGGAACACGGTCAAGGTAGATGTCCAGCCCGTCGGCAAGCTCACCGATGGCGACACTCACTCCGCCGGCTCCGAAGTCATTCGATTTCTTTATCAGTCTCGTGACCTCAGGCCTTCTGAAAAGCCTTTCCAACTTTCTCTCCTCCGGAGCGTTACCCTTCTGGACCTCACTTCCGCAAGTCTCAAGGGACTCCTCTGTGTGTTCCTTTGAGGAACCTGTCGCACCGCCGATTCCGTCGCGTCCGGTGCGTCCGCCGATCATCAGCACGACATCCCCGGCCTTAGGGCTTTCCCTTCTCACGTCCCCGGCCTTCACCGCTCCGACAACCGCTCCGACCTCCATTCTCTTGGCCGTGTAGCCCTCGTGGTAGATCTCGCGGACGTGGGTTGTCGCAAGACCGATCTGATTGCCGTAGGAGGAATATCCCTGGGCGGCCTTCCTGGTGATGACCTTCTGCGGGAGCTTGCCCGGAAGTGTCTCGCTGACAGGTTTGTAGATGTCGCCGGCACCGGTGACACGCATTGCCTGATAGACGTAGGAGCGTCCTGAGAGCGGATCCCTGATGGCTCCGCCCAGGCAGGTGGCGGCCCCGCCGAACGGCTCGATTTCCGTAGGGTGGTTGTGGGTCTCGTTCTTGAACATCAGCAGCCATCTCTCGGTCTGCCCGTCCACATCCACATCTATGAATATGCTGCACGCATTGTTCTCCTCGCTGACCTCCAAGTCATCCAGCAAACCGTTCTTCCTGAGGTATTTCGCCCCGATTGTGGCCATGTCCATCAGGTTCAGTCCCTTCTTCTCGCGGCCTGTCTCCGAGCGCATCCTCAGGTACAGGGCCATCGTCCCGTCGATGTCCTCCTTGATGAAGGAATCCTCCACGTCGATGCTTTCCAATTCCGTTGTGAAAGTCGTGTGGCGGCAATGGTCGCTCCAGTAGGTGTCCAGAATCCTGAGCTCGGTCTCGTTCGGATCCCTGCCTTCCTCGGTGAAATACCTTACGACCTCGGCGAGGTCGTCGGCGTTCATCGCCAGGCCCATCTTTTTGCAATATGCCTTCAGATCGTCACCGCTCATATTCCTGAATCCTTCGAGTACAGGAACCGGCTTGACCGCGGCGTGCTCTGTGTCAGCAAGTTTGCTAAGGTCTTTCGTGCGGGACTCCACCGGGTTGATGTAGTAGTGACGGATCTTCTCAAGGGTCTCCTCGGAAGCGTCGGAGTCCACGATCAGGAGTTTGGAGCTCTTGATGCTGATCTGTGCCGATGGCTCGATCAGATGAACGCAGTCCACAGCCGAGGCCGCCCTCTGGTCGAACTGGCCCGGCAGGTATTCGACGGCGATGTACTTCGCTCCGTCCAGGTCAATCGAGTCTGTGACAGAGTCAGTCACAATCTCTCCGAAGACGCTGTAGCGGCTCTTCTCCAGAAGTTCGGGCGTGAATCCGAACAAGTCATAAACATTAAGCAGCCGAAGCGTTTTCAGCTCCAGCTGCAGGTTCTCGTTGAGTTCCCCCAGGAGGCTCTTTGCCTCCACCTGGAACTCCGGGTGTTTCTCCACGAAAATGCGGTAATTGGACATCTTTGCAAGTTCTGTTTAGCGCGACTCTCGCAAGTAGGCAATTACTTGCTGCGAAATATTATCTCACGTTCGAAGGTGATTGCCCACCCACTTCATTTTACGTTACCCCTACCCTAAATCCCTTCCCTCGGGGAAGGGACTTGCTTTCACCGCAAGCGGTGAAGAATATCACAAAGTTAGCCTTTTTGCCCCACATTCACAAAATTTTGGGTATAATTGTCAACTGATTGTAAATGAATATATTTGTAAATGCTGCCAGGCGGATTTGGAGGGCACTGCTTTGTAAAATATTGAATGTCAAAAGGTGATGTTACACCTTCTGACATTCAATGAATTGCGGATTTGTGCCTGGCGTCAGAGCGATGTGGCCTCAGAGATGTGGCTTTTAGTTAAGCCATTTTAGTCAATCCACTGGCTGAAGAAACGCCAGATTTCGGAGCAGGTGTCCATATCCTTGTCGGACCAGGAATGGTCGCCGCCTTCGACTTTGTAGAGCCAGACTTCGGTGGGTCTGCCGCCTTTCACCGCCGGCCTGCCGGCCTTGAACTGATAGAGGGTGACCTGGTTACGACCCTCGCGGCGAGGAAGCTCGGTGACATATTCCTCGGTACAACCGTTAACAGCGATGATTCTGCTGACCGCCGCCGGAACGGGAATATACGCTCCCCAGCCACCTTTGTTCTCCGGGTCGCCGAGCCATTCGGAAGTGTGGTCCTGTGTGCCGTGAACCTCCATGAAAGGAAGTGGATGCTTGTAGGAATATTCAGTCTCCATCCAGTTGAACTGCAGTCCTGCTATCGAGGCCATGGCCTTGAAGGCCTTCGGAGCGCGCATCGCGATCAGGTAGATGATGTCGCCGCCGTTGGACATTCCGGTGAGGAATGTATTCTTTGGACTGAGATCGAATCTCTTCTGGAGTTCTTTGGAAAGGGCGATGAGGAACTTAACATCATCGGTCTTCATTCCTTCCTGTGAAGGGTAGCGGACATTCCAGCCCGGTTTACCTTTCGGATCCTTTATTCCCTGAGGGTAGCAGACAGCGAATCCGTTCTTGTCGGCGACATCCATCATCGCTTTCTTTCCCTTGAGGGCCGAGCCGCCGTAGCCGTGCAGGACTATCACGAGAGGAGCCCCGGCCTTCAATCCTTCCGGACGGTAGAGGTAATATTCCCGCTCAAGTCCTTGATTTTTCATTGTGTAACGCTCGCACCGTTCCTTTACTGAATATTCCTGTGCCGGACTTTCGCTGGAAGATAAGGACGCTTCGACAGGCTCAGCGTCCGGTTGGCTTGGTACCAGGTTATCGGTCGCTTCGGCAGGGACTGCGTCCGGTTGGCTTATGACTTGATATAAGGTGTACTTGTCTGTCCGGTCGCTGAGCTTGTCGAAGCGACTGTCTATCGTATTGCCATACCCATTGCTTCCCAAAGCGCTGCCAATGGCCAGGAGCGCCGCGATGATCGTGGAGGATAACATGCTGATTGATTGGCTTTTAATGAATATCCTCCCGTCGGATATGGCGGGAGGATAATGTTTATTATTCTGATTTACAAGTTGTTAGTCTCCACGCACTATTTGTTCTCGGCAGCCTCAACGGCCTTGAAATAGCGGTAAGAGTTGACCTTGAGCTCACCGGCGGCCGGCTCGTCAAGCACAACGACACCATTCTCGTGCAGCTGAAGGGCAGAGAGGGTGACATAGTGGCTTACAGGTCCCTCGATGGCGTCCTTGACAGCCTTGGCCTTCTTGCCGCCGAAAGCGAGGACGAGAACCTCCTTGGCACCACACACTGTGGCGACACCGACTGACATGGCCTGTTTAGGAACCTTGTTCACATCGTTGTCGAAGAAACGGGAGTTTACCTCGAGAGTGTCCTGGGTGAGGGTCATGACCCTTGTCCTGGAGTTGAGGGAAGAGAACGGCTCGTTGAACGCGAGGTGTCCGTCCTCGCCGACTCCGCCGAGGAACAGGTCGATTCCTCCGGCAGCCACGATGGCCTTCTCGTAATCCTCGCACTCTTTGGCGAGATCAGGAGCGTTGCCGTTGAGGATGTGGATGTTCCCGGCCGGAACGTCCACCTTGTCGAACAGATTCTTGTGCATGAAGCTGTGGTAGCTCTCCGGATGGCTCTCAGGAAGCCCTACATATTCATCCATGTTGAATGTGATGACATTCTTGAAGGAGATCTCTCCGGCCTCGTACATTCTGACGAGCTCGGCATAGACGTCCAGAGGAGTGGAGCCGGTAGGCAGTCCGAGTACGAATGGCTTGTCGGTCTTCTCAGCCTTTGCCTTGATGGCGGCGGCAATGTGGTGGGCGGCCCAGATAGAGCCTTCCTTCTTTGTGTCTCTGATGATTACTTTCATGATGATATTCTTTTAATATGTTATTTCAATCTTAGGAAAACTTCGATGGCTTGATATTCGGCCATTCCGAGTTCGTCATATAACCTTGCGGTGTTCTGTGTGCGCTCCTCGGCCCTCTGCCAAAACTCCCTCGGGTCATCGCCCGGGAACGGAACGATGTCTTTCTGGGAAAGGTGGCGGAAGATGGCGTGGCGCTTCTCGATGAGCTCGTCAGGGCTGATCGGAACGGCCATGTCAACTCTCCAGAGCTCCCACTCCATCCAGGCACCTCTGTAGAGCCAGATCGTGGTGTCGTTCAGCCAGTCGTTGCCTTCCTCCTTGAGCTGTTCGATGGCCTCAAGGGCGGCCTCGGTGCAGACCCTGTGCGTTCCGTGAGGGTCGGCGAGGTCACCTGCCATGTAGATCTGGTCAGGGTGGATCCTGACGATCAGCTCCTTGATAATGTCAAGGTCTTTCTGTGTGCGAGGCAGTTTCGTCACTCCGCCCGACTCGTAGAACGGCAGGTTGAGGAAGTGGACATTGGTGTTGTCGTTGAGGCCGAAGCTTCTGTCCGCTCCTCTGGCCTCGCTGCGGCGGATGGCCGCCTTGATGGCGAGAAGCTCCTTAGGCTCAGGCTCACCAGGCTTCTTTGAGTCGATGATTTTCTTTACCTCGTCGAACTTGTCTCCGAATCCAAGCTGGTAGGCGGCGTCCATATGCTGAAGCACAACGTCATCGTGCACTGCCAGGTCACCGGAGGTCTCGTAGGCCACGTGCACGTCGTGTCCCTGATGCACGAGACGGATGAATGTGCCTCCCATGGAGATCACGTCATCGTCCGGGTGAGGGGAGAAAATCAGGACCTTCTTAGGGAACGGAGTTGACTTGACAGGCCTTGTGGTGTCGTCAGCGTCTGGCTTTCCGCCCGGCCATCCGGTGATGGTGTGCTGGAAGTCATTGAAAACGTCTATGTTGATCTTGTCGAACGGCCCGTAGAGTTCGATGAGCTCTCCGAGGGAGTTCTCGAAATAGTCCTGCTGCTTCAGCTTGAGGATTGGCTTATGAACCTTCTGGCAGAGCCAAACGACAGCCTTGCGGATCAGGCACGGTGTCCACTGGCAAGGACCGACCATCCAAGGTGCGACGAGTCTGGTCAGCATAGAGGCTGACATCTCGTCAGTGTAGAATGTGATGTTGTCGTGTTCCTGAAGCCAGGTGGCAGGGCAGGCCGGATCGATGTCGCCCTCCACGACTTTCTTTACCACAGCCGCCTTGTCCTCGCCCCAGGCCATAAGGATGATCCTGCGGGCGCTCATCATCGTGCCGATGCCCATCGTGATGGCGGTCTTAGGGGTGACGGAAATGTCGCCGTTGAAATTGCGGGCCTGTCTCTTTCTGGACTGGTATGAGAGCGGAACGGTGCGTGTGCGGCTCTTCTCTGACGAGCCGGCCTCGTTGAAACCGATCTGGCCGCCTTCGCCGACACCGATCACAAGCAGGTCGAGACCTCTGGCGATCTTGTCAAACTCGGCGCAATAGTCGGATACCTCTTCCTTTGAGACTGTTCCGTCAGGAATATGCACGTTCTCCTTTTTGACATCCACATTGTCAAGGAATTCGGCGTGGAGCCTGTGGTTGCGGCTCTGGACGGAGTCGCTGCCGTATGGGTAATATTCATCAATGGAGAACACCTCGACATTGGCGAAGGAGATCTCGCCTTCCTTGAACTGCTCTGTCAGGTTGCTGTAGAGGGACACAGGTGTGGTTCCTGTGGTCAAACCGAGTTTGAAAGGACGCGGAAGAGCCGCCCTTTCGTGGTCTTTGATGGCTTTGACAATAATGTCTGCCACCTTGTCGCTTCCGATGTTCGCGTCATCGGAAATCTCGGTGGTGATCTTCTCGTAGGAATGGAGAATGCTCTTAGGCAGGTTCTCCTCAATCAATCCACCGTCCTTTGGTAAAGAAAAGTGCTTCATTTTGTTGAGCTTAAAATTTCGTTGAATATGATATGTTTCGTTTCCCGTTTCCGGGTCAAAAGCTCTATGTCATTTCCGCGGATCAACCGGCCGCGGACACCGTGCCTGAAACCACAACTCTTGTGGTGGCTGTCGGCTTAAACCGTACAAATATAATCAGTTTTCCTCATAAGCCGAATCGATTTTTCAGAAAAAATGATGCGCAGTGAATCAGAGCGCAGGCACCTTTTGCCTATCTGATCAGGAAGGCCGTTCCTTCTGAACCGTAAAATGTCCGGCAAACAAGCATATCGCCGGACAAGTCACATCAACGGTTACGTTTGTCCGGCCAAACGGCTTTCCACCGGATAAGATGCATCGACAGCGGTGTTTAGGAACATGAAAATAATAAGTTACTTCAGATTAAGCAGCTGTTTTGAATTGTTTGAAATGTTCTTTGAGGTGAAAAAATCTTCATTTTATTCCCGCTTCTTCAGTCAGACGGCACCGCCCGCTATCTTCCTTGGAAGAAGCGGTCGAACCTGAAGTTTTTCACTCTCAACCCAGAGCCCGAACCGAGGGCAATCGAACTTGTCCGGGTTGCCGAGGTGGGCAGCAGGGGGAGACTGTCTTAAAAGTATAATTACCACCTCCGAGGATTGAAAATTTGTTGTCGCCCCTGTAGTGGGGCACGGACTTTTCTGCTCTCGTCGAGACTTTTCAGACAGTCTGGGGGGGAGAGCTTGCTCTTAACCTTCAAACAAACAATTCAAAACTGTTTCTAAGAGAAGATTTTCGAGGATAGATCTTTTTCGAAGAAGGAGTGTGCCGGTGGCACATGACTGATGAAAAAAGAGAAATAGACCGAAAAGATTCCTTAATATGATGCGGCTTATTGTTTGAAGGTTACTTATCCGGTATAAGTGCTTTTTGCCGGACAAGAGGGATTACGCGTTTTTTCGCATAAGCTTTTTGTTGAATGTTTTGGAATATCGGAGGAAATTCAATAACTTTGCAATCCTTTGCAGCGGAAGTGCAGCGGAAGTGCGAAGTTTCCAAAGGAAAGTCTACTGCCTGAATATGCCCGAATGGCGGAATTGGTAGACGCGTTGGACTCAAAATCCAATGTCCCTTAAAGACGTGCCGGTTCGAGCCCGGCTTTGGGCACCCGACCGAAGTCTCCCTCGTTTTTTTGGGAGACTTCTTCTTTTTTTTGTCAGATTCAACCTTACGTCTTTTGCCCAGTACCTTCGGGCGGCGGAAACGCGCGGAGGTGTCGCCCAAGCGTGCCGTGCTGCACCCTCGGGCGACGAAGATGTACGAAAGTGTCGCTCAAGCGTGCCGTGCTGCACTCTTGGGCGACGATAAGTGTGGTTTTCGTTGCCGAAGGGTTTCCTTCATCCATACTTCATTCTGCCCTGCGCCCTTGGGCAACGGGAAGGCGCGGAAGAGTCGCCTGACTGTGCCGCGCGTCACCTTCGGGTGCGGGACAGTCAGGCGTCATCGTTCCCGGGGAGCTCGGCGCCGCCTCCTGCTCCTGTCGTTGGAGGGGTTCAGGTGGCCGGTCGCATGGTCGTGCGGCCATTATATCCGGCATATTCGTTTGATATTTGGAAATTTTTATTATTTTTGTCCTGAAGCCTGCCACACGGCGTCACGTCCCGTGCCGGTGACGCAAGGCAGGAGCGGGATACAGACCGAAAGGGTGACCGATGGTCGCCAAGTTATTTACCAAAGCATCGCTGAACTCATAGGACTCACGAGACTATAACCAAAACATCAATCGATATGAGCGTTTTTACACACACGGCGCGCGCTGCTGACGGCTGCCGCCGCCACCATTCTCATAACATCCTGCGGTAAGAAGGAGGAGACTGTCGGAGTCTCATCCGTGACCGTCACCCCGTCCCGGATAGAGATCATAGAGGGCGAATCTGCGGTGCTGTCCGCCAGTGTCTCTCCCGAAGCCGCGTCCGACAGGGCCGTGGCGTGGTCGTCGTCCGACCGGAGCGTCGCCACTGTTGACAAGGCCGGCACCGTCCATGGCCTCAGACCCGGCACCGCGACCGTCACCGCGACGGCGGAGGGCAAGTCCGGCACCTGCGCTGTGACGGTGAAGGCCAAGGCGATAGGCGTGACGGAGGTCACTCTGGACAGGACGGAGCTGACCCTGACGGAGGGCGAGACGGAGACGCTTACGGCCACGGTGAGGCCCGACAACGCGGACAACCGGAAGGTGACGTGGAGCTCGGACAAGACTGAGGTCGCCACGGTTGACGGCGCCGGCAGGGTGACTGCCGTGAAGGCCGGCGAGGCTGTGGTCACTGTGACGACCGAGGACGGCGGGAAGACGGCGACCTGCAAGGTGACGGTGAAGGCCAAGGCGGTTCCGGTGACCGGCGTGGAGGTCAATCCGTGGGCGGTGACCCTGTCCGTACGCGGCACCTCCAAACTCTCTTACACGATCAGACCGGCGGACGCGACCAACCAGAATGTGAAATGGGAGTCGGATAACCCGTCCGTGGCCACGGTCGATTCCGACGGCAACGTGAGAGCCGTTTCGGCGGGTGTGGCCAAGGTCAGCGCGGTCACTGAGGGCGGCGGCTTCAGGTCAGGCTGCACCGTCACCGTGAAAGAATTCTCTTCCGGGTTCGAGGTTGGCGGCCTGTTCTACAAGACCGCCAAAGGTTACTCTATGGATTTCGTCGAGGTGACCGGTAACCCGGGCGGAGGCAAGTATTCGGGAGATGTCGTGGTTCCCGGTACGGTTGAGTATGACGGGATTACCTATACCGTCAAAGGGGTCGGGGATAGGGCCTTTGAAGGGTGCGGTGACCTAAGGAAAGTCACTATCTCGGAGGGGATATATAAGATCGGAGCCTATGCCTTCATTGGTTGCGGGAATCTTGAACGTGTCATTTTACCTTCCACGTTAGAAAATATTGATGGTTCAAATCCGGTGTTTGAAGGTTGTTCTAAACTTGAGATTACCACAACCGTGCCGAGGGAAGGTCAAGAGAACTACTGCTATCTGTATGACGAGGCTTTGTATATGCACATAGGTCGGACAGAGAGAGATTCTGAGTTGGATTCCTGAAAAGAAGACCGGTACGGTGGTGATAAAGGAAGGCACTACGAAGATTGGGTACTCTTCTATTCGTCGAACAAATGTTGATAAGATAGTTATCCCTGAGTCTGTCAAATCCATAGACGTTCACACATTTGTGTCATGCAAAACTCCTTTGGAACTTGAGCTGAACTGGAAGACCAAGGAGGATGTTGACGAGATAACAACAAACATGAGCGACCCGTCATCTTTTTTCTTTGACGGCACAGACCGCTCAGCCGTCAAGGTGACGGTTCCTAAAGGCACTAAGTCCTATTACGAGTCCCACTGGCTCTGGTCGAACCTCGGCGGCATCGAGGAGCGCCCATAGAGCGCCCGTAGAGTTTCCATAGAGTTCCCGTAGCTCGCTGAAAAAGCGCCGCGGTTGCCTCGTGTGTCTTTCGCGGCAGTCTCGTGAGCGAAAAGCCGAGTTCTGCTCACGGAAGGGTCTGCCAAGGATGTCTCGTGAGCGAAACGGCGCATTCTGCTCACGAAAAGGTCTGCCGAGGTTGTCTCGTGAGCGAGACGGCGCATTCTGCTTACGAAAGAGTCTGCCAAGGTTGTCTCGTGAGCGAAACAGTGCGATTTGCTCACGAAAAGGTCTTCCGAGGTTGTCTCGTGAGCGAGACGGCGCGTTCTGCTCACGGGAGGGTCTTCCGAGGTTGTCTCGTGAGCGAGACAGCGTGTTCTGCTCACGGAAGGGTCTTCCGAGGTTGCCTTGTATTTGCCTGAAAAAGGTTGACTCACAAAAAGAGTCAATCATTATGACAC
>JAJWOH010000035.1:0-28299 GCA_021635485.1 Segatella copri | reverse complement strand
TTATCGTAAGAAACCGCAACAAGGTTCAGTTGTGCGGCAACTGCCTGAGAATTACTATCGGAAACAAGAGTGAGAATGCTGAATTACTCGGTGCTTTGAGACAGTACTAGCATTTAAGCAGCACGCCCTGAAAGGGCAGAAGCTCCTAGCCCAGGGCAACACCCTGGGTCATATATATTAACAACCAAGTCGCCCTGTAAGGGCAAAAGCTTCACATATTTAAAGCTTTTGCCCTTACAGGGCGACTTTAGTATCTCACATTCTAAACCCAGGGTGTTGCCCTGGGCTAGGAGCTTTTGCCCTTTCAGGGCGTATTGCTGACAATTATCTTCTTTTGCCCTTTCAGGGCGTATTGCTGACAATTATCTTCTTCTGCCCTTTCAGGGCGTATTGCTGACATTTATCTTCTTCTGCCTCTACCTTCATTTCTTCCTTGATTTCCTCGACCTTGATTTCCACGACCGCCGCGTTCGTTCTTATCCCCGCTATTATAGCGGTTCTTGCGGTTATGGTTGTCGTTGTCGAAATTAGGGTTGAAACTCTTTTTCTTCTTATCCTTGAAGAAGCCTGCACCCTGTTCTTTCTGATTTCTCAGCTCGGCTCTCGCCGCTGCTACGGCATCACGGATGTTGGCATTCGAAGGCTTACCTGATTTTAGAGATTTTCCGTTATTCAGGTATTTCTCCTCATCATAGCAACCCACATTGCCATATCCCTTTGGGGCAAAGCGGTCAGAAGCATTTCTGCCACGGCTTTTTCCTGCATTCGGTTCAGATGCATTTCTGCCAGCTCCACGCTTGCCTTTAGCACCTTTTCCTACACCTGGATTATCGTATGTAGAGCCTATCGCCTTATCGTCATAATGCGTCTTCTTACCCTTGAAACAGCCACCCATGCTCTTCCTGTCGTAGAGCTTGTCGATGAGGTCGGCTCTGCCTATGCGGCGAAGTTCGCTCTCGATGGCGCGGCGCTCTTCAGGCTTGTACCAGAAGAAGAACATGCGCTGGGCAAGCTTCTCTTTCTGCGTCTTGGCGCTGAATACCGGCTCCAGGGTGTAAGGATCGTAACCCGTGTACCAGGTCTCGGTAGAAATGGTCATAGGAGTAGGGGTGAAATCCTGCACCTGCTCCAGATGGAAATCCAGTCCCTTCGTAATGACGGCAAGTTCCGCCATGTCTTCTTCATGACAGCCCGGATGCGAACTGATGAAGTAAGGAATGATCTGCTGGTTAAGACCTTCTTCCTTGTTAATCTTGTCGAAGATGCGCTTGAACTCGTAGAAGAGGTCGAACGATGGCTTGCGCATGAACTTCAAGACCTCAGGACTCGTATGTTCAGGAGCCACCTTCAGTCGGCCGCTCACGTGCTTGGTAATCAGTTCGCGCGTGTATTCTCTAGCCGCCTGATTCACCTTTTCGTCCTTGCTCTTATGCAGCAGAAGGTCGTAACGCACACCACTACCTATGAAGCTCTTCTTGATTCCCGGCAAAGCATCTACAGCATGATAAATCTCCAGAAGCTTGCTGTGGTCGGTATTGAGGTTCGGACAAATCTGAGGGTTTACACACGACGGGCGCTTGCACACTTCGCAGGCTTTCTGATTCTTGCCGTGCATTCCATACATGTTGGCAGAAGGACCTCCCAAATCGCTCAGATAGCCCTTGAAATCAGGCATCTGGATGATTTTCTTCACCTCTTTCAGAATGCTCTCCTTGCTGCGGCAAACCACGAATTTACCCTGATGAGCAGAAATGGTGCAGAAAGAACAGCCACCGAAACAGCCACGATGAAGGTTCACGGAGAACTTGATCATCTCGTAGGCAGGAATGGTCTTGCCCTTGTATTTAGGATGAGGCAAACGCGTATAAGGCAGGTCGAAAGCCGCATCCAGTTCCGCGGTAGTCATCAGCGGGAAAGGCGGATTCACCACTACATATTTGCCGTCAACTTCCTGAATCATGCGCTGAGCATGCATCTTGTTGGCTTCTTCCTCCAGATGGCGCACGTTCTCAGCCTGTCCCTTCTTGTTGTGGAGACATTCTTCGTGGCTGTGGAGGATGATGTCATCGTCCTTGAAACCGCCCGGAATCTCACTTTCCTTGCAGTAGAAAACCACCTGCGGCATTTCGTGGATCTGGCTAAGCGTCTTGCCTTCTGCAAAGGCATTGGCAAGTTCTACGATAGAACGTTCGCCCATTCCGTAGAGAATGAGGTCGGCGCCCGAATCGCAGAGAATGCACTTGCGGAGCTCGTCTTTCCAATAGTCGTAGTGGCTGATGCGACGCAACGACGCCTCAATACCGCCTAGTGCTACAGGTACGTCGGGAAAGAGTTTCTTCAGTATCTGCGTATAGACGATAGAAGGATAATCGGGGCGCATGTCGTGTCGGGAGTCGGGACTGAAAGCGTCCTCGCTACGCATGCGGCGGTTTGCCGTGTAGCGGTTCACCATCGAGTCCATGGCACCCGGAGAAACACCAAAGAAGAGGCGAGGGCGACCGAGTTTCTTGAAATCTCGGAAATCGCCGTGCCAGTCGGGCTGGGGAACGATGGCTACACGATAGCCGTTAGCCTCCAGCATTCGTCCGAGGATGGCAGGACCGAAGGATGGGTGGTCAACGTAAGCATCTCCTGAAAAGAGGATGACGTCGAGCTCGTCCCATCCGCGCAGCTCGCATTCTTTCTTGGTGGTAGGTAAGAAATCTGTTAACTTATAATCCATTCAATATTATTTAATCATTTACTGCGTCTGGTTCTGCATCAGCTGCAGCCTCAGCCTGCTTCTTGTCTTTCCAGTCTACGTAGAGCAGAACGAGGTTGTGAAGACCGAGCGCCTTCATGTTCTGATTGTAGATGACGTCGAGACAGAGGTCGAGCAACTCCTTATCCTTGATGTCGCTACTTTCGAGGAGTGAACGCACATTAAGTTTCAGCTTGTCGAGCACTTCCTCGTCGATAATGCCGTTGCTGTCTACGAGGTTGCGCAGTAACTGATACTTTTCGATAGTCTCTAAATGCTGGTCGCTCACTTCGATAGAGCGAGTGCCAGACTGGTTGGCTTGAATCTTATACATAAGCTTAAAAATTTTATCTGTTTTATTTTGAATTTAATCTGTCAGAAACTTGAGAATGCCGAGCAGCACGCTGGTTCGGGTTCTTTCGTCGATGATGCATTCCAGCGGGAATCCCATGACGAAGGTGCGGTAAGTAGTGCTCTTGTAGGCAACAGCCGCACTCGTTCCCGTATCGTATTGCATCGCCGTGAAGGCATAATTGCCAACCGGTTTCAATATCTCGGGATGGGATGCCGCATAATGCTGGGCATTCAGTTCGTTGTAATAGCTGAACTGCAGACCTAACCCCTTGACGTTAGGCGAAGTGTAGACTATACTGTCTCGTTCTGTTACGGTTGAATCTTCGGGATTGATGTCCCTGGTGATGGCCGTAGAACCTGTAGGCTCATAGCTGAGTTTCAGAATATCGCTCAGGAACGCCTGTTCCTCTTCAGTCTGCATGTCGCTTCCGGTGTAAGAACCGCTTATCAGGATTCTGCCGCCTTGGCTGGCGTATTGCCTGATGCTGTTCTGCAGGGCAGGCGTGAACGACTTGAAGAAGGCGTGAGTATAGCCGTCATGGCGCTCCAGTCCGTTGATGAGGTCAACAGCCTGATAGTTCTGCATCTGAACCCTGCCGCTGGCGATGACTTCGCTCGAACAGCTGGAAATATTATATTTGCCCGAAGCCGCAATACTTGTAGCATGCGCCTGAACGTAGTTGAAGTCGTTGCCTGCCACAAACTTGCCAATCATTTCGTTGCCGCTGAAACCGAGTCCGAAACTGGTTTCGTTGCCCATTCTGCTTCTGTCGAACACCTGTTGCTTGCCGCTCCATCCCGCCGTCAGTCCGTAGCTTACGCCTGGGTCTTGGTCGAAGTCAAATCCCTGCTTTTCCTCATCATCCACGACCTGCGGAGAGGCAAGACGATGGAAATTGTTCACGATGAGCACAGACTTGCTGGCAGCAGGATTATAGAGCACAGAGAGGGTTTCGGTGGTGAAACTTTCTCCTCCTGCATTAACCGCAGCCACCTTGAAATGGTAAAGTTTGCCCGGTTCCAGCTGCATCTGACAACGGGTGGTGTTCACGATGGTTCCGTTGTCAAATCCGCCTTGTCCCTCAGCTTTATAAATAATGTATGAAGTAGGGCGGGCAGATGGTTCCGTCTTGTCCAGCTGGGCAGTCCATGAGAGTAGGGCAACGCCCTGGTTCTGCGTAACGCTGAAGTTCTGCGGAGCCAGCGGCTGAACCACGTAGCGGGTTCCATGATTGCTGTTTACGAAGCGCAGAATGGTTTTGTAGATAGAGCGTGCAATGTAGAATTTTCCGAGCGGATCCTGAGCAATTCTCATGTCGGGGAAACTCTGGTGCGAAAGCATTTCGAGGATGGCCGACGGAACTTCCGGCAGACGGGTTTCAGAATAGTTTCTGTCCCATAGGTAGCGTTTGCCGAATTCTCCGAACTGAGCCGTGAGATCCGTAACGAGATTATCGCGCAAAGCCCTGGCGAAATCCTTGGATGTGAATCTTGAGATTCCGCTGTTCAGTATTCCGTCGTTATAATCTGTGGTGCAGATAGCGAGGGCTCCGACGGTAGTTTTTCCATCCTTATTGTAGCCCGCATCACTATGAAGCGCCAGCGAGAGTTCTATAGGCACGTGCTTGCCCTTTCTGGCAGGCATGTAAACCGAACCGCCGCCCAGCCAGTTGGTCATTAGCGAACGGGCGTTGATGTCGTCGGCGTAATCATTTTCTCCCTTTCTGCCTCCATAAACCTTATAAGGAGCACCTGCCCATTGGGCGTAGTATCTGGCTCCTTCCAGGCAACGGGGCAATCCGCTGGTGTAACCGCCACGCTCTATGTTTCCCATGCCGCCGCCAAAGCGGACAGCATCGGTAGTTACGACTCCACGGCGTGAAGCCTTGTTGGTGCAGACTACGCGGTTGAACTCGTTGCAGCCCTTGTCAAAATCGAAGGTACCCAGATAAACCCAGGTTCCTCCGCCCATGCGCTGGTTAACTGAAAATTCCGTAGCTTCGCCCTTGTGGTAAACGATGTATTTTGCATCGCTCACGCTCTTTGGGAGCGACTGATAGCTGACGTAGACTGCGTATTTTCCGGCTTCCTTGAAACGGGGCTGATAGCTAACCAGACTGGTTTTCTTGCGCTTGGTAGCCTTCGCCTGTCTCACGGTTCCCATGCGGAACGGATTTTCCCCATCCTTCAGTCTAGAGCGGTTGGCAAAACCGAGCGAATCGCATTTTTTCCATCGCTTGCTCGCCTCCTTTTCGAAATAATAAACCGACTTGACAGCATCATCGTTATCGATGACGATTTCGTTTCTCTGCCAGTCTCTTTCACGGGGTGTGAAGACGATGGCTCCCGCATTCTGAAGCATCGGAATGAGGTAGGGCACGACGATGGTTTGGGTGAAGAGATCTTCGTTGGTGCAAAACAGGTTAGGACGTTGCCATTTCCATACATCTCTGTCAGCATAATAATACCGTCCGTGCGAAGCCCAAAGCGAAAGATGCCTGTTCTGCAGTCCGGCCGTGACGAAATAAGGACGGGAAACATTAAACACCCATGGGTCGCCATCATAACCGATGCCTTGCCATGCGCCGCTGTTAGCCTCGTCGTAGGTAGGAAAAAACGATTTGCCGTTAGCCTGAAGCGAAGCTCCAGCGGCTAACAGCAAACTGCTTATCAAACAATATGTTATGTTTTGGTGTTTCACTTTACGAATACTCCTTCTTAAATAGATGATTCAATCGTTATCAGCTAACGTTTAATCAATATTTCCGATTGTGAACTTCTCCGGTTTCTTTCCTTTGAAATCCTTGAAGTACAACTTTATTTCACGCATGTCTTTGTCAACATCTCCTGATGGGATAATCTGCTTGGTGCATTGGATGACCTTCTTCTCATAGTCAAGACCGTAGAGATGGATAGGCAGATGCGCCTTGAGGGCGATGAAATAGAATCCCTTTTTCCATTCCGGGTTGAGCGAGCGAGTACCTTCGGGCGTAATGCACAGTCCGAACGACTTCCGTTTATCCGCTTCAGCCGCCAGATTATCCGTCATGCTTGTATGCTTGCTTCTCCACACAGGAATGCCTCCCATCTTTCTGAAAATAGGACCTAGCGGCCAGAAGAACCATTCCTTTTTCATGAGGAAATTACATTTTATTCCCTCAGCATGGGCAAAGAGCTGCCCCAGGATCAAATCCCAGTTGCTGGTGTGTGGAGCCATGCAGATAATATACTTTTCAGGAAGCTCCTGAGTAATATTTTTCTTATAACCCAAGCGCTTATACAATATCCATTGACAAATTCCTTTTACCATATATATAATAGGTGTATTTTCTTATTCTGATGATAATAGGATTATGCCAGGTTTGAAATCTGGTCGATGATTTCGCTTACCTGCTTGTTGAAGTCGGCTGTAAGCTTCTTATAATATTCGCCCTTATTGATTCCAGGTTCCGGGTGAGACACGCGGCTGATGTAATCGCCGTTTATCATAACGATAGCTGAAAGAATGCCATCCACATCTTCCTGTGTAGGCTTACCATTATACAAAGATGCAGCTACTGTTTCGGCGAAAAGTTCGCTTGTAATGTAGTTGATCGTGCGCTTTAAATCTCTTTTATTAGCCATAATTCTTTTCTCCTAATTAATGAATAATTAAAAATATCGCTCAAAGATAATCATTTTCTTTGAAATAACATCATTTTTTGGGAAAAAATGTATCTATTAACGCATTTTTAGCATTTTTCTTTCCGTATCTCGCAGAAAAGAGTTATTTTTGCAGATGTTTTTGAAGTTTCAACTAATTAAAATAAAAACGAATTATGGAAAAAAGTGCATTGCAGATTGCAAGAGCTGCTTATCAGCCAAAATTGCCTAAGGCTCTCCAGGGTCCAGTAAAGGCAGTTGAAGGTGCAGCAACACAGTCAGTAGGTAATCAGGATGAAATCAAGGCGTTGTTCCCTAACACTTATGGAATGCCTGTTATTACATTCGAGGCAGGTGAGGCTAAGGAACTTCCTGCTTTCAACGTAGGTGTTATCCTCTCAGGTGGTCAGGCTCCTGGCGGTCACAACGTGATTTCTGGTCTCTTCGACGGTGTGAAGTCTCTCAACCCAGCTAACAAGCTCTATGGTTTCATCCTCGGTCCTGGTGGTCTTGTTGACCATAAGTACATGGAGATTACTTCTGAACTCATGGACGAATACCGCAACACAGGTGGTTTCGATATCATCGGTTCTGGCCGTACTAAGCTTGAGAAGGAAGACCAGTTTGAGAAGGGTATTGAGATTCTTCGTGAACTCGGCATTAAGGCACTTGTCATCATCGGTGGTGACGACTCAAATACCAACGCTTGCGTTCTCGCAGAATACTATGCTGCTAAGAAGTATGGCGTACAGGTAATCGGTTGCCCTAAGACTATCGACGGCGACTTGAAGAACGAGCAGATTGAAACATCTTTCGGTTTCGATACAGCTTGTAAGACATACTCTGAGCTCATCGGTAACATCGAGCGCGACTGTAACTCAGCACGTAAGTACTGGCACTTCATCAAGCTGATGGGTCGTTCAGCATCTCACATCGCTCTTGAGTGCGCTCTCCAGACTCAGCCAAACATCTGCTTGATTTCTGAGGAGGTAGAGGCTAAGGAAATGTCACTCGATGATGTTGTTACTTATATTGCAACTGCAGTAGCTAACCGTGCTGCTGAGGGCAACAACTTCGGTACCGTTCTCATCCCAGAGGGCTTGATCGAGTTCATCCCAGCTATCAAGAAGCTCATCGCAGAATTGAACGAGGTTCTTACAGACCCAGCAACAGGCGAGAGCCGTGAGTTTGCAAGCGCTGAGGAGCAGATTGCATTCGTTAAGGGTGCCATCGCTAAGGACAACCTCGCAGTTTTGGAGTCTTTGCCAGCAGACGTAGCTCGTCAGCTTTGCCTCGACCGCGACCCTCACGGAAACGTACAGGTTTCTCTCATCGAGACAGAGAAGTTGCTTTCTCGCATGGTAGCTGAGAAGTTGGCTGCATGGAAGAAGGAAGGCAAGTATGTAGGTAAGTTCTCTGCTCAGCATCACTTCTTCGGTTACGAGGGACGTTGCGCAGCTCCTTCTAACTACGATGCTGACTACTGCTACTCACTCGGTTTCAACGCTTCACGCCTCATCGCTAACGGCAAGACCGGTTACATGTCAATCATCAAGAACACAACAGCTCCTGCAGCAGAGTGGATTGCAGGTGGTGTGCCAATCACTATGATGATGAACATCGAGCGTCGTAATGGTGCTAACAAGCCAGTTATCCGCAAGGCTCTCGTTGAGCTTGACGGCGCTCCATTCAAGTTCTTCGCTTCTAAGCGCGATGAGTGGGCTAAGGAAACAGCTTACGTTTATCCAGGTCCTATCCAGTACTGGGGTCCTTCTGAGGTTTGCGACCAGACCACAAAGACTCTCCAGTTGGAGCAGGCTAAGTAAAAAATAGAATAAATATTTTTTTATATGTCAACAAGACGAACGGCTTCTTCACAGAAAAAGAGTGCCATGGCGAGAAAGAAAACTCCTCGGCGTGGCGGCTCACGTGGTAGAAGGCGTTCGTCTTCTTTTTTGCAACGCTATCCCCGTTGGGCGTGGTGGATAGGCGGAACGGCGGTTATCGTGCTCTATGTCTTTCTGTTCTATCATTTCTTCGTGGGTCCAACAGGTTTCCGATGGCGTGCGCTTTATGGCGATGCTGAATATCCTGAAGGTTTCGAAATTCATGGAATCGACATTTCGCATTATCAGGGCAAGATAGACTGGGAACAGCTCAAGAATGCGATGATCAAGGGTTGTCCTGTGCGCTTCGTCATCATCAAGAGTACGGAAGGTTCTTCACGGCTCGATGAGAATTTCCGCGAGAACTTTAATCAGGCTCGCGATTTCGGCTTCATCCGGGGTGTTTATCATTTCTGGAGCAATAAGTCGACAGCCCGAGAACAGGCTTATTATTTCCTAGACCAGGTGCATCTTACGGATGGAGATTTGCCTCCGGTTCTGGATATTGAACATAAGCCGGCAGATAAGAGTGTGGAGGATTTCCAGCGTGATGTGCTTACCTGGCTGCATATTGTAGAGGATAAGTATCATGTTAAACCTATCATCTACACCTATTATAAATTCAAGGAACAATATCTGAGTGCGCCTGTCTTCGAGGATTATCCTTACTGGATTGCCCACTATTATGTTGACAAGGTTCAGTATAAGGGCAAATGGAAGTTCTGGCAGCATACGGATGTGGGCAAGTTGCCGGGCATTAAAGGCTACGTAGATTTCAATATTTACAACGGCAGTTATTATGAGCTCAAGCAGCTCTGCATAGGAAGCAATAATAACGAGAAGAAATTTATGGAATAAAGGTTGGATTTTTGGCAATATGCGAAAATCCAACCTTTATTCGTATGTTTTAATCTGATATTTCTGATTTTAGTATTGAACCTTTTTGAATCAGAAAAGAATCTTTATGAACCTAAGACAAGGCAGGCCCAATTGTTGTCAATCTGTCTGTTTATTTCATGCATTCCCAGTTCTTCTGCTTTCTCCAGGAGTACAGGAATATCTTCTTCGTAGAAGCCGCTCAGAACCAGAGTTCCGCCGATGTTCATCACGCTACGGAAAGCACGCATGTCGTCGAGAAGAATGTTACGGTTGATGTTGGCAAGAACCAGGTCGAAAACGCCGCTGATGTGGTTGATTACCTGACTGTTGCCAAATAGCACTTCCATGTTTGTTACGCCGTTCAGCACGGCATTATGCTTGGCATTTTCTACGCTCCACTCGTCAATATCGTAGCCTACCACGTCTTTAGCTCCTAGTTTTGAGCAGGTGAGGGCAAGGATTCCCGTACCCGTTCCGCAATCCAGGATGCGCTTGGTTCTGATAGGCATGTGGAGTAGCTGTGAAATAATCATGCGTGTGGTTTCGTGGTTTCCTGTTCCGAACGCCAGTTTCGCCTCAATACCTATTTCTATCATGTCGGGTCTGTTGCTCGTATCGGGATAGAGTTCGGGATGTTTCGCATCGTAAATCACCACCTGATTGTCCACATAAATTGGTTCGAATCCCTGTTCTTCCCATTCCTGGTTCCAATCCTTATCTTCTGCATCTTTCACCTCGTAGGTTATTTTCGTATCCTCGATAGGGAAATCGGCAATATATGCATCCAGCATCTCCTTGTCGAAGAGTTCTTTCTGCACATACGCTTCCAGTCCGGTTTCTGTTTCTTCAAAAGATTCGAATCCGGCTTCGGCTGCTCCATCTGCAAGCAGATCCTGAGAGGCCTGCATCAAGTCGGCAGTCGTTTCAATAGTGAATGTTGCTACTAAATATTTCATATTTAATTTGTATTAATTTCTTGTCTAAAAACGCCTTCGAATGTTCAAAAAAGCTAGATTTGTTTTAAATCTTCTGCAAAATTATAAAAAAATAGGGGAAAACCTACAATAATTTAGGGAAATTCTGTATTTTTGCATAAAGATAAGCAATATTTTTGCATCCAGATTATTATATAATCAGAAAAAGGCTCTTTCGGGAGACTTCTTCCTGATGATTTAAGATGATTCGGGAAGAGAAAAATGAAGAAAGAAAAAGAGAAAAAATAAATAGGAGAACAGAAATATGAAAAGAAAGTATCTTCTTGCAGTCCTTATCGCAACTGCGATGCCACTCACTTCGATGGCACAGGACGATGACCTCTACTTCAATCCGAAGAAGGAGGCCAAAGAAAAGGCTGAAAGACGGGCTCTGCTCCAGCGCCAGTATGCTGAACAGCGGGCACGTAGAGATAGTGTTTATCGGCTGTTTTGGAGCGGAAGCGACCGTTCGGTAGATGAATACAATCGCGGCGGAAGAATCTTCAGCCATTATGAGAATGTAGGGAAAGATTCCCTGGGCAACGACATCATCCAGTTCCATGTGGGCAAGGGTGTGGCGCCTGACAGCATTTATGATGATGCTTACTTCGCCCAGAAGTATGCTGACAGGGATGAGGATTTCGTCCGCACACGCGAGATGAGCCGTTGGGATGGCTTCTATGATCCGTGGTTCTACGATTATTATGGTTACGGTCCTTACTATTGGCGCAGCCGCATGTGGGGCTGGCACAATCCATGGCGCTACGGCTATTATGCCGGCTGGTATGATCCTTGGTTCGACCCTTGGTACGATCCATGGTATTATGGCTATTGCGGATGGTATGGTGGCTGGTACGACCCTTGGTATTATGGCTGGGGCGGCTACTACAACCCTTGGTATTGGGGCGGTCCGATATACGGACATGTTAGTTATGGCGGCTTCGCTGGCAACATTCGCTACAACAACCCAGGTCGTATTGATGGTTCTAATCACCAGTATACAGGAGTTGGCGGTAATAATCGTAATACTTATTCACGTCGTAGTGGTTCTAACCGTAGTTTTGGCCAGCGTCAGAATACCGGCAACTTTAATAATAACTCTTCTTGGGGTAGTCGTAGTAATTCTGGCTTTAGTAACAATAGCGGTAATTTCGGAGGTGGTAGCTTCGGAGGTGGCGGCCGTTCCGGTGGCGGTAGCTTCGGAGGCGGTGGTGGTCACTCTGGTGGCGGCAGCTTCGGAGGAAGAAGATAAATTGATAACAATAATTAGTATTTGAGAAGATTATGAATAATTTAAAACATATATTCTTTGCCAGTATGCTCATGGCTTGCATGACGGCTGCTGCGCAAGAAACTTATCAGGACGCTAAGTTGGCTGCACCCCAGCTTACTGGTACTGCCCGCTATGTGGGTATGGGTGGTGCTATGGAAGCTTTGGGCGCCGATATTTCCACTATCAGCAGTAACCCTGCAGGTATTGGTCTTTTCCGTAAAAGCCAAATAACTCTTACTGCAGGAGTTATCGCCCAGACAGATGCAGAGAATTATACGGAGTATAATGATGCTCGTATTACTTTTAATGGTAAAAAGAGTCATCCTACCTTTGACCAGGTGGGTATCGTATGGAGTCCGAAAAACAAAGGTACCAATTGGCTGAATCTGGCTTTCAATTATCATAAGAGTACCGACTTTGGACAGATTCTGAATGCTGCCGGAGCATTGAAGGATGTTTCTCTTAATAAGATAACCGCAGCTAAGAATTTCAAGGAGTATGCGGGGTGGACCAGTCAGGACGCCAACCTTGGTGGATATAAGGATAATTCCGGAAACTATCAGCCTGGTTTGTTTACTGTTCCTACTGATGGTGGTTTGGCTTATGCTGAGGCTAATAAGTATTTGTTTGGTCAGTATCAGCATGGTTATATTGGCACCTATGATTTCAACATTAGTGGCTCGCTTAATAATCAGGTTTGGCTTGGTTTGACAGTCGGACTTCATGATGTTCATTACAACAGCAATTCTCTTTATTCTGAAGACTTCGTTGATGGCAATATAATGGATTCATTTGAGCAGTTGAAGATTACTGGAACAGGATTTGATGTGAAGGCTGGTGTTATCTTCCGTCCTGTCAAGGATTCTCCTTTCCGTATTGGTGCTTATTTCAATAGTCCTATCTTCTATGATCTCACGGTTAGTGGTGATAATGATATTTCTATTTGGGGAAACAATAATCCTGCTACCTATGAAGAGAAAGATGGAACTCAGCAGCCTTGTTATGTCAAGGGTAGTAGGGGACAGAGTATAGATTATGATTTCCGGCTTAATACACCATGGAAAGTGGGCGCCAGCTTGGGTCATACTATAGGAAATTATCTGGCACTTGGTGCAACTTATGAATATGCCTGGTACGATCATATGGACAACCGTGTGAAGGATGGTGGTTATTATGATTCCTATTGGGGAGACTATTATGAGAGCAGTAGTAGTGATGAGGCTATGAATCACGATACTCAATTGAACCTGCAAGGTGTAAGTACCTTGAAGTTAGGTGCAGAGATTAAGCCTGTTGACATGTTGTCAATCCGATTAGGTTATAATTATGTATCGCCAATGTACAAGGATAATGCTTTGCGCGATCAGACATTTGACAGTAATGGCGTTTACATCGCTTCTTCTGCTGATTATACCAACTGGAAGGCAACAAACCGTTTTACTTTAGGTGTAGGTTTCAATTACCAGAATTTGGCTATAGATGTGGCTTATCAGTATTCTTCTCAAAAGGGAGATTTCTATCCATTCGAAAGTTTTACGGATATGGGCTGCTCTGTTAATGCAACCAAGGTCGACAACAAGCGCCATCAGTTGCTGATGACCATTGGTTATAAGTTCTAAAACATGAAGGTAGGGGAGTTATTGATTAAATAATGTGAAATCCCTAAGAAAATGCCCGTTTTTAGAAAAAAAGTTGGGAAAAAGTTTGGTGGTTTCATATAAAAACCCTACCTTTGCAATCAAGAAGTCGAGATGATTTCGTGTCATAGGTTAGATTTAGGTTGAGATGCTGATGTATCTCATTCTCTTAAAAATATTAGTTTTTTTAGTGGTTAATTTAGTTTTAGTAAGTATGTTTAGGGTCTGTTGTGAAACAGGCCCTATTTTTTTGTGTTTTCGCAAAAAAAATCCCCCAACAGGATGGCTTGGAAACCATTACCTGTCGGGGGAAGTATTAATCCTAAATAAATCTACCTTGAATTAACTAACCTAATGAAATTATCCTTCATAAATCTACTTAAAGAACTAATACTGGTCTTATTTGAACTATTAAATCATACTATTTGTTTCTGTAATTATCCAGACCCTTGTTCAGGAAGTCGAGATAAGCACTTACATCTTCTTTGAAACTGAAGGCTGCTGCAAGAGGATTACCATCGTTGTCAATAGCCACATAGAATGGCTGAGCGTTGGCTCCAAACTTGCTTGCCTGCAGATAACTCCACTTGTCGCCAACGGTACGCAGGGTGCGCTTCTCGCCATTAAACGTTACCTCCATAGGCTCAGGAAGAGGAGTCTTGTCATCAACATAAAGTGAGATGAGAACATAATCCTTTGTCAGCTTATCGGCAACCGAAGGATCTGTCCAGACAGAAGCCTCCATCTTGCGGCAGTTTACACAACCATAACCCGTGAAATCAAGCAATACCGGTTTGCCGGCAGCCTTGGCAGCAGCCATTCCCAACTCATAATCCTTGTAAGCAGGCTCTACGGTCTTGGTGTTGAGGTTGAAGTCCTGTGTATTAATAGGTGGAGCAAATGCGCTCACAGCCTTGCAAGGAGCTCCCCAGAGACCCGGAATCATGTAAACCGAGAATGCTAAAGAACAAAGACCCAACATGATGCAGGCTACAGGCATAGGCTTGTTGATGTCGCCCCCGATTGCATCAACCTGGAACTTCAGCTTGCCGATGAGATAGAGACCCAACAGACCGAAGATGACAATCCAGAGAGAGAGGAAAACCTCGCGGTCCATAATGTGCCAGCCGTAAGCCAAATCGGCTACAGAGAGGAACTTCAGAGAGAAGGCAAGCTCGATAAAACCAAGCACAATCTTGATGGTCTCCATCCACGAACCCGACTTAGGAGCCGACTTCAACCATGATGGGAAGAGGGCGAAGAGGGTGAATGGGAGTGCCAAAGCAAGCGCGAAACCGAACATTCCCACGGTAGGAGCGAGCCAGTCGCCGGATGTAACGGTCTGAACCAGCAGCAAACCGATGATTGGAGCTGTACATGAGAAGCTGACCAATACCAGGGTGAAAGCCATCAGGAAGATAGAAATCATACCCGTGGTGCTTGAAGCCTTGTTGTCTACCGCATTTCCCCAACTGTCAGGCAATTTGATTTCGAACCAACCGAAGAACGAGAAGGCGAAAACGGCAAGCAGGAGGAAGAGGATGATGTTGAAAACGGCACTTGTGCTGAGCGCATTCAGGGTGCTAGGACCTGCGATGGCTGTTACGGCAAGACCCAAAACCAGATAGATGACAACGATGCTCAAACCATAAGTAATCGCATCGCGGATACCTTTCTTCTTATCGTTCTTAGCACGCTTCAGGAAGAAACTTACGGTCATCGGGATGATTGGCCAGATGCAAGGCATGACGAGCGCAAGCAGACCGCCCACAAAACCGATGATGAAGATGTAGAAGAGCGAATGGTTGGCGATATCATTAGCTCCGCCAAATGCCTGAAGTTCTTTAACAACCGGTTTCCATAAGTCCTTGACGTTCAGATTTTCCATAGCAGATGCCAAAGCTGCAGAATCTACAGGCTGAGTAGCGCTATCTGTCTGAGCCAGGGCTGCAACCTTTGCCAGCGAATCGGCCTTCATCTTGGCAGCAAGAGCAGGATCAATCGCCTTTGCATTCAGAGCATCTTTTGCCCCAGCTGCAGGAGCATCAACGGCAGGCGATTTGCCACTCTGCTTAAAACCAGCCTCGCTTGGTGGCATACAGTTCTGGTCGTTGCAGGCGCCATACTCCAGATAGGCATCAATATGATAATTAGGTTGGGTAAACTTCACTTTCTGTACAAAGGTAACGCTACCTTCAAAATAACGGAGTTTCATCTCGAAGAGAGGGTCGAACTTTGCAATCTCTCTGCCACGTGGCTGAAGTTTTCCTACGAGTTCAGCTCCTTCAAGCTTGTTTACGTTGAACGAAGCGGAAATAGGGCCGTCGCCTCCCAAACCGGTAGAATAGACGTGCCATCCCGGTTGGATTTTTCCGCTAAACACGATTTCGGCCACAGCACTTCCGTCTGTTTTCAGCGAGCTGGTGAACTTCACAGGGTTCATCATCTGCGCCTGAGCCAGCATTACTACAAGGAGTAATTGAAAGATTAAAAATACTTTTTTCATTTCTATTTTTTAATTTTATGTTGCAAAGTTACTAAAAACTACTCATATTACGTTTCCAAAGGGCTTTAAGGGTACAAGGTTTTAATTTTTTTAAGAAAAAATGCTAATTTTCTTAGTTTTACTTGGCTGTTTCGTACTTTTAATGTAATTTTGCGGCTGAAAGAAAGCAATCGTAAAATTGGAAACAGAATAAAATGGCAAAGAAGAAACTGTACTTATTCAGCCTCCTGGTGGCCACGATGAGTGTGCTGCTCTCTACGGTGGTGATGCATCATCACCACATGGGGCGTATATGTATGGTTGTAGAACGTTGCCAGCAGGATGGTAATCTCAACGATGAACATACTGAGCATCATGAGAATGAAACCGATGGTTGCCGCGTGCATCAGATGCATCATTTCGTAACCAACGGCAAGATTGTGAAGAGCATTCAGAAGCATCTTTTCGATGGCAACCATCTGGTTTCCATGCTTTCTTCTGAATATTTATTTATCCCTACTTCGTCGATTATTAGCGTGCGTTGGCAGCAGTTTG
The DNA here is from genome assembly GCA_021635485.1 of Segatella copri. Lineage (GTDB taxonomy): Bacteria > Bacteroidota > Bacteroidia > Bacteroidales > Bacteroidaceae > Prevotella > Prevotella copri_P. The sequence goes on along the minus strand of JAJWOH010000035.1, from coordinate 11,874 downwards.
CAGCCAGCCTTCCATGTGTTGATGAAACGGCCATCAGCAGGCGAGGACCTCCTTCTTTTTGTTGATTTTTGCAGTTAGAGCAACCGGGATGCAGCTTTTGCAACCGGGTTGCAGGGAAAAGTGCGTACTTTTGCACCCGAAATTATTAATCAATAAAAAGAAAAAAAATGAAAAGAATATTGGTAGTTGCCGTTGCGGCAATCTTAGCCTGGTGTGGTTTCACCTTTTTCTCAAACCACGCCGGAGCAGAGGCTCATGCTGCCGAACACGGACATGAGCATGAACATGAAGAGGTGGATTTCGATAACATTCCGCTCTCTCAGAAACAGGTTGATGCGGTAGATCTGAAGATGGGCGAGGCGGTTGACCGCGTGATGGATGCTACGATTGCAGCCAACGGTCAGCTCGTTTTGCGTGCCCAGAACAAGGGCGATGTGGCTTCGCTCATGGGTGGCGTGGTGAAGGCTATCTACGTGAAGGAAGGACAGAATGTGAAGCGCGGTCAGGTTGTGGCTCTGGTCGAAAATACCGATGTGGTCAGTCTGCAACGCGAATATTTTTCTGCCAGCAAGGAGTGCGAACTGGCACTTGCCGACCTGGAGCGACAGAAACTGCTGAACAAGACCGGAGCTGGCGTCAAGAAGAATGCGCAGCAGGCAGCCAAGGAGTATCATGTGGCACACGCCAACCTCATCGGCATCGGCAAGCAGTTAGCCCAGATGGGCATTTCTACCGCTGCCGTAGCCAGGGGCAAGTTTACCACAGCCTTCCCTTTGCGCGCTCCGATAGCGGGTACGGTTTCGCAGATTACAGCCAGCTTGGGCAGTTTTGCCGACATGCAGACTCCGCTCATGAAGATTCAGAACAACCAGGCGGTAGAGTGCGATCTGAACATTTTTGAGAAAGATTTGCAGAAGGTAAAGCCGGGCGATAAGGTTTATCTCTCGCTTACCAATCAGCCGGGCATCAAGCTCGTAGGCCATGTCTACGGCTTAAACCAATACTTTAACGACAATTCGAAATCAGTTGCTGTTCATGTAAAAATAGATGCGCAATCTCTTAAAACCAGCGGCGTTCACGGCTCAGCCCGACTCTTCGACGGAATGTACGTAAGCGGTAAGATAGCTACGGGCAGCCAGTCGTGCATCGCTCTTCCTTCCAAGGCCATCGTCAGTACCGACGGCAAGCAGTTTGTCTTCGCTCTGAACGGCAAGCCAGAGAAGGGCGAGTACAGTTTCTCCCGCCACGAGGTTATTACGGGCGTTTCAGATGGAGCTTATACCGAGGTAAAACTCTGCAAACATCTGAAGCAGGAGGGAAAGAAGATTGTAACAGAAAACGCATATTATCTGGCTTCGCTCACGGGCGAGCATGCGGATGAGCATTAATATTGAGCATTAATATAAGGTAAGCTTTTTCATCAATAAAGAGCTTTTTAAAGAAAGACAGATTATGTTTCAGAAACTGATTACTTACTCCATCCGCCACAAGCTGGTGGTGGGAGTTTTCACGATAGCCCTCATCATCTGGGGCATCGTTTCGCTCATCCATCTCCCTTTCGATTCTACGCCGGATATTACCGACAATCAGGTGCAGGTCATCACCCAGGCGCCTTCGCTCGGAGCGCAGGAGGTGGAGCAATATGTAACTACTCCGGTAGAAATGGCGCTCGCCAACATCCCCGAACTCAAGGAGCGCAGAAGTATCTCGCGAAGCGGACTCTCGGTCATCACCCTTGTTTTTGATGATGATGCCGACATCTATTGGGCCCGTTCGCAGGTGAGCCAGATGTTGACCCAGGTAGAGAAGGATTTGCCCAAGAATGCGGAAACCGAGATGGGTCCGATTGCTACCGGACTGGGCGAGATTTACCATTATACCGTGCGCGCCGAGAAGGGCTACGAGCACAAATATTCGCTCACCCAGCTGCGAACCATCCAGGACTGGATTGTGAGAAAACAGCTCTCGGGAACCCCGGGTGTGGCAGAAGTGAGCGGCTGGGGAGGCTACGTGAAGCAATATGAGGTGGCCATCAATACGGATAAGCTCAACGCCAGCAATCTGACCGTGAGCGAGGTCTTTGATGCACTCGAAAAGAATAACGCCAACACGGGCGGAAGTTACATAGAGGAAAACTCCAACCAGTATTTCATCCGCGGCATAGGCGTGGTGAAGAGTCTGGAAGATGTGGCAAACATCGCCGTGAAGACCGTGAACGGCACTCCTATTAAGATAGGTGATGTAGCGAAGGTTCAACTGGGCCATGCCACCCGTTTCGGAGCCGTTACCCGGAATGGCGAGGGCGAAGTGGTAGCCGGAATTGCCATCATGCTGAAGGGCGAAAACTTTCAGGAGGTTATCAGGAATGTGAAGTTGCGCATAGAGCAGATTCAGAAATCCCTGCCCGAAGGTGTGGTTATCGAACCGTTTATCGACCGAACCAACCTGGTTGACCGAGTGGAGGGAACCATCGCCCGAAACCTGATAGAAGGCGGACTCATCGTCATCTTCGTGCTGGTTATTTTCCTGGGCAACTGGCGTGCCGGACTGGTTGTGGCGAGCGTCATTCCGCTCAGCATGCTCTTTGCTTTCGGCATGATGAAGACCTTCGGAATCGACGGCAACCTGATGTCGCTCGGAGCCATCGATTTCGGCATGATAGTCGATTCTGCCGTCATTATCGTAGAGGCGGTTGTGGCCCATCTGGGCGTGAAGAGTATTGAGCGGAAGGCGAGAAATACTTCCGATACTCCCATCCGTTATTCTCAGGCAGAGATGGATGAGGAGGTTCATGATTCCGCTTCGCGCATCCGCAAGAGTGCGGCATTTGGCGAAATCATCATCATGATAGTTTACATTCCGCTAATGACGCTTGTGGGCATCGAGGGCAAGATGTTCCGTCCGATGGCGCTTACCGTATTCTTCGCCATCCTGGGTGCCTTCATCCTCTCGCTCACCTATGTTCCTATGGCGAGTGCGCTCTTCCTGAGCAAGAAGGGGCATGTACGTAAAACATTTAGCGACAGAATGATAGAGAAACTTCAGAGCTGGTACCGACCGGTTCTGGAATGGGTTTTGGCGCGTCATAAGGATGTGATTACCGGCGCCGTTTCGCTCTTCTGCATGAGCGCCGTAGCCTTCCATTTTCTGGGCGGAGAATTCATTCCGAGCCTGGAAGAGGGCGATTTTGCGGTAGAAATGAGCATGTCGCAGGGCACTTCGCTCTCGCAGATGGTGGAGAGTTGCTCCAAGGCGGAGAAACTTCTGAAGGCTGAATATCCTGAAATCAAGCAGGTGGTGAGCCGCATAGGAAGTGCCGAGATTCCTACCGATCCGATGCCGGTAGAAAGAGCCGACATTATGGTGGCGCTCAAGCCGAAAGCTGAGTGGACTTCGGCAGAAACTACCGCCGAACTGATGGAGAAGATGGAAGAAACCCTGAAGACGATTCCGGGCTTGGAGGCAGAGATTTCGCAGCCTATCCAGATGCGTAACAACGAGTTGCTTACGGGCATCAAACAGGATGTGGCGATTAAGATTTTTGGCGACAATCTCGATGTGCTTACCCAGCAGGCTGATAAGGTTTCAAGAATGATAAAGAATGTGCCGGGCGTGAGCGGAATCTTCATAGAAGAGGTTTCGGGACTGCCTCAGATTCAGGTGAAATACAACCACGAGCGTATGGCGGCTTATGGGGTGAGTGTTGACGAAATCAACCGCATTCTTGAAACTACCTTTGCGGGCGCTACGGCTGGAGCTGTTTACGAAGGCGACAAAAAGTTTGACATCGTTTTGCGTCTTGATCCTAAGAATCGCAATTTCGAATCTCTCCAGTCGCTCCACATTCCGCTGGCTGGTGGCGAGAGCATTCCGCTTTCCCAGTTGGCAGATGTTGTTTACGAACCGGCTCCGGCTCAGGTTTCTCATGAGAATGGTGCCCGCCGCATCTACGTAGGTTTCAACGTGAAGGGTAGGGACGTGCAGAGTACCGTGAAGGATATTCAGACCATCCTCGATGAGAAGCTGAAGCTGCCTGAGGGCTACTATTATAATTATGGTGGCGAGTTTGAGAATCTTCAGAGTGCCACCCAGCGCCTGATGATCGTGGTTCCGGTAGCGCTCATCATCATTCTGCTGCTGCTCTACGCTACGGTTAAGAATCTGCGCGAATCGCTCTTCGTGTTCTCCGCCATTCCGCTTGCTGCGATAGGTGGCGTCTGGGCGCTCTGGTTGCGCGGAATGCCTTTCAGCATTTCGGCGGGCGTAGGTTTCATCGCCCTCTTTGGTGTGGCGGTTCTCAACGGCATCGTGCTGATAGGTCAGATGAACCAGATGCAGAAGCAGACGGCTGCGGTTGCTGCGGAAAATGGCGCAAGTCTTACGGCTGTTATTCAGAAAAGAATTATTGACAGTTGCATGATTCGTCTCCGTCCGGTTCTGATGACGGCCCTGGTTGCTTCTATGGGTTTCCTCCCGATGGCATTATCCCATGGCGACGGGGCAGAAGTCCAGCGTCCTCTAGCCACGGTTGTAATTGGCGGTCTTATTACCAGCACGCTTCTCACACTCCTGGTTCTGCCAGCCATCTACAAGATGTTTACGAAAAAGTAAGATTTCAAGATATGAAAATAATGAACAGAATAAAGATAACAGAAAATAGGGTGGTGGCTTGTTTTGCCTCCATCCTGCTCCTGCTGCCAGCCACAGCTGGAGCCCAGCATTTTGATGCTCATATTGCGGGCAGGAAAATTACCCTGCAGGAATGTTTCGATTTAGCTGCCCGACAGAACCTTCAGATGCAAGCAGGAAAGAAGTCGGTAGAGCGTGCGCAGGTGATGCAAGGCACGGCTTGGGAACTGGATAAAACCGAGGTTGCCTTCTCGCAAAACCCAGCCACAGGAGGCGAATCAGACAACGGTTTTACCTTCACCCAGAGCCTCGATTTTCCTACCGTCTACGCCTCACGCCGTAACCAGCTGAAGGCTGAAACCCAGGCAGAAAAGAGTCGCCTGAACGTGGTCAACCAGCAACTGAAGGCTGAAATCGCCAACACTTATTATCAGATGCTTTATCAGACTCACAGACTCCAGATATTGCAGCGAATCGACTCAGTATTAGAACGTTACAGCCAGATTGCAGAAATGCGTTACAAGGCAGGAGAGAGTCGCCAGCTGGAATATCTCTCAGCCGACCGCAAATGCAACGAAAACCGCCTGGAAATGGCTGATGTGAAGAGCGAAATAGAGCGTCTGCAAATCGACCTCATGTCGCAGCTCAACACGCAGGAGCCCGTAAAACCGGCAGAAGAGAATCTCTCGGCCATCGCAGCCCAGAATCTCAATTCCTATAATTATCAGCAGTCTGCCGACGGCATTTACCAGCAGGATAAGCTCATCGCTCTGGATAAGGAAATCAAGGCAGCCAAATCAGGTTTTGCTCCGAGTTTATCCTTATCTTTGCGTACCCAATGTGTCATTTCCAGTTGGAATCCATACAACATAGACCGTTCGAGATTTGCCGAGGGCAATTTTTTCGGTTTTGAGATTGGCGTAGGCATTCCTTTATTTTACGGTTCCACGAAGGCAAAGGTAAAGGCAGCCCAGAAAGACCGCGAATTGGCAGAAATCGAAATGCGCCAGGAGCAGACAGAGAAAGAGCGCGATTTTCATCTTTGTACGAAGCGTCTTCAGGCAGCATCCAACCGTCTGAAATATTACGAGCAGAACAACCAGGCTCATTCTGAGCAGATTTCAAAGTTGAGTGCGATAGAATATGAAAATGGCGAAATTTCGTATGTAGAATACGTGAATGCCATCGAGGAAACCATCGATGTTCTGATGAAGCATGCCGATGCGATTAATGAATACAACCAGGCAGTAATCGCTATCCAGCGTCTTACGGGCATGATGTAAGCGTTCTGTTCTGAGATATTTCTTTTTGATTGAAAAGAGAATTAATCTCAGAACAGATTTCATCTCAGGACAGACAAAAAGGAAGAGAATGAAATTATCAGAAAGGGGTGAACAGTTCCCATTTTGGCTCCAAATTTCACCTCTTTCTTTTTCTCATAACGCCTATTTATCATAATACCGGTTAGAATTAAAAAGAGGAAAGTAAAAAAGGAGGTAATTTTCGATAAACCACCAAGAAAAAGCCCCAAAATCTTTGCTTATTCCAAATAATAATCTTAACTTTGCGGCATAAAACAAAAATTTGGTTTCGATTATGGCTAGAATAGAAAGACAAAAGCGAATCTATCGCAAGCGCATCCCTTACGGAATGCAGAACTTTGAGGATGTTATCAAGGGCGATTGCTACTATGTAGATAAAACCCCTTTCATCGAGGATATCGAAGATGCCAATAAATATTTCTTCTTCATTCGCCCTCGCCGATTCGGCAAGAGCCTTACCCTCTCCATGCTCGAAAACTATTACGACATCAACAAGAAGGATAAGTTCGAAAGCCTCTTCGGCAAGCTTTACATCGGAGAAAATCCTACCCCCGAACGCAACAGTTACCTTATCCTTCACCTGAATTTTGCCATGATTTCAGCAGGATTGGATAATTATAAAAAGGGGCTTGATGCCCATTGCAACAACAAATTCAATTCCTTCTGCAGCAGATACGCCCACCTTTTGCCACCGGATATAAAGGAAGAGATGAACCAGAAGGAAGATGCCGTAGCCCAATTGGAATTTCTATGCGACAAATGTGCTGAAGCAGGCTTGAAGATTTATCTCTTCATCGACGAATACGATCATTTTACCAATCAGATTCTTGCCCACAAGGAGCATGAAACCCGATACCGCGAGCAGACTCACGGCGAGGGATATCTCCGCCATTTCTTCGATACCATCAAGGGAGCCGCAGGCGATTCATTGGGCAGAGTTTTCGTTACAGGAGTAAGCCCCGTAACCATGGATGATCTGACCAGCGGTTTCAACATTGGAACCAACTATTCCCTATCTCCTGAGTTCAACGAGATGGTAGGATTTACCGAGGATGAAGTACGTGAAATGCTGGCTTATTACTCTAGCGTGCTGCCATTCCGCCATAGCGTGGATGAGCTGATAGAAGTGATGAAACCATGGTATGATAATTATTGTTTCAGCATCAGAAGATATGGCAAGACAACCATGTACAACTCCGTGATGGTGCTCAATTTTGTGGACAATTACATTCGCAACGATTATGATATTCCTGATAGCATGTTGGAAACCAACATCCGCATCGACTACGATAAGATTCGCATGCTCATCCGCCATGACAAGGAGTTTGCCCACGATGCCAGCATCATACAGGATATTGTAACCAAGGGATACACCACGGGAACCCTGATGGAGAATTTCCCTGCCGAGCGCATCAACGATCCTGACAATTTCCTGAGTCTGCTCTTTTATTTCGGCATGGTAACGATAGGCGGAACCTACCAGGGCAACACCCGTTTTGTGGTTCCCAACGAGGTGGTACGCGACCAGATGTACACCTATCTGCTGGATACCTACAAGGAGAACGACCTCACCTTTGAGCAATACGACAAAACCCAACTGGAGAGCAAGCTTGCCTACGAAGGCGCATTCAAACCCTACTTTGCCTACATAGCCGATTGTCTGAAACGCTTCTCCTCCCAGCGCGACAAGCAGAAGGGCGAGGCCTACGTACATGGTTTCACTCTGGCGATGACGAGCCAATGCAAGTTCTACCGTCCAATCTCGGAACTGGACAACGATGGCGGTTATGCCGACATATTCCTCCTACCCCTCTGCGACATTTATAAGGACATGGAAGATTCCTACATCGTGGAGCTGAAATATTGTAAGCCGGGCACCAGCGATGAGCAGTTGAACCATCTCTTCGAGGAAGCCTCTGCTCAGGTAAGGCGCTACGCCGATAGCGACATCGTGCGCGAATCAGTAAAGAGAACGAAGCTTCATCAGCTCGTTGTTATTTATCGTGGCGCAGAGATGGCGATGTGCGAGGAGGTAGAATAAAGAGAAAGGGCAATGTAAAATCAGGATTTATGGCAGAAAAAACAAATAAGGGGATGAACTTTTTGTTCACCCCCACTCTAATAGAATTCGAGAAGACTATCAGCCTTCCCATGCTGTCCAGAAAATTTCAGACGCATCCAGTTCCTGTTCTGTCATTTTTGCCAGATTATCCAAATCAAGGTCTGGATTATCAGCCAGCAAGCACTTATCCGAACAATAAGGAGAATCTACACACGTCCATCCCTCATTCATCAACTTCCCGCAATGCGTGCAAACCCGAAGATTACCAATGTCATTTGCTAGAATTACGTCTTCCAATAAATCCCGCTTGCGAAGCTCCCCAACAAGAAGCAACGCCATGGTTACGGGATGATTCATTGTTCAATCTTCCATTTGCCTTCCCCGTACCATTTAACCACTTGACTTGCGGTATAAGGCTCAAAATCCCAGTCGCGGGAGTGCATGAACATGTTTGTCTTGGGGTCCCAATACCAATAATGGGTGGAACCTAGGCCATAGCCCAAACTGAGTCTGCATTCTTTCTCCTTATTAGGATGTTCCTTCAGATAGTTAAGCAGCTCAATAGTTGAAATCCATTGTTTTTCCATAATTTTCGTTGTTAAATTCTACAATATAATTATCAAACACGTTGCAAAGATAGATGATCCTATCGAAATGAACAAATCAATTAGATCTTCTTAGATCGATACCCATGGGATTTAGATCTTCTTAGATCCAACTAAAAATATAATTACAAAACAACTTATAAATAAGACAATAAATATGGCAGATAAGAATATTTTTAAATTAGAAGGGAAAAGCCAGGAACAGGTAAAGGAAGCCTTTCTGGAATTTCTGAAAATAGACAAAACCAAGCCCGGTGGCTATGCCAGCGTTGGCTCAAACAAGGTTATCTGCAAGGTAGCGAAAGAGGCTTGCGGGGTAAACTCGGTATTGGAAATCAAGAAAGCAGAGGATGCTACAGAAGTGAGCAAACTCCTGACTGGCAGAATAGACGAAGAACTGGACTACGGCAAGAGGCACCAAATGACAAGCCTGAGATGCCACGTAAGAAAATACATCGAATTTCTGAACTTCTGCGAAGGTCTGAAAGGCAAACCTGTTTACGAGTTTGACAAAGACCCAGATAAGCCATTCATCGGCGCCAGCCAATTCAAGAAGATTGTTTCCCTGCTGAAGGCAAAGAAGAACATCATCCTAGAGGGAGCACCTGGTGTGGGCAAAACCTTTCTGGCCAGAAAGATAGCCTATCAGCTGATTGGCTTTGTGAAGGATGAGAATATCGAGATGGTACAGTTTCATCAATCCTACAGCTATGAGGATTTCGTGCAGGGCATCCGTCCTTCTGAGGAGGGCGGCTTTGAACGGAGGAATGGCATTTTCTTTGACTTCTGCAGCAAGGCAAGACGTTCGCCCGACCAGCAGTTTGTCTTCATCATCGACGAGATAAACCGAGGAAACATCAGCAAGATTCTGGGTGAGCTGATGATGCTGATAGAGGCCGACAAACGCAAGAAGCAATACGCCATTAAGCTGACCTACAGCAACGAGGATGACGAACGTTTCTTTGTACCCGAGAATGTTTATCTGATAGGCTGCATGAACACGGCCGACCGCTCGCTAGCCATCGTAGATTACGCCCTGCGGCGCCGGTTCCGCTTCTGCCCTATCAAGCCGGAATTCAACGAAGCCTTCATCAATTTTTTGGAAGAAAAAGGCATCAGTCAGGAGAATGCAGAGCTGGTAGTAAGCAAGGTAAAATCTGCCAACGAGGTAATTTCTACCATCGACCGAGGGCTGGAAATCGGGCACAGTTATTTCTGTCAGGCAGAGGGTTGTGAAGATTTTTCTGTCTGGTGGAACGATATCTGTGAGTATGAATTGTTTCCGTATCTTCGTGAAATCTGCTTTGATGATGAGGATAAATATGAGTTAATCTGCAACAAACTGAAGTTCTGAAATGCAACAGAAAATTCCAATTGAAAATCTATATTATCTGCTCTGTTATGCCTGGGGCGTAAGCGACCAGCTTGACAAGGTAAAGGTGGATGGCGAGAAATGCCATTCGCTGGAGAACCTATTGTCCATGGTTTTGCTCAACGCCTGCGATAGGCTTTTGCGCCAAGGACTTTTGAGAGCGTATCGGTTTGAGGAACAGGAAGTGGAGGGCGTTCGCGGCAAGCTGAATCTTGCTGAGACTTTGAAAAGCGGTAAGCAGCTAAAAGGCAAAACCATCTGCCAGATAGATGAGCTTACGCAGGATGTAGTCATCAACCGGGTTATCTTTTCTACCTTGAAGAGACTGATGAGGATAGAGGGAATTGATGAGAATATCAGAGCCAGGTTGCGAAAGACTTTGGCAAAATTTCCTCATATTGAGGAGATTCGGGTTACAGAAGGTTTACTGGGGCGGCTTCTTCAGCATAGGCTTAGCGGGTTTTATAAGCTGGTTCTTAATATCTGCCGGTTGATTTGGGACTCTACCCTTCCCTGCAAGGATAAGGATGGCAGACTGGAGTTTTTGGATTTCACGGAGGATGATTTCCGGATGAACTGCATCTTTGAGCGATTCCTCATGAATTTCTGCAAGCAGAATTGCCGGGATGAGTATCCTGAGGTGCATCGGGAATATATTGATTTCCAGCTTTCACCTTTCGGGATGATGTTTAAGGAGGCTGGCGAGGCTCTACCGATGATGGAAACCGACGTGACGCTTTTTAATCCGAATACGCAGGAGAAGCTTATTCTTGATGCCAAGTTTTACCGCGAGGCGCTGGTTTCGAAGTTTGGCGGCAGGGAGAAGGTTCGCAGGGACCATCTCTCGCAGATTCTTTCTTACGTGATGAACCAGGAAGACCGGAGCAAGCCGCATACTATGAATGCTTGCGGAGCTTTGGTCTACCCTACCGTGGATGAGGATTTCGACTTTTCTTATAGGTATAAGGAGACGGGGCATCGCATCTTTGTGAGGACGGTAAACCTGGGGCAACCTTGGAGGAAAATAGAGGAACGGGTGAAGGAGATTGTGAAGGGAGAAGGCAGGGATGAATGGTGAAGATTGGTGATGAGGGACAAGCGATGAAGGACAAGCGATGAGGGACAAGCGATGAGGGACAAGCGATGGAATCGCTTGGAACGGGGGTGAGAGGGGGACTGCTCCCTTCTTTGCTTCTTTGCTGGAGGGGCGGGCTTGCAGGAGAAACGGGAGCGGGAGCTTTAATTATTTACTTTTTACTTATTTTATTATGGATAGAGATGAAGCTATAGCTAGAGGATTGAGGGTGCATGAAACCCAGCACTCCATGAAACGCAGAAGCCCATGGCATGATTACCATGGAAGGGGTACTTATATGCTGACGCTTGTGGTGGAGGGACGCATGCCTCTGCTGGGGAAACTGTGGGGACGGGTGGATGCCCGTCCTGGGGATGGTGATGCGCCGAAAGTGATGCTTTCTGAACTTGGGATTGCCATCGCGAAGGAGGAGATTCCGAAGATTCATAAATATTACCCCCAGGTGGAGGTTTGGAGGGTTTGCATCATGCCTGATCATATTCACCTGATTGTGAGGGTGAAGGAGGACTTGAGAGGGGGACAAGCGATGGAATCGCTTGGAACGGAGGCTCGAGGGGGACAGGCTTCGGCTTTGACCAAAGAAGCTAACTTAGCTCAAACTAAAGGAGCTAACCAGGCTCAAACTAAAGGGGCTAACCAGGCTCAAACGGAAGGGGCTAACTTGGCTCAAACCGGAGGGGCTAACTTGGCTCTGGCTGGAGAGGCTAACCAGGCTCAGACTGGAGAGAATGAGGCGGGCTCGATTGGGATGACGGCGAAAAGAGAGAAAGAGATGGGTTCGCTGGGAA